>JBJEXC010000016.1:0-15955 GCA_051885355.1 Alphaproteobacteria bacterium | reverse complement strand
ACTCATTAATCTTTTTTATATTATTTATTACTGTATCAAAGTTTCCACCTCTTCTATATTTAACATAAGTTTCCTGACATGCTCCATCTATTGCCACAGTCAGACAAATAACCTTATACTTAACAATAGCCTCAATTACTTCATCAGAAACTTTATTAAAATTAACTGTATTAAAAGAAAGAACGACTTTTCTTTCATAAGCAACCTTTAAAATATCCAATAAATCAGGATTTAAAAAAATTTCTCCATTCCAACATAATTCTATTTTCTTTATAAAAGGATTCTTATCCAAAAAGGAAACAAAATCCTCCAATTTCAAATAACCTGGTTTAATAATACCAAAATTATGTTCACGCATATAACAATTACGACAATTAAGATTGCATAAGCTACAACCTTCCATTTGGACTACAACAGGTAAAAATTCCTTTGCTTTAAAAAACATCACAGTCTTCCTTTCTTAATCCCATTTAGTTAAATCACTTCATAAACATATTCACCAAATCCTGAATATGTCCAATTTCAATTACCTTAATACCAAAATCCGACATATTCTTTTTATTCACAGATTTAGGCATTAAAACCCTTTTAAACCCAAGTTTTGCTGCTTCCTTCACACGCAAATCCATCAAATTCACAGCCCTTATTTCACCAGATAATCCTATCTCACCAAATATAGCCATATCAGCCGGAGCAGGTATATTATTTTTTGACGACATCAAAGCAGCCGCCACCGCCAAATCACCCGCAGGCTCTGTTATTTTAAGCCCACCAGCAATATTTAAAAATATATCATAGTTATAAAATTCCTGATGACATCTTGCATCCAACACAGCCGTAATCATAGAAAGCCTTGCCAAATCATAACCAACAACAGACCGCTTTGCATTACCATAATTTGATGCAGAAACCAACGCCTGTATTTCAAGAAGCAAAGGCCTTGTTCCCTCAACCCCAGCAAACACAGACGAACCAGAAATATTTCCACGACGCTCTGCCAAAAACAAAGCCGAAGGATTCGCTACCTCACTAAGTCCCTTATCAGTCATTTCAAACACACCAATCTCATCAGTTGCACCATAACGATTTTTTACCGAACGAAGTATTCGAAAATGATGCCCACGCTCCCCTTCAAAATACAAAACAGTATCAACCATATGCTCCAAAACACGAGGTCCCGCAATCGCCCCCTCCTTTGTCACATGCCCAATCAAAAACAAAGTAAAATTCCTTTGCTTTGCAAGCCTAATAAGTTCATTCGCACAACTTCTTACCTGTGATATAGTCCCAGGGGCAGATTCTATATTATCCAAAAACATAGTCTGTATAGAATCAATCACAACAACCTTTACATCATCTTCTTCCTTAAGGGTTGCAACAATATCACGAATATTTGAATTAGCAGCCAACTTCACCGGCGCATCAGAAAGCCCTAGTCGCCCTGCTCTCATCCTTACTTGATTAACTGATTCTTCACCGGTTAAATAAAAAACTTTTCCACCCCTTGCAACATTCGAAACAGCCTGTAAAAGTATCGTTGATTTTCCAATTCCAGGATCCCCACCAACAAGTATTACACCACCAGCGACAAGCCCACCACCAAGTGTTCTGTCAAGTTCCTTTATACCACAGGAAATTCTCGGATAATCAGAAGTTTCACCATCAAGGTTTGAAAAGTTAAGTTTCACCCCACCAATCCCAGCGGTAAGCCCCGTTGGAATAGCCGACATTTCATCACGAGCCTCTACAATAGAATTCCAAGAATTACACGATTCGCATTTACCCATCCATTTGGAATATTTCGCCCCGCAATTTTGACATTCAAAAACAACTTTACTCTTCATAAAAAAAACTCCTACATCAAAATAGGAGTTTAACAAACCTTAACAAATAAGTCAAATAAAACTAATCAGCCACGGCTTTATAAGATGCCCTATAATGATATATCATTTTATCATCTCCTACTTTATAAATATAACTTTTATCATAAGAGCCATATTTTGGATCATCAGTAGCAACAATTCTAGCCTTAAAAATCTTCGCCTTATCCACCGCATTTTTCATAGCCGACTTAACCGCCATATCCTTACAATCCAAATATTCCTTAGAAGAAGTAAACTCATCTGTTAAATTATCTGATATATCATTATCAATATAATTTTTTAAAAAATAAAATTGATATAACAAATTTTTATCCAATTTTGTATTAACATTAAATAATATACGATCACTTTCTGCAGAATATGTATAAGAAGTGATAATTGCATCTGGCAATATTTCCTTTACTTTTGTTAATACTTTATCAATTCCCAAATATTCTCCACTGTCATCATATAAAGTCTCTTCATACGCAAATTCATAATTATAATTTTTTTCGCTTTTTAAAGCATTTACTGGCAATATCATTTCACAAATACCTTCCCCTACTATACTTATATAATCAGCAGCAAACACATCACTACCAAAAACAAGCCCACTTAAAACAACAACAGATGCTAAAATTTTTTTATTCATTTTTTTTCCTCCTTACTAAGTTATTAAATTTTAACCTAATACATAATATCATAAAATCTCCCAAACCGCAAGGAAAAAACACCTATGGGAGGGGGTAAAACACCTGTAAATTCAATAAGTTATACCATTATAGAGAAATTAAATAGCCCTTCCCTTTACAAAATGTTCCACATATTCATCATTTGGATTCGATAAATCAGAAGGAGCACCATCCCAAACAATCTTACCATCACGAAGCATAACAATCCTGTCCGCAATCTTTTTTGCCGAAGCAATATCATGAGTAATAGTCAAAGCCGTAGCCCCAATATGCTTTACACAACGAACAATCAAATCATTTATAACATCTGACATAATTGGATCAAGCCCAGTAGTAGGCTCATCAAAGAAAATAATTTCTGGATCATCAGCAATTGCCCGAGCAAGTCCAACACGCTTTTTCATACCACCAGAAAGTTCCGACGGCATCATATCCGCAACCTTTGCTGTCAACCCAACATCAGCCAACTTTTGAATTGCAATCTTTCTTGCAATATCAGGTTCAATTCTATCCACATTCAAAAGACTGAAGGCAACATTTTCCCAAACACTCATACTATCAAACAATGCCCCATTTTGAAAAAGCATTCCAATTTTTTTGTTGTTTTCATAAAACTCCTCACTACTAAAATCAGAAATCTCTTTCCCATTTATTTTAATACTACCACTGTCCGATTCCAAAAGTCCCAACATCAACCTTATACTTACAGATTTACCCATTCCCGATTGCCCAAGCATAACAACCGATTCGCCCTTGTTAATAGTTAAATCAAAATCGCGAAGCACATACTTTGAACCAAAAGATTTATATACACCTTTAAGTTCTATCGCTGGAACCATATCTTTTTTATCAACCATATCACACCCCTACTTATTAAAAAATATTGCAGTTAATATATAATTTGAAATAAGTATCAAAATAGAAGAAATCACAACCGCATTAGTTGTAGACTTTCCAACACCTTCTGCACCACCATTTGTATAATAACCATAATAACAACCAAGCGAAGTTATAATACCACCAAAAACAGATGCTTTAATAAGTCCAACAAACACATCCATCATTTCCAAACTATTATATGTATTTTTTATATAAACATACGGATTAAAATCCAACACATTTACACCAACCAAAAATCCACCAAACACACCAATAATATCAGCAATTATCACCAAAAAAGGAAGCACAAGAATCCCAGCCAACACCCTAGGCGATACTATATATTTAAAAGGATTAGTTGAAAGAGTTTTCAAAGCATCAATCTGCTCCGTCACACGCATAGTTCCAATACTTGCCGCCATAGTAGCACCGATTCGCCCTGCAACCATAAGTCCCGCAAACACAGGTCCCAACTCACGAATAATCGCAATTATTACAACCGTTGCAACCGCACCTTCTGCTGAAAATCGTGAAAATCCAGAATAGCTTTGAAGGGCAAGCACCATTCCAGAAAACAACGCTGTCAATGATACCACAGGAAGAGAATAAAATCCTATCTCTATCATCTGCCTTAATAAAATCTTAGGATAATAAGGTGGCAAAAACCAGTTGTGAACTGCTTGCATAAAAAACACAAGGAATTGCCCAACCGATTTTAAAAAATTAATTCCCATTACACCAATTTTTCTTATCATTTCCATTTTCAATTCTCCTATTTATTAAATATATTTCCCATCAGCAAGCGGTCGCCCAGGCGCCCCACATTGTGGGCGACCGCAGTCGCTTTGCTCCTATTGCGCTGATAAAATTCTTTTTGGTAATTCATTTCAATTCTCCCTTATATTTCATATTTAAAAAAGTCAATTACCATTTGCATATCATCAGGAATCTTCGCATCAAATTTCAAAACCTCCCCAGTAATAGGATGAGTAAATTTTATATTCCTGCTGTGAAGCATTTGCCTTTTTACACCGGCAAGCATTGACTTCACATCTTTGTTTTCAATCTGCACCAAATGCTTTTGCATATTGCAATAAACCGCATCCCCAATAATAGGATTCCCAATAGATGCCATATGCACCCTTATCTGATGAGTCCGTCCAGTTTCCAACTTGCACTTTATAAGACTAACAGGCTTAAATTTTGCACCAGTAAAAACTTCCACCGTTTCATAGTTTGTAATTGCAGGCTTTCCACCATCAACCATCACTTGCATTTCTTGCCTATTCCGAGGATTACGCCCAATATTTTTTTCAATCACACCAGAGATGGGATTCACAATTCCCCAAACAAGAGCATAATACTCACGCTCCACCGAGTGATTCGCAAACTGCTTATACATCTCAATATGCGCTCTGTCAGATTTACACGCCATCATCGCACCACTTGTATCCTTATCAAGCCTATGCACAATACCAGCACGCCCAGCCTCCGCACCAAAGGATGAAAGCACCCCACCTGTATGATATAAAAGAGCATTTACCAAAGTTCCATCTTCACGACCTGCCCCCTGATGACACACCATACCCGCAGGCTTATTTATAACTATCAAATCCTCATCTTCAAATAAAATATCCAGAGGAATTTCCTGCGGTTTCATAACAAAGGATTTTTCCTCCGGCACTATGGTAATAGTAAAATTGTCCCCTTCTGAAATTTTAAGCCTGACATCAGCAACAACTTCATCATTGCTATCAAGAACGAAACCAGCCTTTATCATTTTTTGAAGTTTCACACGCGATATAGTAGGCACCATCTTCGCCAACCACTTATCGATTCGCCAATCATTAAATTCTGCATCAACTGTGAAATTAAAAACCTGCTTATCCATAACCTAAATTTCAACTCCATCATATTCTTTTATAATATTTTTGTTGGCATTATAGTTAAGTTCTTTTTTCTTACAATCTTCAATTTTCACCTGCATTCTTGGAATAACGCCACCTGCCATATTTCCGATAACTTCCACCGGACAAAGCATATACCCTTGTGCCTTTTCCTGCAAAGAGAAAAAACTTCCCAATGGTTTAGTATTATAGGTAAGATAAATTTCTGTTGGTGGTTCCAAACAATAAAGAGTAATCATATTTTTTCCAGCAGCCGTTTTGTAATATTCCTGACTATATTGCCCATAGCATGGAAAAGTTGTAAGAAAAAATCCAGCCGTAGTTTCCAAAGTATTATCCGATACCACATAAATTTTATAAAGTTGATCCGAAAGTTTAAACCAATTCACCCACGAGGCATTTGCATTCACACCAACGCACAAAAACAATATCAAAAATATTTTCTTCATAACGCCTCCTATCTAAAATTAAATTTTATTCATATCGTCAAATTCAACTTTCACCCTTTGCACTTGACCAGAAAATTTGAAAACCTTAAACATAAAGTCAGTTTTTTCAAGTGGAGCAAGTGTTTGCACATCAATCTCCCTTTCTTGCTCTTGCAAAACTCTTTCATCTTTGTTTTCAAGTTTGATAATAAGTTTTGGCACAGGCAAAGTAACACTACTTGGATTATACACAAATCCTCGAATAATGATATAGTCATTATTTCCTTCACGCACCAAAGTAAGTGGTTTTGCAAGTTCTATATATAATTTAGAAGTATCTACACCATTATCTTTTCTATCAAAAATACTTTGTCTTTCTCTTGAAACACTTTCATTTTTAAAATCAGAAAGGAAATCAAAAACAAAAAAGATAACAAGGAATAAAAAAATTCCCAACAAAAATACTATACCATTTCTTACAGTAAATAAATCCTTATACCACACAGATTTTTTTTCCATATTATTTTCTTCTACCCCAAGTCCATAAAGAAGTTTCTTCTTTTCCTTTTCCACATCATCAGAATTAATTAATGGCTTTGTTTCAATCTCTGGAGTATGAACTTCTTCCTCATCACTTTCCACACTCCAAACAAAAGAACATTCCGCACATTGAAATTTCATTTTCTTATTTTGAAAAATTTTATCTTCAATTTCAAATTCTGTATTACATTTAGGACATTTAATAATCATTTGAATTTCCCCATATTTTTTATAAATACCTAAATTAATAATAATAGATTCTTCGTTAGAATCAACACAAAATATTACTTTTACCAAATAAATATTTGTAATTTTCAAAATTTTAAGTATCATATATTGGTGGAGGAATAAATGAATCCAGTAAAAGAAAACAATAAAAGTATAATAAGTCTTCAAAATGTAGGGCTTCGCTATGGCACAAATGCAGAGGTTTTAAAGGATATAAACCTCGAAATAAAACCAGGCGAATTCTACTTTTTAACAGGCGCAAGCGGTGCAGGTAAAACCTCCCTTTTAAACTTAATCCACCTTGCAAATCGTCCAAGCCGTGGCAAAATCAAAATTTTTGGCAAGGATATTGATTACATAAAACAAAATGATATGGCAAACATAAGACGAAAAATAGGCATTGTTTTCCAAGATTACCGCCTTCTTGACCATCTATCAGTCCTTGACAATATCGCCCTTCCATTAAGAATTATTGGTAAAGGTGAAAAATACATACACACCCATGTTCCAGAACTTATCGAATGGGTCGGACTCAAAAAATTTATAAATGCTAAACCACCATTTTTATCAGGCGGACAACAACAACGCGTTGCAATTGCTCGCGCTGTGATAAACAATCCTAATATTTTAATTGCTGACGAACCAACAGGAAATGTTGATGAAGAAATGGCAAAAAAATTATTATTCTTATTTTTAGAATTAAATAAAATGGGAACAACAATAATAATTGCTACCCACAGCAAAAATTTAATAAAGCAATTCAAATTCCCTGTTCTTCACCTTGAAAATGGATATTTAACAAAGGAATAAAAATGTTAAAAACTGATATTGCATTCAAATCAGATATAAATAAAGGTTTCTTACCATTTATCACAGCATTTATGGTATTTTTGGCATCAATCACATTTGCAACAGCAATGATTGGCAACGATTTAACAACTGATTGGAACAAGCGTATGTCAAACAACATTACAATCCAAGTCCTACCAGATATGAAACACAAAAATCCAAATAAGGAAATTGAGGAGCGTATAAAAAACATAACCCTAATTTTAAAACAAACCCCTGGAATAAAATCTTCCTACGCAATGAATATGAAAGAAACAATCGACCTTTTAAAACCATGGCTTGGCGAAATTGGAAAGAATAAACTAGACATCCCTCTTCCTCGAATAATTACTGTTGAAATTTCAGATGTAATCCCTCTTAATATAAGAGCATTAACAGAGGAAATAAAAAATTATTCCAACCTTATCACACTAGAAACCTATGAATCGTGGATGAACGAATTTTCAAAAACAATATCCGCCCTTCAAACATTATTAGGTCTAATCATAATACTAATATTATCAACTACTGCAATCACTATCGCCTACGCCACAAAATCGGGCTTAATCGCAAACAAAAATGTAATTGAAATTATGCATATGGTTGGTGCACACAACAAATACATATCAAAACATTTTTCCAACCAGATGATGCAATTGTCAATTGCAGGAGGTATCTCCGGCTACATAATCGCCTGCTTAACAATAAGTATTATAAAAAAATTTGCAAGCAATATTAATGGCGGAATAATTTCAAACTTTAACTTTTCATCAAACATTTATTGGTATATATTTTTAATACCTTTAATTGCTGGAATAATATCCAAAATCACAGCAGTCTTAACCGTAAATAAAACTTTAAACCAAATGGTATAAAATGGAAGTAGTAGAAAAATACAAAGAAGGTTTTAAACCAACAAACAATACTTTTTTAACAGAAGAACGAAGCAAAAAAATAATCCTTTTCCTATTTGCATTATTTATTGCATATATAACAGGATTCTTAGTATTCGCACATAACCTTAATTTCAAAGATACTGCACCAAATGAACCAACCGACGCAATCATAGTTTTAACAGGTGAACAAAAACGAATTACTGACAGTATCAAGGAATTCGCAAAAGGGAATGCAAAAAAACTTTTCATCTCAGGAATATACAAACAAAGTTCCCTTGAAAAATTAATTGATAAAACCATAACTGATTTGCAAAAACAAAAACAACTAAAAACATCCAAAGACAATCTCAAATCTCGCATTTTTACAGGTCGTGCAGAAAACACCATAGAAAACGGACTTGAAAGTGCAAATTGGATAAAAAGAAATAACATAGAATCAATCAGACTTATGACCTCCTACTATCATATGCCACGAAGCAAACTAATCTTTGAAAAATATATCCCAAATGTAAGGATAGTAGAACACCCAATCATTTTTTCAGAAGAAAAACCAAGCATATTTTCAAACAAACAACTACTAAAACTAACTTTCAGCGAATATAATAAATATATACTAACATATTTATGGAATAAGGCTGGATTCGAATCAACTTTCATACTTAAAATACAGGAAAATTTATAATGATATACATTCGTTCAATAATATTTAACATTCTATTTTTCACATTAACTGCATTCTTTTCATTACTTGCAACTCTTGCAATAATACTCCCTAAAAAAGCAAGTATAACAATCTCATATTGGTGGAGTTTTACTATGCTCGTTCTATTAAAATATATATGCCAAATAACATATAATGTAAAGGGACGCGAAAACATTCCACAAAATCAAAATGTAATATTTGCATCAAAACATCAATCTGCATGGGAAACAGTCGCATACCAATACATCCTTAAAAATTGCGTATTTATGTTTAAAAAGGAACTTGCATTCATTCCACTTTTTGGATTAACTTTATTAAAAGCAGGAAATATTATGGTAGACAGAGGCAACGCCACAAAAACAACATTGCAAAAACTAACAAAAAAATTTAACGAAAGATTAAAAAAAAGAAACATAATCATTTTTCCAGAAGGAACAAGGACAAAACCCAATACCAAAGTAAAATACAAATCTGGACTAAGCATTATTACCCAAGGAATACAAAATAAATGGGTAGTTCCAATTGCAATAAATTCTGGATTATTTTGGACTAAACACGGATTCTTAAAACACAAGGGGACAATAGAAGTTCACATACTTCCACCAATCCCAACAGGAAAACTTTCAAAAGAACAATTCCAAGAAATATTAGTATCCGAAATTGAAAACGAAGAAAAAATTATCTGTCATTCAGACCAATAAATATAGTCGTTTTCATCATCACCAGAACACTGTTGCTTTGCACATCTATACCTTTCTTCATATCTTAATCCTGGAAGAGGATCAATCATACCACTATACACATTAGTTACAAGCCTATAAATATCAGCATACTCATAACTAAGTGCCCTCAAAACAACAGAAAGAGGTGTCTTTTCAGTAATAACAATATTTCCTATTCGTCTTCCCAACCATAACTTATTAATCTTTTTAACAATAACATCTGATAAATTAATTTGCGAAGATGTTATATAATATTTAGAAGGATATGTTTCACTTTTTATATTATCAAAAACAAAACCAACTGACGAATAATTCTCACCAGAATTAGTATAAACCATATTTCCAGCAGATTTCGCATCTATATTCACACTTGCCAAATCAACCTTTCCAAATTTCGCAGGATTAGTCGATAATTCAGGTGTCTTAATTAAACCACCAACCTTCATATCCACAGAACCATTAGTTAACACCTGCTTAGCATTAACAAAATTAAACCTATTTTCCTCCAATGAATTTGTCATAAAATCAGAAGAAACACTTAATGTATCATGAAGATACACATTTCCCACATTGTCATCATTTATTCCAACAGACGACTGATTTATTCCATTAGGAAAAGCAACTGTCGCAAAATTTGCATCCATATTTTCATTCAAATTTAAACTTGTATCAACAGATAATACACTAACATCCGCCACACCCGAAGATGACAAAGATAAATCATTAACTTCAATAAAGCCCTCTTTACTTTCACCAGCCACTACCTCTTTACCCTGTGAAACTGTAAAATTTAACACATTATCTATATCATTAAGATTCATAAATAAATCTGTATTCATAGTAGAAGAACCTATTCCATTTCTAGAAATATATTGGTAATCTTTCTTTGCAAAACCAACCTTAAATATCAATGGTGGAGTAGTCCAACTTTCCCCCCAACCAGACCCATCCAAGGACCAACTTGCACCATAAATAATTCCATCTTCCAAATAACCACCATATCCTCTACTTTCCTTAACAATATCTCTAATCCTCATATCAGGAATATCAGAATTTCCATCAGCAATAATAATTGCATCATATTCAAAATTACCATCACTTTTACGAGTAGCACGCATCTTCACACGATAATTCTGTCCTATAATATTAGATGTTTTAAAACTTTTAGGAAGTCCGTTTTCTTCCAACAAAGAAAAAGCAATATCATGCACCCCTTCTGCAATATCAGGTTTAAGTTTCAAATAATTTTCTGTTGCAGTTTTAAGTTTCATCATATCCTTTACAACTAACTGATTACGAAGTGTATCAGATTTTTCCTTTATATTCTTTTGAATAATAGGAAAAACAACCATCATAATCGCTAACATAAGCAAAACTTCCAACAAAATATTTCCATTTTCATTTTTCATATAAAACCTCATTTAGCAGATATTTTATTATCTAAATCTTTCAAAGCCTCCTGGTAATTATAAATAAAATTTCCAAGATTTATTTTGTTTAATATTTTTCCATTACAACCATTTGGATTTAATTTTGAGGTAGGAGTCGAACAACCATCATGAATAACAACACCACTAAAACCATTTTTTAAATAAAATACTCCACCTGAAGTATGAAAATTTCCATTATCTGTCATAATATGACCATTTTTCACTGTAATAGTTTGAGCATACAAATCATCAATATTACTTGTCGCTATTTCCATCCTTACCTGATTATCATTAAAAGGAGAAATAGTCAAAGGTGTAGAACTACTAGCACCGGCTCCAAGATTAGATAACTGCATATTTTGAACATTCAAATTATGCAAAGTTGATAATCCGTCAACAATAATATTTGCACGAAAAGACAAAGCACCAGAGGAAGAAGCATTTTGCAATTTTGCACTTTTCGTAATCAACTCTTTTAATACAGAAAATGAATCTTTATTAAGATATGAAATTTCCACTTTGGGGGTTATTATATGCACCCCAGTTGCAAACGATATTACCGCAGTATTTGTTAAAATAAGAGTGCTTATGATATCAGTATGCCCAGCAAAATTTCCATTATTAAACTTAATTTGACTAACTCTATTATTAGTATTAGTAGAAGAATTCAAATGCGCCACACTTATAGTTCCAAAATTATTTATATTATATCCGCCAAGGCTAAAATTAACCTTCATCTTATTTCCTTCTTCACCACCTTGATTATTTCTATATAAATAATTAGATGAAGAGTATTCATTTTCAAGATTCGTATCATCAATTTTAATTACAACAACATTTTCAGCACTAACATTTCCAGAAATATTTACAAAAGGTTCAGACCACGCACCTGTTATAGAATAAGCATAATTTTCATCTTTAAAACCAAAAGAATCTCCAGCATAAAGTAAAGTTTGCTTAAACTGCATCTCATCTAAACCAAGTTTATCTAAATCTAATACAGCAAACACCTCAACTGCACCGTCAGAATTTTTCAAATACTTAATCCTCATATTTTCGATAATATCAGGTGAAATATCATTATTTAACCCATAATCAGAGATAAGCAAATCACTGACATCCTTAGTAATACTTCCCGATGCACCATTTGCCCAATTTTGTTTTTCAATAGCCGCATAATTCAGCAAAGATTTTTCAATTTGTTTTAATTGTTTTGCAATATTTATATACTTTACTTCATACAATTCTTTAAAAGAATACTTCAAAACAGCAGGCGTAATAATCATCATAATTGCAACAGCAAGTATTATTTCAATAATACCCAAACCAATACTATCTTTATACTTTGTTTTAATCACCATATTTATCATTATATTTTTTCCAAAGGTTTAAAATAATATCATAAAAGTTCACAAGTTTATCTGATATACATTCGGTCTTAATCCCCGATAAATAACAAATATCATATACTTCTGAAATACCAGACAAATTTATTTTGGTGCTTTCATCAATATCAAACATATTATTGTTAAAAGTTCCATCATAAATATAACTTTCTACCTCATCTTCACCATCTTTTAAATATATATTACTAAACTGATTACTAACAGTCCCTTTTGAAGATAGATTATCCACCTCCACATTTGAGGCTGCAAAATTCCAACCAGAAATTGCACTACCCCCATCTTCACTAGTAGAAGTTCCCTCAACAACATTAACATCACCTTCAACAACAAGATTTTGAGTTTCCAACTTTTCTGTTTTCAACTCTCCTGGATCAAAAACAGCATTCAAGACATTCACATTTTCAACTTGCAAAGAATTTATATCTACTGTATCTGTAATTATATTCATATTAGTATCAGAAGATTCTGTTACAAAAGGTTGTGTATTTTCAATAGAAATAATTCCAGATACAGTCGTATCAGCAATTTCCATTTTCTTTCCCGCAAGCCCTGCAACTTTTAAATTTTGTAAAACATCCAAAGTAGTTCCATTCGCCTTATAAACATCAATTAAACTATTTCCATTCATATTTATATCTGCAAGCATAGTATTAACTACCGTTGTTCCACCAGGACCTTTATTTATATACAAATAATCCGACACCATAAAAGCATCACTTACAAACATAACCAAGGCACCATGATTACCTATAACTTTAGAAATTTCTGTTTTAAGAGTTTGCGACAACTTTGCATTATAATTTGTAAGTTCCGTATGATCGATATTAGAAAGCACAACACCCTGATCAAATAAATATTCACCGATACTATTCAAGGTTAAATCGTCAACTTCTCCACTTGCAAAAATCGCCGCCTCTATAATATCAGATGAATTTTCCCCTGCATTAATAGTTTTCTTACATGTAATAAAAGAATATGTTTGCCCAAACGCATTTGAAGTAGAAATTCTTTCGCCACCATAATCAGAAAGCAAATCTTTCATTTCATTTCCAGATTTTACAACACACCCACTTGGAACAGAAGTTCTATCAAATGATATATATGAAGTAACCGCCTTTTGAAGCAATGACATTTGCGAAACTACTTCTTCTCTGTTAACAGATTCGTTATACTTTCTTATCTGATTTAAAATAATAGGAGTCATTGCAACCATAAGTCCCAACCCCAAAAGGGTTTGAAGCAAAATTGCACCACCATCACTTTTTTTCAAAGAATTTTTTCCTTTAAAAAGCATTTCTCTCTCCTCATTTATATATAATACAAAAAAAAATAATAAATGGAAAGCAAAACTTTATGTAGAAAATAAAAAAAAACTGATATATAATGAATAAAAATCAAAAAAGGAGGAATTATGAATAAAAAATATATAAAAATAGCACTATTTACATTAATAATATTATTCATAATATTTCTATCTATTCTTCCTATAACTAAAAGCAACACACTAAGAAAAGAAATAATTAAGATAAAGGAAAATCAAGTAAAATTAATAAAAAATAATTTAAACTTAATCCCCCAACTTGTAAATATATCAAAGGGATATTTAATAAATGATAAAGAAGCACTTAAAAACATAATAAAAATAAATGTCCTTGCAAAGGAACAACCAAAAACCTTTAACGAAATTTATGATAATCAAACAAAACTTTTATCACTAACAATGTCTTTATTAAAAGATTCGAAAAAACATTCCCCACTTACAACAAATCAAGAATTTATAAAAATAAATAATGAACTTGAAACATTAAATTCAAAAATTGAAACTTACAAAAAAATCTGTATTAAAAAATCAAATAAATTAATAAAATTATCAACACTTCCAATTTATAATAAGATTATAAATAAAGAAAATATAAATAATATTATATGCTCCGAAAAATTTTCAGAATATAAAACAAATTTTAATTTCTAATTTATTATTAAAAACTTCCTGTCATAGAAATAATAAAATCAAGGATTTTTTGTCTTTTATTAGGATCATTCAAGCGCCAATAAGCATTAACCAAGCGCAAAGTTTCGGTATTATTCATAGGATCTTCAAAGGCAACTTCCTCTTCTGATACATGATTATTATTATCAATATCAGAACAATTAAAAACATCCTCAACCTCAGGAATTTCCTTTTCAAGCCCATGAAAAAAGAAACCAACATCTACTTGCAAAACCTTTGAAATAATAAATAGCCTACTTGCACTAATTCTATTTGCACCACTTTCATACTTTTGCACTTGTTGAAAAGTAACACCAATCATAGAAGCGAGTTCATCCTGACTCATATGAAGCATAACGCGTCTTAATTTCAAACGCTTACCAACATATTCATCAAGCAAATTAACATCTAATTCTTTTGAATATTTATCATCTATTTCAATTCTGTTTTTCAACATTTACACCCTTTAATTGTTTTCTTGAATTCTTTTTAATTTTATACTAAAATAAATAAAAAATCAACACCAAATAGGAAAAAATATGACATACAAAAAAGATAATATTTTCGCACAAATAATAAATGGCACTGCACCATCAACAAAGATTTTTGAAAACAAAAATACTATTGTGATAAAAAACCTATATCCGAAAGCTCCTCACCACTTTTTAGTTCTTCCAAAGGGAGAATATGAATCATACACAACCTTTGGAATCAAAGCATCAGAGGAAGAAAAACTTGACCTACTAAATGCTATCAACGAAGTAATAAAGGAATACAAACTTGATGACAGTGGTTACAGATTAGTTGCGAATACAGGATATTATGGCGGACAATCAGTTCCACATTTTCATATACATATATTAGGAGGCGAAAAACTTCCTGATTTCGGTTTATAATTTTTCTTTACAATATCAAAAAATTATATTATCATAATTTATGACTTTGCAAAAGCAAGTCAGGGACTTACAAACCCTTTAACAACGAGAAATAACTCGTAAAAATAATGGTCGGATTCCCCTTTGGGGAGTACGGCTATATAAGGTATATATACATATATTGTATAATATATAATTATTATACACGAAAGTGTCGTGCCATATTGTTAATGGTTTGTAAACTCCCCATTAAACGAAAGGGAGAACCATTATGAAATATAATAAAAATATCATTTCAAAAATAATACTAAAATATCCTATATATTTTATTTTAACATTTCATCCATCTATTACTCACGCCTCACTTCTAGAATCGTTACAAAAATACTGTGTTCCGGCGAGTGGGTATTGCGCGAGCAAAGCGACCTACAGCGATGGCAAGTGTGACTGCGGGAATCTATCACAATACTATGATGAGAAAGGCTCAAGGAGTTGTAAGGACTGCATCACTGGGTCTTTTGCCAGCAACGACTATAAGAGGTGTGAGCCTATAGTGTGTCCTGCAGGTT
>JBJEXC010000015.1:0-3142 GCA_051885355.1 Alphaproteobacteria bacterium | reverse complement strand
CTTTGTATTCATTTTAACTTTTGGTGCTACGACAACAACATTCTCATTGCGGAAACCAATTTCAATGAGTGCGTAATTGTCTTTATAGCCCGATGGAGCAAATACATTACCTGCGGTATCCTTCTCCCATCCAAAGATAGACTCCATTACGGAACTCTGAAAGTCAATGCAGGTTGCAGCAAACTGATACTTTCCAAGAGTAATTGACTCAAAGAGTGGGTCATCCTTAAACTCAGATTCTTTTGAGTTGACAGTATTATCATCAGGAGTAAATGAGAGGGTATCGCCTACAATATTCACAACATCGTAAGTTATATTACCGATAGTATCTTCATCGGTATAAGGAGTAATGTGAATATACTCCGCATTTGAAAGGACTACTCGTCCGCTATCAAGTTTCGTTACAGCCATAATATTATATAATTTTAGTTATACGATATGTAAGTTTATTTCAACAATGTTACAATGCCATTGACGAGAATCGTCATAATCTTGATAAGTATCACGCCTATTGAGTCTATAGTGAGGGTCGTTTGAGTTGCGAATAACATCATTCAACTTTTGTTCAAGTTTAGACATCAAGGCTACATTTTTAGAACCATCGGAATTTGGACGAACATACAACCAAATTAAAACCACACCGAAGCCATATGCATCCATATCCGATATTCCATTAACACAATCAATAAGAACCATATCTTTCCACTCATTCTTGATTGTGGACGGCAAAGTACCAACATAGGTATTATCACTAACAACATTGTCAATGATTCCGTTGAGATACGACTCTATCTTCGATATGTTAATATAGTCTTTATTCATATCTATTTACTGCTTCCAAGTCTTATTTTTAATTGTTGTCATTCTATTGAAATCCCTAAATTTATTAATTCTTTCAACGCTTCCACCGAACTCATAAGCAAGTTTATTTAGTTCGTTTTTTCCGTCGCTAATTACTGCATATTTTCTTTTTAATCTTCCGCCCCCCTGCTCCAAAATAGATGCATAGAACATAGCCGCTACAATGACCAAGCATATTGTTCCCTTCGGTGCTGAATAGTGTTGAAAGAAATCCATTACTTCCTCTCGTCCGTTCATTAGAATCTCATCTCCTTCAAGTCTTCTATTGCCCCTGAAGTCGGGCATAGACCTTCCTTTAGTCCATACCCATCCCATAGACAATCCCTTCTTTGACATTTCGGGGTCGAGATATCTTATTGTGTTTTTATCCAATATGCCATCGACATACACCGCACTTCCGTAACTATCGTGGAGATTATATAGCCTATTTGTATAACCCCTATACTTATAGGCATTCTCAATGGCTACTTGACCTTTTTCAGCAAGTATGTTTACTAAACTTCTAATAAGTTCTCCCTTAAACTTCTTACCAAGAGCCATAGTTACTAAATATCGGTATCGTCAATATAACACTTGCATCCGCGAAGCGAGGATGGGAAAATCCCAACAACTCTTCCATTAACCTCAAACTCATCAATATAACCTATAAATTCATCGCCATTCTTAATTGGTATATTACCATTAGTGGGAAAATATATCTCATAAGTTGCCTTAATGAATTGTCCGTTAATATGTCCTGCCTCTTGAATGTCGCATTTAGTTTGTAGTATTTCAATCATCTCTTCCACCCTTTCATCAAGAGGTTTGCTCTCATCAATATATGAACGAGAAAAAACTCCATTATAAGGGTACTCAAGAAAATTACTATGATGTTTATCTATTATCATAAAACACTACAAACTAAAAAGCATCCATCCATTCAACACAACTTTCGGAAGACTCTATCTCCTCAAGCATTGTATCATTATATTTCTTATATATGCCATAGGCGATATTATACAATCGTTCTTTGTCTTCACTATATATTGTCTGACTTCCGACCGTTCTTGTGTATGCCCCGTGTGACTTTGTGTCACTCGCCCATACATTCGGAGAAAGATATATACTATACAAGACATCGGCACGAAGAAGATTTCGTGTCTTTTCATCTATCTCAAAAAAGGATGAAGCATCTATTACGCCCCTATGTAGCGCAATAGTCTTTACTACTGCGCTATCAAGAACATAATTACCTGCCAATCCTGAGATATATTCCAATATGTCAAATGCCTCTGCCATATATAAGATTGATTAGTTTTTCTAATTAGCAGTCTTTGTATCAATAATATTGTGATACAAGAACTCGTCAAGTGTAGGGATAGCCTTTACAAAGAGGTCTGTATGCCACTCCTTGAAGTTACCATTGATAACTACACTATTCATAAGGACTCCAAGACCGTTAAGGGCAGGTGTAAAATTATATGTATTCACACTATTACCGTATCTTCTAAACATCTCCTCATCAAGAATGGTAGCCCTACGCACATATCCCGCATATCCCGAAGGACGGAAAATCGCATTGCCATCTTTCCATCCATTGACTGCACCTTTAACAACATCCTTTTCTTTCTCCTCTATTATCACGATAGTAGATAAACCATAAGGATGAAGCGGAATTACCTTTGTAACCATATCTCTTGTAAGAGTAAGATTGTCTGGAAGAGGGATATTATTGATAATATTCACATATCTTACCCACTCTTTGATTTGGTTATTATTAAGGAAATATGCATCAAACATATTCTTGGTCATCTGCCAAATCATTTCGCCTTCATACCCAGTTCTGTCGCGGAAATCTTTTTCAATATCTCGCATATAGTCAAGAATTTTTGCATCGGGGTCAGACCATACCTTTGCACCTGCCTTATAGAAGTTATCTGATGGAATATAAGACTTATATATTGCCGTCTTAATTCCCTCTCCCATATCATAGATGGTCTCTCCTGTTGAAAGTGCTTTTGCGGCAAGATATGAGATAGTCATATTTGCGCTATCAAGCATCCTCTGAACCTCGCTTGTTGCATACTGTGCAATCAATGCGGCATCGCCATACTGCTCGAAATTCTTTTCCTTATAGTATCTTTCGGTCGCTTTTTCAACATACCCCGCAGGGGCAAAGTCTGGTATTCTACCATTGTAGTAACTAACGCCTTTTTTATCTGCGGTGCGAGTATCTGCAAGAGGTACACGCATATCCATAAGGTCAGCAACGAATGCTTCCCTCATTTTTAAAATGAATGTT
>JBJEXC010000014.1:0-16086 GCA_051885355.1 Alphaproteobacteria bacterium | reverse complement strand
AGAAGGGATTGCTCCGCCACACCAACAAGGTTATTCGTTTCAGAAATGGGAGAGGAAGAGTGGAGCGGTAAATAAAAAAAACTCCCCATATTTGAGGAGTTTTATTTTCAATAGGAAGAAATTTATACTTTCCAATTAAATCCGTTTTCTTCTTTAAGGATTACGCGAGAGCCGGAAATTCCAGATCTTGTAACCGCCTCTTGCATTCTTTCTGCTTCCTCTTTTGTTTTAAATTCACCAAGGCGGACTTTGAAAAGAGTGTTGCCATTTACAACAGCCTTGAAAATTTTTACAGTTCCAAGATGTGCAAGTTTATCCTTTAATGCTTCTGCTTTATCATAAGTTGAGTAAGCAGCAACTTGAACAAAGTAATCTCCAGGAAGCACACTTGATTGAACAGGTTCTGGAGTTGGTGTTGGTTCTGCTACTGCAACAGGAGCAGGCATAGGTTCAGGTTGTGAAACTGGCTCTGTTGGATAAGTAACATTTGCAGGATAAATATCTGTATTTTGTGATGCAATTGCTAAATCCTTTAAGATTTTACTTTCATCTGGAAGTATTTCAACTTTTACACGCGCAGTTCCTTTTTGTTTAATACCCAAAACATCAGCAGCGGCAGATGATAAATCCAAAATTCTGTCCCTTGCGTAAGGACCTCTGTCATTTACCTTTATATTTGCGGAAATACCATTTTCCAAGTTTGTAACACGAACAAGAGTTGGCATAGGCAAAGTTCTGTGGGCTGCTGTCAACTTTGTTTCATCAAAAACTTCACCGTTTGAGGTTGTGCCACCGTGGAAATCTGGACCATACCATGATGCAATACCTATTTCGCTATAAGTATAATCTTCGTGTGGATAATATGAAACTCCATCAATTAGATAAGGATTTCCAATCTTATAATTTCCCAATGCACCAAATGCTGTTTTTGAAACATCTATATTTTCTATTGATTCTGACATAGGTTCAGGTTGTGGAATAGATTCTGCTTGAGGTGCAGGTGCAGGCTCTACAACTGGTTCCTGTGCTGGTGCTGGTTCTTGTGTAGTTGTTTCAACAGTTGTTGTTTCCTGAGTTGTGGTTTGTTCCACTTGTTGCATTTGACCATTACCATTGTCAGACACTGTTGTTGTGGTTGTAGATGTATTAGTTGTTGATGTTGTTGTATCTTCAACACCATCACCGTAGACATCATCATATACATCATAGAAATCAACTTGATTATAATCTGATGATTGTTTAGATGATATAACTACTTTTTCCCTTTGTCCCATAGTGCAAGCACTAATTAACATAGAGCCAAATATTGCCATTAATATTCTTTTCATTTTATTTCTCCTTACTTTATAGTATAAATAAATAATAGCATTTTTTTAGGCACTATGCAATAATTTATTTCAAAAATATATACAAAATTAAAGCAAGCAAGATTCTGTAAATCGCAAAAATTTTAAATGATGATTTTTTTACCCAATTTAAAATGAACTTTATTGCTAAAAGTGAGAAAATAAATGAGGAAATTACTGTTAAGAAAATATAATAGAAGTTAATTTCTATTGGCATAAGAAATATAAATTTTATAAAACTTCCTATTGCAATAAGGGTTATTGTAGGAATTGAAAGTAAGAATGTAAATTTCAAAGACGACTCTCTGTTTTGTCCGCAAGCCATAGATGTTGTTATGGTAATACCGCTTCTGCTTACCCCTGGGATAGTGGCTAATATTTGTGAAAGTCCTATTAAAATAGCGGAAGTGTATGATAATTCGTTAATATCCTTTTTCTTTTTACCATATAAATCAGCCAAATATAAAATTACTCCGAAAATGGCGCTTGTATAGATTACTATTTGCGGATTTCTTATTTCTGATATGTTAAATGCAACCATTATTATACCGAATATAACTATTGGAAGAAATGCGAATATAAGTTTTAGGCTTAGTTTTTTTTCCTTGATATTCTCATTACATTTTTTTGAAAAAAAGGCTTTCAATATGCCATTTATATCCTTTCTATAAAAATAACAAACGGCAAGTAAGGAGCCAATATGGGCGGAAATATCAATTACTATACCTTGATCCTTTATATGAGTTATATATGGAAGAATTAAGAGATGGGCAGACGAACTTACTGGTAAAAATTCTGTGACTCCTTGTATAAAAGATAGCAATATTAAATATAAAACTATTCCCAATACTCTCTCCCTTAAAAAAAACTTGTTTTATTGTTAGTTTTTTGATATAATAAGGAATATTATATAGTAAAATTTTCATTTTTCTATTATTTTTTAATAAAATTATATGGAGTTTGTAGTATGGCAAAAAATGAATGGGAAATTACGGTTGGTGATTATGTAGTTTATCCAACCCATGGTGTTGGACAAGTTCAGGAAATAGTTGAGGAAACTATTGCTGGAATGAATATTGAATTCCTTGTTATAAAATTTGCTAAAAATCGTATGACTCTTAAAATCCCTGTGGATAAAATTGAGGTTTCTGGTCTTCGCAAACTTTCAAGCGAATATGAAATAAAAAAGGCGATTGATATTATGAAGACTGCTCCACAACAAAAAAGGATTGTTTGGGCTAAACGCGCACAAGAATATGAGGAAAAAATTAACAGTGGCGACCCTATGGTTGTTGCGGAGGTGGTTCGCGACCTTTACAAGCGTTCTGACAGGCTTGAACAATCATTTAGTGAAAGACAGATTTATGAACAAGCACTTTCTCGCCTTGCTGATGAATATGCGGTTATTTATGGGCTTCCTTCTGATGATGCTATTGCAAAAATAGAAGCAATTATGGAAAAGGAAGATAAAAAGCAACAGAAAAAAGTTGAAGCAAAAGTTATTGAAGAAGATGAAGAGGAAGAATAATTTTTCTTTATTCTTTAATCTAAATTAAAAAACCCCAGATTGGCTGGGGTTATTTTTTTAGTGTTTATCGAAATAAAGGTTTCCTTTTTCCTTTAATGTATGACGGGTAAATCCTTTTTCCAAAAATATATCAACTGTTTCGTCAACCATTCTTGGATTACCGCAAAGGAATACATGGAAATCCTTTGGTGTAATAGATTTTTTAAAATCCTTTTCAATTGTGCCATTTGTTATCAAAGATTGGGCATGTCCCTTATATCCAGTCCATTGTTCACCCATTTCTTGTTCTGAACGAGAAACAATTGGATAATAATGGAAATATGGGGATAATTTTTGAAGTTCTTCCAACTCACCCTTGAAACCTAACTCATAAGTATGTCTTGCACCATGGATAAGGGCGACTTGGCGTTTTCCATTTAAAATTTCATCCTTGTGATCACGAATGATACTTACAAATGGAGCAATTCCTGTTCCTGTGCTTATAAATAACAAGTCAGATGTTTCTTCCACTCCATCAAAATTCATTAATCCGGCAGCCTTTTCCCCCATAAAGATTTCATCATCTATTTTTAAATCAAAAAGGCGTGGGGTAAGTTTGCCATCTGGAACTAAAACTATATAAAATTCAACTTCATCTTGTTTTGGTGAAGATGTGATAGAGTATGCGCGTCTGTGCCATTCGCCATCAAGATTATTTTTATCATCTGGAAGACCTAAAACTGCAAATTGACCAGCCTTGTATTCAAGGTTATGATTATCCTTGAACTTTACAAAAAAAAGTTTTATCTCTGGTGTTATTTCTTTTATGTTTTTTACTATTGCATTGTATTGCATAATAAACCTCTTAATTATGATTGAAGTCTTATTTTAAAATAAAACTTAAAAAAAATCAATTGCAAAAAGAAATTTATGTGATATATTTAATTTTAATATAAAAATTTAAACCAAATAATCTGAAATTATCATCTTTAAAGTAACTTTTGTAAAAAAGATGTATTTTTTTATTATGTATAAGGAGATTAAAAATGATTGATAAAATGCCTATAACTCCAAAGGGTTATGAAAAACTTGAAAATGAATTAAAAGAATTAAAATACAAGGAAAGACCTGCTGTTATTCAAGCGATAAGTGAGGCACGCGCCCTTGGTGATTTATCTGAAAATGCCGAATATCATAGTGCAAAGGAAAAACAAGCACTTATAGAAGGTAAAATCTCTTATTTGGAAGGGGCTCTTTCTATTGCTGAAATTATTGACCCTTTAAAAATGAGTGGTGATACTGTAAAATTTGGGGCAACTGTAAAATTTGTTGATGTTGAAACTGATGAAGAAAAAACTTATCAAATTGTTGGTAAGGAAGAGGCTGACCTTGAACATGGACTTATTTCTTTTGAAAGCCCTATTGCTCGTGCATTGATCGGTAAAACCGTTGGTGATGAATTTAGTGTTGCTTCACCTAAGGGGACAAGGGAATTTGAACTTTTATCAGTGGAATATAAATAGAGATAATTATGCAAAAGTTTATCCTTCTTATTTTAGTTAGTATTGTTATTGCATCTTGCGGAATAAAGGGACATCTTGATACTCCGCCAGATGCAAAATACAAAAGGACTTATCCTTCTTATTAAGGGAAATAATCCTCTCTTTATTTCTTGACAAGGTCTTGTTTTTTCTTGTAAATTATATCTTATATTTAATATTGGTATGGCTATGGAAAACAAAAATTCAAATAAAAATATGATAACTAAGTCGGTTAATTTCAATGTAACTGGAAATTTGCCTGCAAATGTCAATGATGGTGGTATTGCAAACTATATTAATATGGTTAAAAATATCCCTCATTTATCAGCGGAAGAAGAATATGATTTAGCCATAAAAGTTTATGAAAATCATGATATTGAGGCGGCAGAAAAACTTATTAAATCAAATTTGTTTTTGGTGGTGGCTACTGCATTTGAATATAAGGGGTATGGGCTTCCTATTTCTGATATTATATCGGAGGGCAATATTGGACTTATGAAGGCAGTGAAAAAGTATGACCCGAAAAAGGGGTTCCGTCTTTCAACTTATGCACTTTGGTGGATAAGAGCGACAATTAATGAATTTGTTCTTTCTTCGTGGAGTTTGGTAAAAATTGGAACACAAACTGCACAAAAGAAATTATTTTTCAGCCTTAAAAAGTTAAAGGCGAAACTTGGTATTTACAATGATAACAATATGACTAATGAAGAAGTCAAAAAAATTGCAGAACATCTTGATGTGGAAGAGGCAGAAGTGGTTGAGATGAATAATCGTATGGTAAAGGATTCGTCTCTTAATAAACTTATTTCTACTGATGATAATGATAGTGATGAAAAGATTACTCAACTTGTTGCAACAACTCCGAATAGTGAGGAAATAGTTGGTGAAAATGAAGACAGTTTTTTAAGAAGGAAGATGTTGTTTGATGCACTTCAAACTTTGAATCCTCGCGAACAATTTATCATAAAGAAAAGAAGGTTACAGGAAAATCCTGCAACCCTTGAAGAGTTATCAGAAGAACTTAAAATAAGTAAGGAACGCGTTAGGCAAGTTGAAAACAGGGCTATGGAAAAATTGACTGTATCCCTAAAATCACTTAAAAATAATTAGATTTTTTTCATTTTTGCAAGGGGGTGGGATTTTTCCACTGCTGATTTTAACTTATCGCTCATTATATGAGTATAAATTTGGGTGGTTGCAATATCGCTGTGTCCTAACATTGTTTGGACTGCGCGTAAATCTGCACCTCCTGCTATTAGATGAGAAGCAAATGAGTGGCGGAAAACATGCGGGGAAACTTTTGCTTCATCAATTCCTGCATGAAGAGCAATTTGTTTTAACTGATTATAGAAATAAAATCTTGTTATGTGGCCGGATTTTCCCTTTGATGGGAATAAAAATTTGGAATCGGTTTGATTTTTTGGAATAAAACTATCCCTTATTTTCAAGTAAATATCTAATTTTTCCAGAACTGTATTATTTATTGGGACAAGTCTTTCCTTTGAACCCTTACCCATTACTTGGATATATTCTTTTTTTACAAAGGCAAGAAGTGGGAGGGATACAAGTTCGGATACACGAAGTCCCGTTGCGTATAAAAGTTCCATAATGAAATCTAGTCTTATTCCATTATTGGTATGAAGTTTTTTTGCGGTAGCGATTAATTTTTCAATCTCTTCTTTGGTTAAATATTTAGGAAGCGGTTTTTCAAGTTTTGGTGAAAAAATCACTGATGCAGGGTTTTTCTTTATATCTCCCTCTGATAAATAAAAAAGGAAAAAACTGTTAAAGGCGGAAAGTTTTCGACTTTGGCTTTTGGCGGTAATGCCATTTTCCTTTAAATATGAAAAATAGTATTTAATATCGTCGGTTTGGGTATCAAGTAAATTTTTTCTTTTGCATTCTGTTTTTAAAAATTCGGCAAATTTTTCCAAATCAGTTTGGTATGCAAATTTTGTATTTTGCGAGATACCCTTTTCTGCGCTTAGCATATTTAAAAAATTATTTATTAATCCTTTGTTCATAGTTTAATAATAACATTTTTTTTAAGGTTGCTCAATTAAATCTTTTTTATTTAAAAATTTTATATTATAATAATAGGTTATGATTAAAGAAAATAAATTTGTAAGGAAATGCGACCACCCTAATTGTGATAAAGCGGGGGAATATCGTGCACCAAAAAACAGAAACCTTGATGATTATTATTGGTTTTGTCTTGAACATGTAAGTGAGTATAATAAGTCGTGGAATTTTTATGAGGGTATGAGTATTGAAGAAATAGAGGCAGAAAATAAAAAGGATGAAACCTGGCAATCGCAAACTTGGAAATTTGGAATATCGCTTGATAAGATTGCAAAATCTGGAAAACTTGATGATCCATTTGAAATTTATTCTAAATATATGAAAGGGGCAGGGTATAAAGGAGCCTCCTCTTCTCGAATACAAAATCCATTAACGAAAAAGGAGCAGGAAGCACTTAAAGTATTTAATCTTTCATATCCATTTACCAAAGATGAACTTCGCACAAAGTATAAAAAACTTGTGAAAAAACATCATCCTGATTTGAATGCTGGATCAAAGGAGGCGGAGGAAAAGTTTAAGGTGATTTCTGTTGCCTACTCTATTTTAATAAAAAAATGCTAGTGCATTAGTTTTTTTATTTTGCCTCTTTTAAAAGCCATAAAGAAAACATTTATCATTGCTTCTATGAAAATCTTTTTACTCATTTTAGATTTGCCAACGCGTCTGTCTTCAAAAATAATTGGTGTTTCGGCAATGTTTGATTTTGCAAGGACATTTCTGAATTTCATTTCAATTTGGAAGCAATAACCGTTTGAAATTATTGTATCAAGGTTGATTTTTTCAAGAGATTTCCTTGTATAGCAATTGTATCCACCTGTTAAATCCTTTATATTTGTAAGGAGTAAAATTCGTGAATAAAGGGAACCACCCTTTGATATACACTTTCTGATAAAGCCCCAATTTACAACGGCGCCACCTTTGACATAGCGGGAACCAATTACTAAATCATTTCCCTTTTCAATTAAATCTAGCATATCTTTTATATAAATAGGATTATGGGAAAAGTCAGCATCTTGGGATATAAAAATATCAAATCCATTTTTTAATCCCCATTTGAATCCTTCTATATATGCAGTTCCTAAACCTAATTTTCCCTTTCTGTGGATAATATGAAGTTTGCCATCGTAAATATTTGATGCAATAAGTTCATCAACGATTTTTCCAGTCCCATCTGGGGAATTGTCATCTACTATTAATATATGGATATTTGGATTTATTTTTAAATCCTCGGAAATTATGTTTTTGATATTTCCTTTTTCATTATATGTTGGAATTACAACACAGACTTTTTTCATATTAAACCTTTTTTGTTGTTTATATTTGTTGTGATTATAGCAATTCCTAAAATTTTCAGCAATATATTTTTGTAAAATAAAAAAAGGTATTGTAATAATACCTTTTGTCTTTTGTTATATTTGTTATTATTTATCCTTTTAAAAGGATATTTTTATTATATAGTAAAAAAAATATATATGCAATAAATAATTTTATCTTTCATAAATAAAGGATTTAATATCTTTAATAATCTTTTTTTCTTCTGACTTATGTTTTATATTATCAATAAGTTTTAAAATTGGATTTTTATTTGCTTTCTGCTCAGCAATTTTTGCATCTTCTTTAAAAGATTGGTTAAGAGCAATTTGGGCTTGTTGCATAAATTTAATTTCATCAAAATCTTTTTTTATCATTTTATAATTCCTTTTTTTATTTATAATATATGGAATTATATAACACTCATTTTGTTTTGTCAAGTATTTTGTCAAAATATTTTAATTATCTCTTTTAGAACAATCTATTTCAAGGCTTCCGTTTGATTCTATGCAATTTGATTCTGCCCATTTATCGCAAGCGGATTTATCCTTATAATTACAGCAATACATCTTATTAAGGTCGCATTGTTTTATAAATATTTCATTTTGAATTTCGGACACAAGAAGATTTACCTGACGACGCTCCTTTGCCCTGCTTATAATATTAAATGTTATATATAGAATTAAGCCGATACATAATACTAACAAAAAATTTGTAAGGACTTTGTTTGATGTGCATTGTTGCATTTCTAAATCATCGACAAGAGACATCCTTTTTCTTTGTGGCATAAGTTTTCTCCATTGTTGTTATAGTTCAATAGTAAAATTTAAGAATAATAAAATCAATAGGAATAAATTGAGGGGACTACTTTTTTATTTCATTTTCGTAATGTTTAAGGTAGTTTGCCTTTAAATTTTTCATTTCAAAGATTATGCAAACATCAAAGCAGTTAAAATCCCAATCAATCCAAACGGAATTTCCAACCTTTGCCCCAGCGCGAAGATAACCCTTTATCATCGTTGGAATTTCACGAAGTGCCTCAACACTACTAACTTCTTCCTTTGGTAATAACTGCATATCGCGTTTATTTTCACCCTTTGCTGTAATATCAAGAGAGCCAGTTGCAATGCAATTATAATAAAGGTAAGATATTGCCTGTTTATATTCAGACAAATCTGTTCCATGAAAACTTCCGCAACCGAACATTAACTTTATATCGTAATCAAACATATAGGCAGCCAAACCATTCCATAGCATTTGCATTACCAATTTTGTTCTGTGTTCCTTTGAAACGCAAGAACGACCAAGTTCCAAAACTTCACCATCATAATCGGAAAATTTTTCAACATTAAATTCGGTTTGTGAATACCATTTTCCACATCTTTTTGCACCATCTTTTCGCATTAAACGATATGTTCCAATGATATAGTCATCAGGATTTGGACCAGCATTTTTATCAATCGCAATTAAATGATCGCAAAAATCATCAAATTCATCAAAATCGCGTTTTTCTGCCTCTACTTGCTGTGATGGTTTTGCACCACATTCTTCAAAAAAAACTTTATATCTTAATCTTTGTGCTGCAAAAAGTTCTTCCTTATTCTTTATAAGACGTATTTTAATCTTATCATTTTCAACTTTATCTAAATATTTTTCCATAATAAACCTAATATTGTTAATGCTGTTAATATTTTACATAAGAAATCACATAAGTAAAGAAATATTTTTTCCACTTTACTTTGCCTTTTACCTATTTGTATTGTATAATTAAGAAAAATTAAGGAGAAAAAAATGGCTAAAAATACAAAACTTGAAAATGTTCGTTGGGATTTGAAACCTTTTTACGAATCTATATATGATAAAAAGATTAAAACTGATGTTGAAAGGGTCAAAAAACTTTGCAATGTATTAATAAAGGATTGTAAAGGGAAATTTGATACTAAATTAGAAAAAAGCCTTGAAACATTTATTGAAATTGAAGAAATTATTTCTAAAATATATGCTTACTTTTATTTGATGTCCAGTAGGGACGCAACTAATCAAGAAATAAAAAAACAAACCTCTATTGCGACAGAAGAAATTTCAAAATATATGGCAAATTTATCATTTTTTGAGATAGAACTTGCAAATTTAAGTGAGGAAAAATACAAAGCGCAACTTATCAAATCGGCACTTCTTAAAAAGCATAAACCTTTTATGTATAAGATAAGGAAAAATGCAAAATATCTTCTTGATGAAAAGGTGGAAACTATGCTTTCTAAAATATCTCCGTTTGGGGAAAGCGAATGGGACGATATGATGGAGGAGGAAGAAACAAAACTTCAATTCAAATTAGGAAGGAAAAGTTATAGTCTTTCTGAAATTTTGCATATATCAAATGCATCACACAAAGCAAAATTAAGGCAAAAAGCATTAACAGAGTTGAATAATACTCTTAAAACATCTGGATATGAAAATTTAATGGCTAGGTCATTAAATATTGTTATGGGAAAGAAAAATTTGATGGATGAGGAGAGAGGTTTCAAGCATATTCTTTCACAAAGAAATATTGATAATAATTTAGATGATAAAACTGTAAATGCTTTGCATGAAGCGGTTTTGAAATATGGTTCGGTGCAGGGGAAAAGGTATTACAATTTGCTTAGAAAACTTTTAAAAAAGAAAACTCTTTTATGGTCGGACAGGAATGCACCTATTCCATTTGAAAGCAAAAGTGTTATTGACTGGGATAATTGTGTTGATATAGTGATAAATGCCTATAATAATTTTAGTCCAACACTTGCAAACTTAATAAAAGATTCTTTTAAAAATAATCGTATTGATGCGCCTGTGTATAAAGGAAAAACTAGCGGTGCATACAATTATACGATAGTAACAAATGGTGGAAAAGTTTATACATGGACTTTTTTAAATTATCTTGGGACTGTTCGTGATGTTATGACACTTGCCCACGAATTGGGACATTCTGTTCACGGGCAACTTGCAGGACAAGCTCAAGGGGTTTTGCAAGCGCAAGCTCCTATGGCTTATGCTGAAACAGCAAGTATTTTTGGAGAGATGTTGACATTTGAATATTTGCTTTCAACTATAAAAGATAAGCGTGAAAAACTTGCACTTCTTTTATCAAAAGCGAATGATTGGATTAATTCTGTGAACCGTCAAATAAGTTTTTCTATGTTTGAGCAAAAGGCACATACAAAAAGAAAAGAAGGAAAACTTTCCATTGAAGATTTTAATGATATTTGGCTTGATGTGACCCGTCAGATGTATGGAAAAGATGGGGAAATATTTACCTATAAAAATATGGAAAATCTTTGGTGTTATGTGGGACATTTTATGCGTCCATTTTATGTGTATGCTTACTCATTTGGGGAACTTTTCACACAAAGTCTTTTTGCTATTAAAAATGAAAATAAGGAAAAATTTGAAAAGTTATATCTTGAAATGTTGAAGTCTGGTTCTACAAAAAATGCTGTGGAGTTGATGAAACCTTTCGGACTTGACCCAACAAAATCTGACTTCTGGAAACAAGGAATAAATATCAGTATTAAACGCTGGCTTGATGAAGCGGAAAGTTTGATGAAAGATTTAAAAATAATATAGGAAAAAGAGGAGTTGCTATTTCTCCTCCTCTTTTTTATCGTTTGTATTTTTTATTGGATTGCTTAATTCCTTATATCGCTTAAATGTCACCATATTAGGGCAACTAAGCGGTGTTAAATCTGCCTCTGTGGATGTAATAATAAGTTTATGTGCAGGAGATGTTTGCTCTAATTCTGGTCTGAAATAATAACGACATGTAAGCGTAGCTGTTTCGCCCTTTTCTAACGGAGAAAAGAATAAATCCTTAATATTTTGTTCATCATCATTTAAACGTTCTTTTTCATAATATGCTTCACCATTATAGAAATAAATATTAACAACAACTTTTTTATTTATTTGGGAAACATGTGCTAAAAGATTACCATTTTCATAAAAGTCAAAGTTATTATCCCTTGTTTGAGGATTGTCAAAAACTACACCTTCTATTTCACCATTTTGAAGTGTAAATTCTTCTAAAATTTGTGAATAATCACAATTATAAATTTTTATATCCCCACTTACTTTTTCACCTGTTGAATCATAAAATATAGGTGATTTATAAGCATCATTAGCAATGCCTCTTAAATAATGACCATTGCCCTTTGGTTCATTTTCCCATTTTGCTGTATGATAGGTGATAACTTTTATTGAAGGACCTTCATCAAGAGCATTTAAATACTCAATACTTTTCCGTGAAATATTAGTATCACAGGCATCAAATAAGTGAAATTTATTTTCCTTTGTTACTGCACAAGAACAAAGTAATCCTAATAATAGTATTGATATTTTTTTCATTTTTATCTCCTTTTTATAAAATATAATAATAACATATTTTTTATTTCCTGCAAATTCTTATTTGTTTGAAAAAGTTTTTTATGTTCTTATCGGTTTTGAAATTTTCTACAAAAAGAGGGAGTTTTATTCGCCAATTTGGGTATTCGGCGACTGTGCTTGGAACATTTTGCATAGCAGTTTGGCGGACTATATCTTCTATCCTTATCATATAAAAGCAACTCTGGGTTTTTGCGCCATACATATTGAAAGAATATTCCAAATTTTTTGGGACACAATCGCCGGTTATACAACTTTTAAATTCTTCTTTATTTTTATAAAAGCAATCTTGTTTTTCTAAGGCTTTTACAAATGCGAATCGCTCATGTTGTCTTTCTTTAAGGCTTGCTTCGTATTGTGACGCTTTGGGGTAAAGGTTGCAATCGTTGTTTGCCTCTATATCAGAATTTACCCAGAATCCACAACTTGTTGCTTGGTCGTGTGTGGATACTTGGGATAGAGAGAAATACGGATATTTTTTTGTGGAAAGGAATGCTCCATCTTTGTCCTTCTGGCGGAATAAAATTTTATTCAAAAGCAGTTTGTGAGAGGCGATATACTCTCTAAATCCATCAGGGACATTTCCTAAATCTTCACCAATTATGACACATTTATGTTTGTTACTTTCAAGACAGACTATGGCAATCATATCCTTTAAATTATAATTTACATAAGCACCTTTGCCATTTTGATTGACCCAGAAAAGTCGCATTAAACCTAGGGCATGGTCAATACGCAAGGCACCGGCGGATTTCATAGTTTTTTGTAAAAGGTTGATAAAAACTTTGTAATCCTTTTGCAAATCAAATGGTTTTAGCGGGCATAGTCCCCAAGTTTGCCCCTTTGGTCTTATGGTATCGGGTGGGGTTCCAATATCCATATTAAAGGCAAAGGCATTTTGATTTTGCCAGACTTCTACTCCGTTTGAGGCTGCACCTATTGGCAAATCAAGGTAAAGTCCAATTTTCATTTTCAACTTTTTACATAATTTTATTGTGGTATTTAGTTGAAGGTCCGCGATAAAATGGCAATAGGCATAAAAGTCAATTTTCCTTTGATTTTTTTTGATTAATTTTTTTCTGTTATCACTGTTTAGATTTTTTAGGTTGGTATTCCAATTTTGCCAAAAGTCACCCTCTGTTTCAAGAAGCGTTTCAAACAGGCAAAGATTTATTAATTCCTCATCATCTTTAAATTTTAAAAATTTTTTCCATCGCAAAGAGGCTGTTTTTTTTCCACAAAAATACTGATACATTTTTTTTAGTATTGAAAGTTTAAGATTCAGGGTTGCTTTGTAATCAACTATGTCAGAACTTTTAAGTATTTCTATTTGTTTTTTGAAATTATTCGTTGAAATATATTTTTGAACTGATGGTGATTTTTTGAAATCCTCCTCCACGATTAAATCAATGTAGAGGTAGTTTAGATATTGTCTGCTTAAAGTTCTGTATGGAGAAACATCGGAGGTGCTGTCCTTATACATAGCGCCAAGTGGATTTAAGCCCACAAAGTCGCATCCCATTTTTGATACTTGTTTTATCAATTTTTGAAGGGTGGAGAAGTTCCCTACTCCCATATCGGATTTTGAACGAAGGGCGTAAAGTTGCACACCTATTCCAAGTAATTTTTGTTTTTTTCTTTCTACATACTCTGGAAAATAGCAATAATCAGGTGCATAGATTATAAAACTTTCAAGGGAGAAATTACCTATATTTACTTTTAATGTATAGTAATCAAAAGTGCTTGGCAAATCAACCTTAAAATTTATATGGGAGTAATTTATTTTATCAATAATTTTTGTTTCAACTGTCCTATATTTTGTAATTTTTTTTGTTTGAAAATTTTTACTTTTATTTGAAAAGGTATATTTGATTTCACTTTTTAAATATGATGTTGGGATATAAATATCAATTAATTTATCATCACTTTTAAAAAAGGAAATTGTTGGGGAAATTCCATTTTTCCAAGCAAAATTTTTAATATCTAATTTATCAGCGGGATAGTTAAGAGATTTTAAGAATTCCCTTCTTATCTCATCAGTTGTATTATGGTGTTTTCCCATTTTATCGGTATAAGAAGATGAAAGTCCAAAAAATTCAGTTATCATTTTGATATTATTCATAATTGATACCCCCTCTTTTGATTTTACTTATCGATTATTTTGTGGTATTATTATACAATAGTTTAACAACAAAATAAATAACAAATATGAAAAAACAAACGGCACTTTTAAATTATATTTATAATCAGCGTTGGTGTAATTTTAAAGAAGATATTACAAAGGGTAATGTTGAAAATATTGTTTTGGAAGATGCTGTTTTTGATGATGGGAAAAAATTTTTTATTCTTGGACAGGCGGAAATAAAAAATAAAAATAATCAATTTTTTATAATGCCTTTGGCAAAGGGTGTAATTGAAAATGAAATACCTCTTAAATATAAAAAATTTGATGTTTATGATGCGTTGAAATCATCTGATTATTGGATGGCTTTGATGAATGCAACTTGTCTTAACACTTCGCTTACTATATCTGATGATTACAGTCTTGTTTATCAATCCTGGTTTGATTTGGATTTTATAACGAATCATTTAAATGACAGTTCTCGACCTCTTAATGCAGAGCAAAGCAATACTACGCTTTCGGTTGGAAATAATATTATTGCATTTAAACAACAAAGGTTGGTTGAATTTTCAACTATACCTAATCCAGAAGTGGAGATGAATTATAATCTTATGAAGGCAAAATGTTCTGTTGTTCCTAAAACTTATGGTCACTTATTTTTACTATCGCCAAAGGGGGAAAGTGCCTTTGTTGGGATAATTCAAGAATTTGTTCCTAATAAAGGGGATTTATGGAGTATTGCGAAAAAACAACTTTGTGATATTTTGAAAAAAAGTTTGAAAAATAACGAATCGAAAATACTTTTAAAGGAAATTAAAGATTTAAGGGAAGTTATGAAAAATCTTGGGTTGAAAACAAGTGAAATGCTTCAATGTCTTTCTTCCTTTAAGGGGGAGGATTTGGCTCCTCAAACTATTACCGCAAAGTATGTGAAGGAATATTCTGATAAATTGAAAAATCAGATTGGAATTGCAAAAATTACTCTTTTAAAGAACATAGACTCTTTTTCTGAGGTTATAAAAAACAGGCTTAATATACTTCTTGATAATTGGGAAGAATATACTAATGCCTTTATAAAAACGAATCTTTCTAAGATTATGAAAAGGAAAAGAAAAGGAAAGTTGATGAGGGTGCATGGGGACTTTCATTTGGGACAAGTGATACTTTCCCAAAAAGGAGAGTTGAAGTTTATTGATTTTTCTGGGGAGCCGAATTTATCGTTTGAAAAAAGGCGGGAAAAGCATCCTTTTATGTATGATGTTGCGGGTATGTATCGTTCTATAAATGGATATTTGGAAGCGTCTGTTATTACAAAGTATGCAACTGAGGATAATGGGGAACTTGACCGTGAAAAACTTTTATCTGCGTATAAAATTATACATCCTATTATTGAAAAGTTGACGGCGGATTTTTTGGGTCCGCAAGTTATTGATAAAGAGTGGCTTAATTTGGAAATTTTAAGGCGGAATCTTTATGAAATAGATTACGAATTGGCGTATAGGCCTAAAATGCTATCGGTTCCTGTATTAAATTTATTAAATTTGTTAAATGTTGGATATAATAAATAGGTTTTAAACTTTCTTAAATTTTTTATTGAAATAAAAATATTATTGGGATATAAATATTTTATCCTTTTGGAGGGTTGGCAGAGCGGTAATGCAGCGGATTGCTAATCCGTGACCGTATTTTTATGGTCCACAGGTTCGAGTCCTGTACCCTCCGCCAAGAAAAATCTTATTTACAGATTGTTCATTTTATTTTAAC
>JBJEXC010000013.1:0-3423 GCA_051885355.1 Alphaproteobacteria bacterium | reverse complement strand
CGTTTTTCTGAAACTTTCATAATATCGTTTAATTGGCGCGGTGTCCCACAACGAGGCTTATTTGGTGCAAGAAGATAAGTCTTCCTTGTGGGACTTTTTTAGAAAATTATGGGAAAGATAGGCAAGAATATAAACGGTATGGATTTCTTTGATTTCGATGTAATGTTAGATGATAAATATATTACATCTATGATATATCCTTATCGTATATTATTTGGTATAAAGGAGGAAGAGTTGAGAGAATATATTGAGTCGCATCTTCCGTCTCTTAAAGGAAAGAATTATCATATAGAATATTAGTTATTTTATTAATCGAATTTATTATGGAAACAAGTTTTAGTGTTAAAACGAAAGATTTTCTCCACACTTTATCCATTGGCGGTTCTATGGCGGGTAGGAATAAGAGTATTCCAATTCTTGATTATATTAAGTGTGAAATCAAAAATGGCATTTTGAAAGTGTCATCTTACAATGGTGAAGTAGGGGTGTCGTCAAAGGTTTCACTTGAGAAGTCTAATGATGGGATTGCGCCATTTTGTTGCACATTCTCGGATATTATGAATTTTGTAAAGACTATAAAGGATGATATAATTACTATCATTCTTGAAGATAAGTCTTATACCGTAAGACATAGTAAGGGGAAAGCAACTTTTTCTCTTCTTGATGCCGAGGATTTCCCATCGTTGAGTGCATTGGAAGTGTTCTCGTCCGAAAATAAGATATCTTTTAGTGCCGATAGCGATAATCTTGGAGAGGTTCTCTCGCGGGCTCTTTCGTTTGTGAATAATGACCAGTTGAGACCTGCACTCAATGGAGTGTATATGGTAGTCAAAGATGAAACGATTAAGGTTTATGCATCGGATTCACATCGGCTCTATTCAAATGTTATTCTTGCAACAAATGTAAGCGGTGAAGGAAGCATTATTATTCCTCCTATGACTATTTCTACGATTATCAAGTCGCTTAATAGCAATGATTGTATATCCGTATGCTTCAACGAAAAGAATATAGGTGTCAAATGGGAAGATACTCTCGTTGTGTCGCCTTCTATTATAGGTCGTTTTCCAAATGTTGAAAGTGTGATTCCAAGAGAATATACGATTGGATTTACTTTTAATACGGATTCTATTATGGATTCTCTTAATAGGGTAATGGTAGCCGCCAATGTCGCATCGAATCACTTAAGGATGTCATTTAATGCACTTAATGAACTCGAAATGAGCGCGGAAGACTTGGGCTTCAATAAGGCGGCATCGGAGAATGTTACAATAGAGGATGCAATAGGCGATATTACCATAGGATTTAAAGGTACATACTTTGCATCTTGCTTGAAGGCTATTTCAACGGACAAATGTCGGATGGTTGGAACGGACAATAAAAAAGCCGTTGTATTTCAAGAAATTAATGGTAACGAGGATAAGGTAGTACTTCTTATGCCCGTTATGATTATTTAATATTTCTCTCTCTTTTCATTCGGGGAGGGTTATCCCTCCCCTTCTTTCTTTTAATATTATGGAATTGGATAAAATATACCTTGGAAATGCTATTGAAGTCTTAAAGACATTTCCTGATGATAGCATAGATTGCTGCGTAACAAGCCCACCATACTATGCATTAAGGGATTATGGAGTCGAAGGGCAGATAGGATTGGAAGAATCCCCACAAATGTATATTGAATCTCTTGCCAATGTGTTTATTGAAGTCAAAAGGATTCTTAAAAAAGAAGGTACACTATGGCTAAATATAGCAGATAGTTATTGGGGGGGTGGATGGAGAAATGCGCAATTTAACGAGTATAGTGGGGATATTCAAAAGGGAAGTAAAGGGACATACTGCGGGAAAAGTATGCCTCCTTTGAAAGGAAAGAATGGCATATATAAGCCTAAAGACCTTATCGGTATTCCTTGGATGCTTGCTTTTGAATTACGGAATAGAGGATATTATCTTAGACAGGATATTGTATGGCATAAGCCAAATCCGATGCCTGAAAGTGTTACAGATAGATGTACAAAGAGTCACGAATATATCTTCCTAATGTCTAAATCACAGAAGTATTATTTCGACCACGAAGCAATACAAGAACCTGCAAACATTCAGAATGTAAGCAATAAGATTAGGTTTGGCGGAAATAAATACGGAGATAATGAAGATTTGCATTTTCAGACTTATAGCGGGAATGAATATAAACCGAGGACAAAGAACACTAAATATGACGGACAGAGACCAAACACTATGCATTTGAGGAGGGAAGAAGGATATGACGATAAAGAATATTATGTACGCAATAAAAGGGATGTATGGACGGTTAATCTAAAACCTAATAAGGAGGCACATTTTGCCACCTATCCGCAAGAACTTATTGCCCCTTGTATATTAGCAGGATGTCCAAAGGGGGGAATAGTTCTCGACCCCTTTATTGGTAGCGGAACAACTGGTATAGTTGCAAATAAACTTGGTAGGCATTATGTTGGGATAGAATTGAATCCTGAATATGTCGAAATGGCAGAAAGAAGAATATCATTAGAGCGATCCGAACTGAAATTATTTTAGGTAAATCTGAACACCGTATTAATAATTTTCTTATATATTGCGAATATTGATTAATTTAATTTATTGATTTATGGGACGAAAAAACAAAAGTCTGTTGAATGCACTACTTGACTATGTTGATGCAGCTGAAAGGGATGTGGTGAAAGGTGGATTGAGCATTGGTATTACTACCGAAGATTGGGTTGATGCGCCATTCGTAAGGGAACTCAACATTAAGTTCAAATGCATTGATAGAAACGAATTAAAGCGGTATAATGATGAGCGAAAAAATCACTAATCTTCACAAAGAGAGTATATATCTACAAGGGGCAAAGACTGTGTTAATGAGGTTGAAAGATGATTATGATATGTACATTATTCCTTCAATTAAATGCAAACGCAAGGAAGAATACATAGAGGATGGTAAAACAAGTTATGATTGGCTTAAAATAAGTAATAAGACCGAGCAAAGATTATTAGTTTCGGCTATGTATAACTGCCTTATTAACGATAGGGATTCTCTCGTGAAGTTCTTGCAAGGAGACTACAATGGAATACAAGTTACGGAAGTGCATAAAAACAAGAAAGGTAAAGCTAATAAAATGACAATTAAAATCTTATAACGATATTTATGAGCGAAGAACTACAAAAGAAGGTTGATAGAGCAATAAGATTGCTTCGGAATATCCCTACCGATGAAGGGACAGTGGAGATTAGTTATAGTGGAGGCAAAGATTCTGATGTCATTCTCGAACTCGCAAAGATGGCGGGGATACCTTACAGGGCGATACATAAAGTAACTACGATTGACCCAAGTGGGACTATCGCTCATTGTAAAGAAATGGGTGCAGAAATCATACGACCTAAAAAGACATTCTTTCAACTTATAGAAGA
>JBJEXC010000012.1:2370-3438 GCA_051885355.1 Alphaproteobacteria bacterium | reverse complement strand
ACGAAATATAAACCGAGATTGCTAAATTTCTTTAATAATTTCTTCATCAATGGAAGAATGGTTCTCTTGTCTTTTGTGTCCCAATCTATTGTAAGGTCATTAGCCCAAAAAGCAAACTGGTGGGAAATATGAACTTCCCGATATGTGTCCGTATGAGCGAATGTGTTTTGATGCTTTATCGTTTTTGATAAACCCATAAATCTCTTCAAAAATTTTATTTTCCATAATATTAGTGTTTAATTAGTTTCTTGCGATGGAGCAAGGTATCACCCTCACTCCACCTTGTCAATCAATATCTTGAAGGCTCGAAACCGCATCGGAGACATAATTCATAGCATCGTCAAGCGAACAAATGTATTCTTCCATTCGTTCTCCCCTTTCGGAGTATTGAATGGGTTCTGGAAGATTATCATAGGCTTCTTGTTCTTCATTCATAACTTTCTCAATCTCCGTACTCAATCCTTCAAGTTGTTCGATGATTTCACTGATTCTTTTTCTTCTTTTTGCGTTCATAATCATTCCTCATTTAACGAAAATTTCATATATTGACTTATAGTGCCTTCAATCATAGATTCTCCTTCCATAATACCATCAATATCTTCATAGTGAGCAGTATAGAAATGGTCTTTGAAAATACATATAGTATTCATAGGACATCCCTTTGTTCTGAAGGGTGTTGGCATTTGTGTTAGTCCTTTCTTTCTTAATTGATTGCAATATTGTGCTTTGTCTTGATTACTATGACATCTAATGATAAATCCCATAATTATTCATCCTTTATTGAATATTGAACCTCTATAAACTCTCCATTATAGAGTTTATACCAAGTGTCTTCCTTTATCTTCTTACCGTCCACAAACTCAGTCTTTACACAAATCGGGATATCCCTTTTCTTTTCCTCCGAATACTTCCACTCTGAAAGGGTAATCCAAGAACCTTTCTTTGCCTTAACTACGGAATTACCTCCTGCGCAACAAATAACACTATCATCTCCAGTGCTATTTATCTGCGCATCATCTCCACTTGAGCCTATCTTCGCAGAATCTCCACTTGAGCCTATCTGCGCAT
>JBJEXC010000012.1:0-2270 GCA_051885355.1 Alphaproteobacteria bacterium | reverse complement strand
TCATCTCCACTTGAGCCTATCTTCGCAGAATCTCCACTTGAGCCTATCTGCGCATAATTTCCACTTGAGCCTATCTGCGCATAATTTCCACTTGAGCCTATCTTCGCATCATCTCCACTTGAGCCTATCTTATTCTCATTATTCTTACCTTTTGTCTCTTCAATGATAGTTGTAGGATTAGTGATTTCCTTAATCCATTCTATGCCTGCTTTGAATAAGCCGGCAAAGCCTATTTCTGCTACAACTTTGATTTTTGAGGATGCCTGCTTTTTATTATCCCTATTAATCTTTCCGGACTGCTCTACCTTACAAAATCTATTGTTGTTTATATCCCCATAGAAATCAAGAACATCAAGTGGGTTCTCGCAGGCGTGAAAGCCACTCTCGCATACTGATACATTTTCTTCCTCGTACTCCTTTCCAATTTCGTACTGGAAACCTCTGCAAGTGAGGTCTTTGTTAAAGCCTTTATAGGCAATTACCTTTTCTTCCATAACTATATTTAATTTAATTATTTGTCCTCTATTATTTTTGATGGATTATCAATGTCAATGAATCCATTATAGGTGGCAATATACGGCATACCTATGCCATAGGTATTTGGCTGATAATTGAGTTCGTTTGTGATTTCTCCATCTTCGAGTGCTATTTCGAGATTATCTGCTGTGTCTCTCAGCCATTCAATAAATTGTCTTGTTGTTTTCATTTTCTACTTTAATAATGTGAGTAAAGTTAAAATTCTTGTGATACCATTTAGAAGATGGTATTCTTCCAAATCGGAATACATAGTCATCGTACAAATCGTGTGCGTATGCACTTTTGAGGATGTATTCAGCCTTGTTGTCTGAAGCAAATCTGTGGATTGGAAGCCCTTTATCATCGGTTTCCTCTACATATACATTAAATCTCTTCATAACTAAAATTGTTTTAATCCAAATAACATTCTCTTTATGTTAACGCCTTGTATGATTGAATGAAAGGCATCTATTCTTATACTTGCATCAGATACCGTCATTCCCATACTTCTTTCGTGTCTCCAGTCGTAGTTGAATTTCTTGACACCACTTTCGGGAAACACATCAGCAATCTTATTAACTTTATTCTGTAAAGCAAACAAGCATTTTATTTGTTTATCTGTTGCTAACATAGTTGATTGATTTATTGTTCTTTGAAGCAAGAGAAAATGTGAAACTGAATTTCCTTTGATAATTGAGAAAAGTAAATAAACTCTCTTCTCGTATCGTCAGGTGACGAACAAAGTAATTCTACCTTGTTATCATCATCAAGAAGTGCCATCAGAATATCATTGAATTTCACTACTTTCTTGCCGTCAATGACATTGAAATCAAGGAAATTACACTCTCGTTTTGGATGGATAGATAAATAAAGCCCATCGGTCTGACCTTTGGCTTCAATAAGTTCTCTGAATTTTTCTTCCATATCGTTCTTTGTTTAATTGGTTTTGCAAATGTATTAAATAATTTTCAAATAACAATAGGTTACTTGAAATTTTTGTACCTATGGACACAATCAAGCATCCATAGGTAGTAGTTTTAGAATGAAGGGTCAATGTTGTGATGCGTTGAATTAAGCCATAGAATACAAGGATAGTCTTTGAGCGATGTCCCATATGTAGCCCAAACTCCTTTTTTTCTTCGGCTAAACACCTCAACGCCCATTCTTTCATTGATTTCATCGGTTACTTTATACTTGCAGCCATAGTAGTCAAGAGTATCATATTTAAGGTGCATAACCACAACTTTGTTGGGTGTAATAACCTTGGTGATGACACAGGCACGGCTATCGGAATAATATCTGATTGAGCATTTCAGTCCCACATAAGGAACAATGTTCTTATATGCTTCATTGATAGCATCTTGATACTCTTTCAATATCTTTTGATTTTCTTTATAGATATTGTCATCATATCCGCTATCCCTCCACCTCTTTCCTAATTCAATATCTTTGTCCTTATATGCTTTCCGTGCATCTTCAAGGACTTTCCAAGACTTCTCAAAATTCTCTTTTGTGCAGTCTTTCAATGTAAGTTTCTTTCTCATAATCGTAATATTTATTGGTTTAACTTTCTAAACACATCTCTTATTACCTCAGAATATGTTGCACCAAAGTTTATATACATATAGTAATAATTTTTATTTGTGTATATAATTTTTCCTTCCTTTAATACAAGTACATTATAAATTCCGTAATTATAATTTCCTCCAATGTGTTGTATTGATACATCGTATCCATTAAAGTTTGTTTTGTAG
>JBJEXC010000011.1:0-63844 GCA_051885355.1 Alphaproteobacteria bacterium | reverse complement strand
ATAAAATCACTGGTGCTTTGGATGGAAGTATGACTATAGACAATAGGGTATTTAGTGGAGAGGGAAGAGCGGAGATAGTTAAGCAACATGAGGAGATAGGGGATAACCTTGTTCAAATAGGAAGTGGGTTGAGAAACAATATAGTAGTAAAGGCGATAGAAAATGCAATTACTGATAAAACGAAGGATTTGATAGATACGATTGCAGACTATGTAAAGCAAGACAGGCAGATGACAGAGTTGCAGGAGAAACGTAGGGATTTAGTTGTGGCTCTTAACGGAATGACTGATTTTGATTCTCCAGAAGCTCAAGCCATATTACAACAAGTTGCTGATTTTGTAGCAGAAGGTGGCGGATTTAGTGGAGATTTAAAACTTGCAAATGTAGATGGAAATATAATAGGTTTTGCATATCAAAGTAACGACAGCGAAGTAAAAAATATAACGCTTAATATGGCAAATATAGATATGTCCGATCCAAAAGCTTTGATGAATGCGTTGTATCACGAAACTACAAACTTTGAAGAACATAATGCAAATGAGATTACTGCGAAGAATAGAGGAGATACAGGAGCAGGAATCTTCGGACTAAAGAACTATGGTAACGAGAATACTAATGGAATGGGAGGAGATGAGTGGTTAGAATCTCATAGCGGAGAGGATACGATAAGGGAGGGAAGTCTTGGACTTATATCGGATTTGCATAATACTATGACAGGAGAGGGTAGAGGAGATGGTTTTATATTGACTGGATTAGCCATTGCAGCAAGTATTTACTCAATCCAAGATAGTGCAAGGAAAATATATGCATGGTTTGATGGAGAAGGATATAAAGGAAAAACAACTTATGTTGATCCAATAAATGGGAAAATATATACAGCTGAAGGTAATTTAAAGGAAGGAGCGACAGATTTAATCATTGGAGGGGGATTATATGTAGGAGGAAAAGCTGTAAATAAGGTTGGTTCTAAGTTAATGAGTAAGGTAGATGATGCATTAGATATAGATCATATTAGTGGTATAGGAACTGATTTAAAATATCTTGGAGAAGCGGAGAAGGTCGCAAAACCATTACCTAAGACAGGAACAAATTTCTTTGTGGATTCTTCAGGTCAAGTATTTCCTGTTCCAGAAAATTATACACTAAACCTTGCAAATAATGGGAAAGGCGTTATATTAGAAGGTGGTACAATAAAAGGAACACAAGTTGATATGAGAATTATGAATCCTGTGGAAGCTAAAAATAATGGTAAAATACCTGCATATCCTAATGGGTATGTAAAGTATTCTTTACCAAAAAGTAACGCAGGTATTGATCCTTATACATTAAAACAAATAGATGAAGGAATGAAAGGGCATTTTTCTATAAAAATAGGTGATTAATATGTTAGAAATTGAAAAACGTTTAAATAATATCCTTTTAAATAAACGATTGATCTCTATAAAAGATAATATTTCTGTTTATGATTTTGAATTTGATAAAGATATTTATCTTTCAGTCAATAACAAGTGTTATTTCCCTTTTGGTATAGAAGAATGTAAAAATCATAACATAATAAAAATACAGGCTTGTTTGGATGAAAAAATTAAATTTGTTTTAGATAACTCTTTGGAATTCTTTATTGGATTAGATGCCGATTCTTGTGATACCCCAGAAGCCTTTTCTTTAAAATCTGAGGGAAATAATATTTATCTTATTTACAATAATTTTAATGAAATATATGATTTTAGGTAGAAGTTAAAATCAGGAAATCTAATGTAATTTTCCTATTAAATAAAATAAAGGAGATAAAAATGTATATAAAAAGTGAATTAAAAGACAAATTGTTAAATCAAAGTATTGTTGGCATTTATATTGGAATTGATAAGGATATTACTTTGGGTTTGAATAATTTATTTAATATTGAAATAGTTAATACATACATATTTAATGATAGATTGGAAAATTTAATTGGGAAAAGCATAATAGAAATAGAAGAAAAAGAAAATACTTATATAAAACTTATCTTAAACAATAATAATTATATTGAGATTGATATGAGTGATACAGGTTTTAATGGACCAGAAGCCGTTTTAATAAGAAATAATAATGAACATTATTTATATGTTGTTAGAGATTTTAATGATATTGTAGAATTTGATTAGGTGATTAATATGTTTGGTATTAATAAAAAAAAAGATAAAACTTACAATATTAAAGATAAAGTGCAAGATATTTTAAATCCTAATGATTTAGTGTATAATTATAAAAAAATATTAGATTTTGTTAATGAAAAATCTTTTCCAATTATGCGTTGGGAAGATGATTTTCTTGATGAAGATATATGGGCTAAGAATATAACAGTTCTTGATAATTTTCATAAATCATTAAAATATTGTTTTGTTGATTATCCTCTTAATAGTTATAAAGTTGAATTATATTGTGATAAAAAATGTAAACTATTATTTAATGATTTATATTCTTCTTATAATAATTTTTTAACTCATGATAAATATCCGAATGATATAGTGAAATACTCTGTGAAATTAAATAATAATATTATATATAAAACAATGAATATAAAAGATTGTGTTTTTACATTAAAAAAAATAAATGACTAAACTCCTCACCTATATCCTCATTCTCCTCTTCACATTTACATCAAGTGTAAATGTCTACTATGTTCCACATACAACAACAGAAAATGGAAATATAATAGGTTTTGCATATCAAAGTAACGACAGCGAAGTAAAAAATATAACGCTTAATATGGCAAATATAGATATGTCCGATCCAAAAGCTTTGATGAATGCGTTGTATCACGAAACTACAAACTTTGAAGAACATAATGCAAATGAGATTACTGCGAAGAATAGAGGAGATACAGGAGCAGGAATCTTCGGACTAAAGAACTATGGTAACGAGAATACTAATGGAATGGGAGGAGATGAGTGGTTAGAATCTCATAGCGGAGAGGATACGATAAGGGAGGGAAGTCTTGGACTTATATCGGATTTGCATAATACTATGACAGGAGAGGGTAGAGGAGATGGTTTTATATTGACTGGATTAGCCATTGCAGCAAGTATTTACTCAATCCAAGATAGTGCAAGGAAAATATATGCATGGTTTGATGGAGAAGGATATAAAGGAAAAACAACTTATGTTGATCCAATAAATGGGAAAATATATACAGCTGAAGGTAATTTAAAGGAAGGAGCGACAGATTTAATCATTGGAGGGGGATTATATGTAGGAGGAAAAGCTGTAAATAAGGTTGGTTCTAAGTTAATGAGTAAGGTAGATGATGCATTAGATATAGATCATATTAGTGGTATAGGAACTGATTTAAAACCAGTTGATAAAGTTAATAGTTTTGATAATATTTTGAAGGATTCTAAACTATCAACAATTCAAAATAGTCCTAAAAAAGTTATTAATTATGAGAAGGGAGGAAATGCTTTAGACGATTTTAGCTCTATAAATGTTGTTGAACCTATCCATAAAAATAATGCTATAATTGGAAGTACAAGAGATGGAGAAATTATAAATTTACATAAAAGTACTTCCTTGAAAGGGGTTGATACTTTGGAAGTATATGATTATAATTTGGGAAAGTATATTGATATTAGATATAAATAGGAGAAATGATGTTATTAGATATTAGAGATATATTTTTTAAGAAAAAAAGTAAATATATTTTAAATTTGTGTAAAAATATAACAATTGAATGTAAAACTTCAGAAAATTCCTATTGGGAATTGGATAGAAAATATCTTATTCAAAATAATTTGAAAATTATACCTTTTGTTGAAAATATTTTTGATGAAGATAGTGAAAGATTATTATTTGATAGATATTTTATTAATCAAAAAGCAATAATATCTTTATTGGGAGATAATGAAATGATATATCTTAATGACTATCCAGATATATTACCTTCTGATATATATTTAACTCTTCATTTTCTTTATTTCGTTTTAATATCAAGTGATGAAAAAGTAATGATTTTTAATGATAATGACTATTATCATATATGGATTGGAAAAGAAGAAAATTTAAAGGGTATTTTTGGAAATACTTATAAGCAATATATAAATAATTTTTATAATTTTTATAAGAACTTAAAAAAAGAAGTAGAAGTAAATTTAGATTTTAATCCATATGTTGGGATTATAAATATTTATAATAATTACAAAGATTTTTTCTTAAAATAAATGATTAACTTCCTTACCTATATCCTCATTCTTATTTTCTCTTTCACATCAAGTGTAAATGCTTGCTATTACTACTCCATCCATCCAAACGGTTCAACAACTATAACTATGAAGGACAAGGGTTCGGAAAAGGAACAAATAACTCACGCTACAATAGGCTCAGGTAATATAACAGTAGGAGGGGAAACTAACTCTGATTTAGAGGGACTAAACAGGGATGTAGAAAGAGCTCAAGAAATTACAAAGGATAAAATCACTGGTGCTTTGGATGGAAGTATGACTATAGACAATAGGGTATTTAGCGGAGAGGGCTGGAGGAGTATAATAGAGGATCATACGAATTTAGTAGGGAATACATTAACAGTTTTGGGAGATATTTGGAACTTGCCAAATACTATGATAGGTGCTACAATTGGAGCTATCGGAGTTTTATTAGGAGCTAGACATGAATATGATGAAGAAAATAGAATTCATAATATAATAGGAAATCCTTTGTTTCATATGTTAAATGGTTTATTTGGAGAGGAAAATTTAAATGATTGGGCTACAACATTTGGACAAGTTGTAAATTATTTTGGATATGTTGATGATTATGGAGATGGTATAGATATTGCTAATCGTACATATGAATATTCAGAAAGAGTAAAAGAGGCAAGGGAGTTAGGATTATTTGTTGAGGTTCCTACAGAAGATGATTGGACAATATGGAGAGAGCATGAAAATAGACATGTTCAACAGTATAGACAGTGGGGGCCACTATTTTTACCTATGTATTTATTGGATAATCCATTTACATCAAAAAATAGATTTGAAGCCGATGCAGATAAATATGGAAATCAAAAATATAAGGGAATTTAAAATGAAGAAAATATTTATAATGTGTATTTTGTTGGTATTAACTGCTTGTTTTCATATTGTATATCCAGTTTTTCCTGTTGTAATTAAAAATTTATATTATGATGAAATTTTTGTTTATATTCCTTACTTCAAATATAATAATGTATTGTATTTTAAAAAAGGTGATATTTTAAATCTTGATTATAATCCTAATATATCTTTACAGGATAGACGAGATATCAGATATTTTATTTATGAAGATAAAAGTAGAAAAAAATTGATTACTTCTTTTAGTGAGGAAGATTTGAAAATAGGAACTGGGCATAGTATACTTAGTTTTGATCAAAATGGAATATTTAAAGTAGATAATTCTGATAAAGTTTTAGAATGGAAGACATATAGTAGAAATCAGACTTGTAGAAGAAAGAAAAATATGTTGGATTATCATGGAAAAAATACTTCTCAAATGCAAAGTAATATATATTCCTTATATAGTGACAATATGGCAAAGTCTGTTTTTAATGATACAAAGATTTATTTGAAAAAAATTGAAAATATATATTTAGGGGATATTATAATAAATGATTATAAAATTAAATTTATTCCTATTGGTAATGAAAACAAAGAGAAGCAACAAATATTACAAAATTATTTTGATACCTTAACCAAAGATACATTGATATCAGATTGTAATATAGAGATTTATGATGAAAAAGATTTTAAATCTTTATTGTTTTCTGATTTGATTATAAGATTTTCAGTTTTGATGAAAAATGACTAACTTTCTCACCTATATCCTTATCCTATTCTTCACTTTTACATCAAGTGTAAGTGCTTGTTATCTTCCTCACGCAACAATAGGCCCAGGTAATATAACAGTAGGAGGGGAAACTAACTCTGATTTAGAGGGACTAAACAGGGATGTAGAAAGAGCTCAAGAAATTACAAAGGATAAAATCACTGGTGCTTTGGATGGAAGTATGACTATAGACAATAGGGTGTTTAGTGGGGAGGGGAGAAAGAAGATATTGAAGGATTTCAAGGTATCTGAGAGTTTCATTGAAAATATAGCAACTAATTTGTATGACGCAGTTATGACTGATGTCACTTTGAACCAAGCTTTAAGTGGTATCAGATACAAAGAAGTATCTAAGCTTGCAATATCAAATCTATTGAATACAAACGGTGGTGAAGAAGCGGTTGCGATTCTGTCTGGTCAAATTGATGCAACTGTGGAAGAAAAAGATATAGCTCTTGCTATGTTTAAAAATGAAATTGCTGGTATCTATAATACAGGTAAAGATGAAACCGATGACGATTATATAAAAATCGGTAATGTTAAAACTTTTGCTGGTATGGAACTTGGTGTAAATGATAATACCAACAAAGTGGTAGGAGTTATCACAGGAGGTTCCCACGATAAAGATACCCACGATATATACCTAAATGACTTGTATATAAATGGAAATACAGAAAAGGGATTGGAAGTATTCGGTCATGAAGTAGGTCATGCAATATACGGCTCAGATGAAGATTTCGTAAAGTATCTGGGTAATAACTTCACAGGAGCCTATACCGACGGCCTATGGATAAACGGACAAGATACCAGTCTAGGTAATTGGAGCGTGGATAACAATTCATCTTATGTAATAGGGAATACGATGGATTGGAGTAAGGTAGAGAACAGGGATAATTTAGAGCCTGTTACGATAACTTTTGTGGGAGGAGTAATTATTGCAGCTGTAGGAGCATACAAAGGAGGTGAGGCAAAAGCGATAGCTGATGTAGGATATATAGGTAATGGAGAATATATGAGACCAAGTGGAGAACATATATCATCAGAAGATTTAGAGACAAATTTAAAGATATATGGTACAATGGATATTGGTGGTAATTTATTAATGGGAATAGCACCATTTGTGAAAGGTATTAAGGGAGGTATTAGAGGGTTATTTAAAGGTGATGCTAATGATTTTAAATATAGTTCCTCTGTATTAAGTAAAATTGGGAAAGGTGATAATCATGATTTTCCTATTTTAATAGATAAATTATTAAAACCAAAAGATTGGGTTAAATTTACAGGAGGAGATAATAATATATATTATAAAGCTATTATAGAAGGTACTAAAAATGGGAATAAAGGATTTTTTGAATATGTGTTAGATCCTAGAAATAATACTATAACACATAGATTATTTAAAGAAGCTAATAAAATAACTAAAAATTTACGTTAGGAGATAAAAATGCAGGTTGAATATAGAATTTTTTTAAAAGAAAATTTACAAGATAAAGTATATCCACTATTACCTTATCATAGTAATAAACTAGGTTTTTATATTGATATTGTAGATGATATTATAGATTTTATAAAAGAACATAAATTGTTGATTGCTTTTGGTGAAATTTTCACAAAAATTGATGAAAATATATATGATTATGATGTTACAGGATTCACCCATTGGGAATATAAGTGTGATATAGCAAAAAAGAATTATAATGTTTGCATAAATGAAGCTATAGATGAGATGAAAAAATATTTAACTTTTGTTTCTTCTATTAGAAATGATAGATATTTAATTTCTTTAACATTATATGATAAATATAGTATATATAATTTAAACTTAAATGACTAACTTTCTAACCTATATACTTATCCTACTCTTCACTTTTACATCAAGTGTAAACGCTTGCTATATACAACACCACGATAAAGATACCCACGATATATACCTAAATGATTTATATATAAATGGAAATACAGAAAAAGGATTGGGAGTATTTGGTCATGAAGTAGGTCATGCAATATATGGCTCAAATGAAGATTTCGCAAAGTATCTTGGTAATAACTTCATAGGAGCATATACCGACAGTCTATGGATAAACGGAAAAGATACCAGTTTGGGTAATTGGAGCGTGGATAACAATTCATCTTATGTAATAGGGAATACGATAGATTGGAGTAGGGTAGAGAATAAAGACAACTTTGAACCTATTAGTATGGCAATAACAGCTTTAGTAATAGCAGGAGAGGTATACTCAATCCAAGATAGTGCAAGGAAGATATATGCATGGATAAAGGGGAAAGGATATAAGGGTAAGACAGAATATAAGGATCCGATAGTAGACGGTAAGATATATACAGCTGGAGGGAACATAAAAGAAGGAGCGACAGATTTAATCATTGGAGGGGGATTATATGTAGGAGGAAAAGCAGTAAGTAAGGTTGGTTCAAAGTTAATGAGTAAAGTTGATGATGCTTTAGACATAGATCATATTAGTGGTATAGGAACAGATTTAAAATATCTTGGAGAAGCGGAAAAGGTTGCAAAACCATTACCTAAAACAGGAACACATGAAATTGTTGGAGTAATAAATAATCCTATATCTATACAATCTGGGACAAATAAACCTACGACAATATTAGACAGATATTATACAGGACATGCATTAGATCAAATGCAAGGTAGAGGTCTTTCTCCATCTGTTGTAGAAAATACTATTTCTTCGGGAACTAAAGAAATTAATAGTTCTGCTACAAAAATATATTATTATGATAAAATTAATAAAGTAAATGTAGTAACAAATAATGAAGGTTCTGTTATTACAGTTATTCCAGGTAGAAAAATAACTAATTTGAAATAGGAAAAGAAATGTATATAGAATCAAAATATATTATAGATCAAATGAATAATTTGTATAATTTTATTCTTAATAAACAACATAGTTTATCTGATATTTTTCAATATTATTTTAATATAGATAATATAAATGAAACAGAAAAAGAGTTTGTTTATGAGGTTAACTCTTTGATTTCTATTATAGATATAGAATTTGGGGATGCTGAATTAGAAAATAGAATTGTTAATACTCAATTAATGAATAATACACTTCGCAATATATTGAATTTATTAAATTATTGGAGGTATTTTGTAAAAATAAATATTAACCAGTATAGTTCTGTTTTAGGAATTAGTATTAAAGAATATATATATTTATTTAAAGATATAAGGGATAAAAATTTAAAAATAAACTTAAATACTATTTTAAATGATGGGATAAATAATTTTAAATTAAATACTATAACAATAGTAGGTTTTTTAATATATGTTTTAAATGAATTAAAAAAAGATAATTTAATTGATAAATTATTTTATGATAATGAAGATATTTTATTAAAAAAATTAAATTTGGATATAAATGAATTACTTCTAAAAAATGACTAACTTCCTCACCTATATCCTTATCCTCCTTTTCTCTTTCACATCAAGTGTAAACGCTTGCTATATACAACACCACGATAAAGATACCCACGATATATACCTAAATGATTTATATATAAATGGAAATACAGAAAAAGGATTGGGAGTATTTGGTCATGAAGTAGGTCATGCAATATATGGCTCAAATGAAGATTTCGCAAAGTATCTTGGTAATAACTTCATAGGAGCATATACCGACAGTCTATGGATAAACGGAAAAGATACCAGTTTGGGTAATTGGAGCGTGGATAACAATTCATCTTATGTAATAGGGAATACGATAGATTGGAGTAGGGTAGAGAATAGGGATAATATTCCTCCTCTTGTGATAGGAGCAGTAAAACTAGGAATGTGGGCTTGGACAGCATATACTGCAGGTAAAAGTGCTCAAAATTTAGGAAGTAATATAGCAAGTTTGAAAACTGGTCCAGATAGTAATGGAATGTATTATACAGAAAATGGAAAAGTAAATAAAAATCAGTTGATGTATTCTACTGCAAAGAATGGATTAGGTCTTGTATCTTCAGGTTTTACTGTTGGTGGTAGTAATTTAGTTTCAGGTATTGGCTATACATCAATGGGTTTAACAGGGTTTGCAGAAGATGGCTATATGTTATATCAGGGAAAAAATGAATATGGTTATTATGAGAACTTCTCAGGTCAGTATATGAATAATTCAGATATGACCTGGGATATGGCAGGTAATACAGTTAATATGAGTATAGGCGTATATGGTTTATACTCGTCAATGAAAACAAATGTTGCATCTAATAAAAATATGACTACAATGGAAGAGGTTGGAGCGAAGAGTGGTAACTCTGGTATAAACTCTAAGAAGATTGATAAAATTGCTAATGATATAGAAGAATTTTTAGGAAATAACGTTAAGGTAATAAAAAATAAATCAGGAGATACTGTTTTTATGAGTCAAGAAGTAATATTACTAAAAAGGTTAGATTTGATTTAAATAATCCTCATCCTCATAGTACTCCTCATACACATGTGGAAATTTTTGAAAATGGTAAAGCTACTTATAAATCAGGTCCTATATACACAACAGATACTATAAAAAAGTAAGGATAGAAAATGGAAAATATTGAAGAATTTATAAAAGAGCAAGAAGAAAAATTACCAGAATCCCATTTAAAAGATTGGTATTTTTCTCATAAAATTCCGTTAAAAATGTGCAATATAAATGGTAAAAATATTTATTTGTTAACAGATTTTACAGGTATAAATGATTCTAATTACAGAATTTTTATAAATCCAGAATCCTTAAAATTTGGGTTAGAATTTTTGGATAATTTAAATAGGAGTTTTATAATTGAAGAAGATGTCATTGATTTAAAAGATTTACTTGATAATATTTAATTAATTTTGTAGTAAGTAGAAATAGTGGATATAAGTAAGGAAATAAAATATGACAGAAAATGAAATTATTTTGCAGTTTATTAAATTGTTAAATGAAAAACAAGAAATTTTGACTATGGCAAATGAAATATATTTTCATCAGGGAAAGTATGTGAATTTTAAATATTCAATAAATTTTAGAGAACTTTTACTGGATATAATAACTCAGGAAAATGGTAAAGAATTTATTATCCCTAGAGATATTTTTTTACAAAAATTGTGGAAAAATATAGATTTATCTTTATGTAATTTTAATCATTTACATTTTGTTTATAATGATTTGAATGAAAGAGATTTAATTGAATTATTAGAGGAAGAATTAAAAATCCGTTCAATAAATCTGTGTGATGTTGTTAAAGATTGTAGAATTAAATATAAATTAAATGAATTTGATGCTCTGTGTTTTATAAAAGAATTTTTAGTAAAAATAAATATCAATAATATTGATATGATATTAGAAAAAATATTCGTATATAATGAAAGTTATATTATTTTTAAATTGTAAGAATAGAAAAATGACTAACATCCTCACCTATATCCTTATCCTCCTCTTCACTTTCACATCAAGTGTAAATGCTTCTAAAACCTTCCATTGATTGAAATCGTGAAGTAGGTTTCGGGGGTGCCGGACATTTCAGTTTCTTTTTTCAACGGGTGGGCGTAGGTGGTGGAAAAATCCACTATCTTATATCTGTAATTTATTTTTGCACCCATACTTGAAAGCTCCGATTTTTCATCATCGTTATTGGTTTTTACAAAACCGTAATCAAAGAAAATGCTTGGGCTAAAATCTCTCAAAAACACATTCTGACTTTTAAAAATATCCGCCAAATTAAACTTCAAATCGTTCCTTATGTAAAAGCCACTGTCCCCGGTTAAACCTTCGTTAGCAAAACCTCTGACCGATGCTTCACTTCCAATATAAAATCCGTCGGAGGAGAAAAGTTCATCAGGGCTGTATTGACCGTCAAAGGTGGTTGCCAAATTCACAAAACCAAAATTGAAACCTGTGTAAAGGTAAAGTTTGTATGCCTCAAATTGAGCCTTTTGTTGGAAGGTTCCATCGTCCTCTAAACTCCCGAAAAGTTTTACTCTGTTCACAAAAGATGGCTTTGCGAATATGACGCCTCGGTCAAAATAAATTGTCGTTGGCAAGGCGTATTCTATGTTTGAAAGATGCCTGCTTGATACCTCGTTTTTTGTGAGTATGTCAAGGACCTTTGTGTAGTTATCGTTTTCCTTGTATGATAATCCGACCAATGCGGAAACCTTATACTTTTGCCCTCTGGCAAGCAAACGTTCCACGGAAAAATTGTCAGTCCAGCTGTCGCCGAAGGAGTATAATTTTTCCCTGCTTATCGGAAGTTTTACATTGGTTTTATAGTAGGAGTAGGAGGTGTTGTTTGTGAAGGTCCAATACCCGAATGGCACAGAAAAACCTATGCTTGCGGAGTGTGAATTTTTATCACCGTAATGTTCGGTAAGTGAGTTTGTGTAGCCTATGTTTAATTGGTCGTTGACGCCCAACATATTGTCAATGCCGAAGTTGACACCAGCCCTGTATTGACCCGTGGATTTGGAGCCGAGATTGTCGGTGTAAGTGTTATAGGAAACGCGACTTTCAGGGGTGTTTTTAATCACGATTTGGCTTGCTCCGTTTGCATTTTCGGATGCGGTTATTTCCATAGTTGCGTGGTTGGAAGAAAGGCGATTCATCTGGTCAAGCCCTTGCTCTATATCACGAAGATTTAGAATTTTACCAAGCAAATTTGGAAATGCGGAGATGCGTTCCGCCTCCTTTAACCCATTAATTTTTTCAATAGTCCCCTCTATGATTTTGATTTGCAAAATGCCGTCTTTGGTTTTGGTTTGCGGAGTTTTAAGGTAAGCCCCGCTTGTGATAAAACCCTTGTCAATATAGGCGTTTGTGATAGTGTTAAGAAGTTTGTTTATCTCCTCCACCGTCAGGCATTTATTAAGAAAAGGTTTTGAAAGTTTGTTGATTTTGTGGGTGGAAAGTTTTGTATTTCCATCAAATTCAATGCTGTTGATTTGAACGCAATGCGATGATTTTTGAGGTGCAGTTTCCTCACTTTGTTGTGGTTGTTGAGTGGACGGTTTGCTGATCGCACGCTCTAACTCCTGCCTCTTAAATCCTGCATCAATTAATTGCTGTTGTGAACGTTGAATCTGCTCAGGAGTTTGCGAAAATACCACCCTCGCACAAAATACAAAAATAACTAAAAATACCTTTTTCATAATGGGAAAATTATACTAACTCCGATTATATAAGGCAAGGGGAAAATAATGTTTGTATTTTGTTCTTGACTTTTAAGAGAAAATGTGGTATAAGAAATATTATCTGTTATTTTAAAATTATTATAAATTTTTTAAACAAAAGTGTGTATATACATAAAATTGTTTAGAAATTTCAAATAAAATATTGACTTTACACAAAATCGTAATATAATTAAAGGGAAAAGCATTATGGAGGTTAAAATGCCTTACGATAAAAATTTATTTTACAGGAATGAATATATCCAAAAACTAGAGAAATGGAGTAATTCACCTGATTTAGTGAAAATAATCACAGGTGTAAGACGTTGCGGTAAGTCCAAACTTTTGGAAATATTTCAAAACAAATTATTAGAAGAAAAGAAGATAACAAAAGACCAAATAATAAGTATAAACCTTGAAGACCAACTAAAAGTTCAAGAAATAGGATTGTCTTTGAATAAGGATGGTTTCTTGGATAGTTTTGAAACATTGCTTAATTTTATTATGAGTAAAATTCAACCAAATAAAATGAATTATGTATTTATAGATGAAATACAACTTCTTAATAATTGGCAACAGGTAGCAAATACTTTACGTTTGCAAGATAATGTTGATGTATATCTAACTGGTTCAAATGCATATATGTTCTCAAGTGATCTTTCTAATTTCTTTGGGGGTAGATATGTTGAAATAAAAATGCAACCTTATTCATTTGCTGAATACTATGGAGCTTATCTTTTGACAAATGAAAACAATGGTAAATCAAAACAAGAAGTATTAACTAAAGATAGTATAAATGACATATATTTAAAATATATTCAAAATAGTGGTTTTCCTCAAACTGTTAATTTATCTTGGGATAGACAGATGATAGAAGATTACCTTAGAGATGTTGTTTATAACAATACTTTACAAAAGGATATAATAAAAAGATTTAATATAAAAAATTCTAAAAATTTAGAGAATGTAATTTTATATATATTCAATAATATAGGAAGTGAAACATCTTTAAGAGGAATAGCAAATGCTCTTAAAAATACGGGAATAAAAATATCTGTTCCAGATATATCAAAATATATAAAAGGTTTATTGGATAGTTACTTATTATATGAATGTAAAAGATATAACATAAAAGGAAAGCAAATATTAAATGGTAATTCAAAATATTTTGTTGTTGATATAGGTTTAAGAAATACTTTACTTGCTAACAGAAAGTATACTGAAGATAAAGGTCATATGCTGGAGAACCTTGTATATTTAGAATTATTAAGAAGAGGTTATAAAGTTTCCTTTGGTCAAATATCTAAGTATATAAAGAATAAAGAAGGTAAAACAGAACGAGTTTCAATAGAAGTTGATTTTGTAGCTAAAAAAGATAATATTGTAGAATATTATCAAGTTGCATATTATGTTAATGAATCTACAGATACATTGAATAGAGAACTTCGCCCATTAAAAGAAATAAATGATAACTATAAAAAATATATATTGTCAATGGATATTGGTAGTGAAGATATAAATGGAATAAAGCGTCAAAATGTTCTTAATTGGTTAATGAGGCTTGAAAATTAAGTATCTTTAACTTATTTTGAAGTAGTTATTATTATATATATAAAGGACAGTTTTGTTATTTTTCATAAAAAATATATTGTATCAAACTAAAATGTAAAAAAAATTACATTTATTGGAACCTAAAAATGTTAGAAATTACATTTATAGGAATGTAAAAATGAAGTTTCTATAATTATTTATGGTTAAATTTTGAATATTCTATGTTTGTTTATTTTAAAATTATAAATATGCTGAAGAAATAGTTGTGATTTTATTCTTTTAGTTATATTATTATATTTAGTAATGTGTATTGATACTTAAAATATATTAAACATATAGGAAAGAAAATGGATATAAAACTTAATGATATACTTCATTTGACTAAAGATCAGGTTAATATTACTAAAATAAAATTTAATAATTATTATTCAGAAAAAGACATAGTAGATAAGTATGTGGAAAATCCAGATATAGTTAATATAAATTATTTGTTTGGAAGAACTTATAATGCTAATTTTAAAGAGGGACAAATTGCCATATCTTTATTAGAATTAAATGCAGATACACATTTATTAACAACAATAAAAAAGGTTACAAAAGATTTAAAGATTAAAAATGGAATTTCTTTTGAGGGGACTGAATTAGATGAATATAAACCATTTTTTGGAAGAATTATTATAAATTTTCATAAAACGAGTCAACAACAATGTCTTACTGCAAATAACTGTTTAGACAAACTTATTGTAACTAATATTTTGCCAACTCCTTATGATGGAAAAGAATTTAAAGGTTATGATAATGTGTGTTTATCATATATTGAATTAAAAAATATATTGGAGAAAAATAAGATAGATTGGATAAATGCTTTTAAAAATCAAAAAGCGGTATATTTAATAACAGATAAAAATAATGGTAAATTATATGTGGGATCTGCATATGGAAATGAAGCGTTACTTGGAAGATGGAAAAATTATGTCGATAATGGGCATGGAGGAAATAAAATCTTAAAAAAAATTGTAAATGAAAAAGGATTTGATTATATAAAGAAAAATTTTCAGTATTCAATATTAGATATATTTAATTCTAAAGTAAGTGATAAAATTATTATAGATAGAGAACAATGGTGGAAAGACACTTTATGTACTAGAAATGGTTTGGGGTATAATGACAATTGATATTTTTATTAAATACTAACTATTTTCGAAATCAATTTCTCAAAACTTTCTAATACTTTTTCAAAAGTTAATTGGTTATCTGTTTTTTCATAAGACATATTTTCAACATATGTTTTAAAGTCATTTTTATATGTTTTATTTGTTTTTAACTCTAATAAAACTTCATTTACAACTTCATTGAAAGTTTTATCACTTTTTAATCTTTCCTTTATATCTTGATTTACAACTTGTAAAACATAACTTTTGAATTTATCATCAATATTTAACTTAGGATATAAATAAGCTAAATCATGCAAATGTCTTATATCAGGTTTATTATATTTAGGAGTTTCAGTTTTGTTTGATGCAATTCTCCATAGTAATGTGCTTATTTTATCAATAGTTGTATCTTCAAGAGAAACACACAATACTTTAGTTTCAGAAGGTAATCCTGCATACTTATTATAAAAGGATATAAGTTCTTTTTCTTTTGGTTCATAAAATAAATTATTTGTGAAAAATACTTCCATTTTAATATCTGGTTTAATTGCTTCATGTGAAGGAATATTAAAATCTGTAGCCTCAAATGAAAATGTAATCATGTTTCTATCATCTTTACGATTTGATAACTTAAATCCCTTTAAATTATCTGCAATTTGTTTAAGTTGATTTCTTATATCTTCCGTATGTTTAGGTTTTGGTACGATACGGAAATCAGCATCTTCACTAAAACGTTTTGTAAGTTCATCATAAGCACAGACAAGACTTGTTCCACCACCAAAAATAAATTTATACCCATTTGGTAATTCAAGATTTTCTACAAACTGTTTTATTACTTGTAAAAGGAAGTTTTCTTTTATTGGAAATGCAATATTACAACCTTTATCTTGTGCAATTTTTTCAAATATTTCATTTTGTGGAAGCATTTTGTTTACCTATTTTGATTATTATATAAATTGTTAAGATATGTTTTATTTATTTTTTCAAACTTTATGTAATTGCCATTATACCCGATTTTTCTTCTAACCCTTTTATTAACAGCAATTACTCGTCCAGTTGGCACTTGAGTTGTATCTCCATTTATGTATTGTATTGAATAACTTGAAGGACCAGTTTTAATACCAAGATTATTTAAAGCCTCAGTTGCAAGTTCATTTATTCCTTTATTAAGTAATATTGAACCGTCACTTAAAATTTTTGTTTTTGCATAAATGCCCCTTGATATTTTAATAAGAAAACCGTCTTTAACTAATCCTCTTAAGCCACGTAAAACTTGATCATAATCGTATTTTTCAATAAGGTTATTAAAATCCTTAAGTAAGAAAGTATTTTTTCTACTTTTATTTATTTTTAATTTAATAGTATTAATTAAAGTCTGTTTTTTCATATTATTACCTTATGTCAATATACGACAAAATATAGTGTCAATATACGACATTTTGTTTTAAAAGTCAATAGTTTTTTTTGATGGTAAATTAAAAAACATAAAATATAACATTTTTCATCCCCCACCATACAACACTAAGCGAAAATTCTAAAAATGGAATAAATTGGAGGAAATCAATAGGTTGGTAGGAGTTATAGAAAAGTTAGTGAATAGTTTACTAACACCTACTAAAGTTTGAAAAATCCTTCTGTATGGGGGATTTTTTTTTGCTTTAAAGGGGAGATTCTAATTTTTCTTGAATTTATGCAGAAGGTTGTTATTTAGTTTTTTTAGAGGGTATAAGAATTTATATCTTTTTTTCTTGACAAAATCTGGGGGGGGGTAAAATAGAATTATGTCTAACAAAAAGGAGAAAAATTATGAGTGAAAAAGATATTAAAAAGAAAATTAACAGAATAATAAAACAGGCAAATAATACCCCAATACCTGAAGAAGTAAAAGAAGAAATAGATAGAGGTTTAACCGTATATTATGATTATCCTGAGGAGGATTTATCATTTAATAATTATGATGATGGTTTTTATATTGAAGATGATTTTGATATTTTAGAACAATATGATGAATTATTTAAAGAAGATGTAATAGAAGATATAAAAGAAATGGATATGTTGGCAGGAAAATCCTACTATATGATATCTCCAATAACTTCTTTCAGTGATAAGTTAAGTAAATATATTCCAAGTGATTTTAAAGGTGGGGTAGTTGTTAATAAAAATCATTTAAAATATATGCGTTCAAATTATATAAATAGTCGTAAAAAAAATTTTGATGCTATAGTTGCTAAAGATAATAAATATTATAATGATACTATTTTGCCTTTGATAAAGAAATGTTCAAAACTTTTTGTAGATTTAAATGACGATAAAGGAAAGTTTGAAGCATTGCGTAAAGACAAATTAATTAGTACGATACGCAAAAAGCGTATAAAAAATATGAGAAGAAATATTCACCTTTTTGAGGAGGCTAAGAAAACTCCACCTGAACAATTCTTCCTTAATATTCGTAATTTTGGATCTATGGATATTGGTCTTCCAAAAGAATTTATACACACATACTATGAGTTGCATGAAAAATTGAAAGAAAGACCTTTAATTAAAGAAGGATATTTATCTGCTGATTTATATAGAGATAGAATTAAAGGTTACTATGACCAAACTTTTAAATATGGATATGATGAAACTCTTGAATATAAGGCTTTTGATAAACAGGCTAATAAAAATAAAGGTATAGATAGCAATGAGTATTATAAAATATTAATAAAAATTAACAGAGCTCTTTTTTCTAATATAGATAAAGAAATTTATACTAAGAAAAAAGCAGAATATTTTGATGGACTTTATACTTATATTTATAAAAATCATCCTGAAGAAAGAGAAAATATCTTAAATCATTGTGGTTTTGATAAAGATGATTCTTTTGTAAAACAAACTGTTGATAAATATAAAAAAATTAGAGATGAAGATTATAAAAAATATCCACCAAAAGTTGTTTTTAAAAATTGGAATGATGATAAGTTTGTTCCTCTGGAGCTTTCTATGAATATAGTTAAAGAAATAGCATTATCAAATAAAGCAAATCTAAAGTCTGTTCTTCTAAAATATAAAGATGAAATTTTGGAGTTAAAAAAACATGCTGTTAATTATATTGGTTTCAATGAAAATATTGATTTGAAAGTAGCAAGTAAAGAAGAAAATATTGCCTTTAATAAAGTTATGCATAAAAAATCAATGTTTGATGAAGGAAGTATAAAACTTGAAGTTAAAAGTAAGAAATCTTCAAAAGGATTATCGATAACTAGAGGTGATGAGGGTAGATAATACCCTCTTTTTTTGATAAAAATATTTTTTCTTTAAATATAATGAGGTAGGATTTAATGACTGGATTTGAATATGAGGTAAGAGAGCCATCTGCTTTGGAGATAGAGACAAATGAAGATGGGGAAAAAGATTGGATTGGTAATACTTTCTTTGTTGGTTTAAATGGTGAAAAAGTTGATAAAATAACTTCAAATAGTAATGAAATTATTGTTCTTAATTTTCCTGGTTCTGGTATGGCAATAAGTCATACGGGTGAAGAAAAATGTATGCGTGATGCGAAGAATGCAACAGAAAAAACAAAACAGATGATTTCTGTATCTTCTGTTAATGCAAAGTTTTTTACCGCTGTATATGAAAATAAGGCAGATGTTTTAATTCATAAGTATAATAATATGGATAATATTGAAAATGTTGAGGATGTTTGTAATCCTGTGAAAGATATTTTCAATAAAACGATTTCTCCTTTACTAAGTGATGATTATTATGTGGTAGCAAAAAATTTAAATAAATTATTTTTACGGGGACATTGTTTTGGGACTGTTGTTGTATCACAACTGGAACATTTGCTTAAAGAAAAATTAAAGCAAACTAAATTTAATGAAAAACAAATTGAACATTTATTATCTTTACCAAAAGTTTTTATTTCATCTCCTGCATTGTCTTTGGAAAACTATCCTAAATATTTTAAGACAACTGCTATTGTAAATATTTCTGATAAAACTATTGCTGGTGGTGGAAAAAAGGATACACTTGAAAATATTTGGCGAAGAAATTTAAGAGAAAATTTGGAGGAAATTAGTGGATTTATAAAAGAATATAGACTTCCTCTTAAAGAAGAAAAAGATGTTATTACAGAAGGTAATTATAGTCTTCCAAATATTGAAGTTAGAAAGGTCGATAAAAAATACCCTAATATAAAATTGTATATTTCAAACAGAGGTAATTTTCCTAATAATTTTGATGAATTGAAGAAAAGTATAAAGAGTAGAATGGGGATAGATGAAAATGAAAAAGAAGCATTTGAATCTATTGTAAAAATTTGGGAAAATTATATTAAATCTTCTGATGAAGAAAAAACAGGTATGCCAAAATTATGTGAAGCATTTAATAAGCAAGTTAAAAAATGGTTAAAGGGGCATGAGTATTTCTTTTTACCTGATGAATTGAAACAACAGTTCCAACAAAATTTTCAAGAGGAATTTAATGAGGTAATGAAAACTACTGAAAAGGATAATATGTTTGATAAGGCTATTAGTAATTTAAATAATGATGTGGAACACAGTGTTGTAAATTTAGAAATGTTAGTAAATTCAAATGATAAGTAAAAGATTATTAATTGTTCTAATTTTGTTCTTGACTTTTGGAGTAAAATGGTGTATAGTATTTTCTGACTAATAGGATAAGTCTCTCTCCATTATTATTTTGTTAGTTATGTTTAATTCCTCCGTTAGGGGGAGTTTTTTTTTAATCTTAATACTTGCATTTCGTGAGTATTTTTCTATTTAAAGGAGTAATAATGAAAAAAATATTTGAATTTATATTAACTGCACTTAAAAAGTGTTTTGTAAAACCTGATGGTCAAATAGGTCTTAAACGAATATTGGGAACTTTGATTGTTTTGGGTTATTTAGGAGTTTCAATTTATCAAGGTTCGTTTGAAAATCCAGTTGCTATATTAACCTTATTATTTACAGGGGTATAATATGAAAAAAGTTTATTGTATTATGGCTGGGATTTTGGGAACTTTACTTGTTTATTTTAAAGGAGAAGAAAATGGTGTGTCGAAACAGAAAGCAAAGCAGACTAAAAAAATTCTTAAAAAAGTTAATACGAAAACTAAGATTAAATCTCGTGTTAATAGTGTTAGTGCTGACAAGTTGCACTACCGAGATTGATAGTTTTTGTGCCATATATGAACCTATGCTTCCAAGCAGACAGGATACTTTGGAAACGGCTCGTCATCTTAATATTTATTATGAAATTTATATGAGTGAGTGCAAATGAATTCTTTGATAAAAAAGTATGAAGGGTGCTTACTTGTTGCCTATAAATGTCCGGCTGGTGTTTGGACTATTGGTTATGGAAATACAAGTGTTGATGGTGTGCCTGTTTATGAAGGAATGAGTATTACAGAGGAGAGGGCTGAGATACTTCTTTCTAAATGGATTGATTGTGAAGTGATGCCATATATTTCTGATTTGAATTTGAGAGGGCGTCAATTGGAGGCCGTTGTATCACTTGTGTATAATGTTGGTGGTCCTGCGTTTAAAAAATCTAAATTAAGGCAGGCTATTATTAATAAAGATTTTGAGGCTATTTGTCGTGAATGGGATTTCGGTTTTAAATCCAAACTTAAAGGTATATATAAAAGGCGGGTTGAAGAACTTTTCTTTTTCATAAGTGAAATATAATCTTTCCCCATCGTTCTGATGGGGAGTTTTTTATAAGTAAAGGAGGTAAAAATATGACTAGACTATTAAAAAAAATTTAAAAGTTTAATAACGAGAAAAGACTTTACTCAAAATCAGATTGACGCAATTTTGTCTTTCTTGTATAATACTCTAAAGATTAATGTTAGAAAATCTAATACATTATATATGTTAAATAACAAATATTAAAAATTATAATACCAGAGCAGAATATGAAATGCAATGATAAAGATTGACCGGGGAGATAAAAGTGTGATATATTCTTTTGTGAAAGAGGAATTGAAATGATAAAAGTTTTATTTGTATGTTTGGGAAATATTTGTCGTTCCCCTATGGCTCAGTTTGTATTTCAAAAGATGGTTGATGAGGCTGGATTGACTGAGAAATTTGAAATAGATTCTGCTGGGACTGATGGGTATAATGAGTTAAATCGTGAAGGTATTCATTATGGAACACGGGAGATTTTAACTGAGATGAAAGTGCCTTTTTCTCAGCATTATTCAAGGCGAATAAGAAAGGAAGATTACAAAAAATTTGACTATATAATTGCTATGGATGAAAGTAATGTAGAGGATATTCAAACCCTTATCGGCAAGGATACAGATGGCAAGATAAGTATGCTTTTGGATTATACAAACCACCCTCGTAAAATAAAGGACCCGTGGTATACTGGCAACTTTGATGAAACTTACTGGGATATAGTAGATGGTTGTCAGGCTTTTCTTGAATTTTTAAAAAAGCAAGGAAAAGTATAAATATTTTTATCTTTCTATATCAACTTGTCTTAAAATTTTATTTTCTTCTTTTTCTGATTTGGAATACATAATAGAATATTTTAATTTTTCAATTCCAGCCTTAAATCCACTATCTTTGTGCATTTTTGCCTTTGTATCATTTAAAGCAACTCTTATTTCACTAAATTTAATCAACTTTTGAATATCTTTAAGTGATTGACTTCTGGAACCAATATCAGAGTTATTTTCTTTATGTCTTAAATAATACTCTTTATTATTGTCGCTAAGATTTTCATATCCCTCATTGACATAGCCATAAATAGAAATAGGATCATTCAATATTTCGTCCACATCTTCATCACTTACAAAAAATTGTTTTGGATTTGTAATAATCCCAAATAAATCTGAATAATCAGTATAATCTTTTTTAATGTGGTAAAAAGAAAGACTAGTATCTTTAGGATTTTTTCTTTTATATATATCCATTTGTTTTGAAACTTTTGCCAAATCAAATGCTTTTCCATTTTTTGCAAGTTGGACATAATTAAAAAACAAAATCTTTTGGATTTTAGTTTTTATTTTTTCATGAAAATCCTTTGTTATTTTTCCATTGGATAATTTAAGTTCGTTTTCAATTTCTTTTATTAAATCTTCTTTTCTATCAATCATTTTTTTTCCTTTTTTATATTATTATAAATATACATTATTTTATACGATTTTTAAGGCAATGTCAAATTTATAATTATGAAGTAGTTTCAACTTGAATAACATTAGATAACATGATAACATTATAACATCATTATGGAGTATGTTATGTTAATAGATAAATTTATAGAATTTTCCAAGCAAATGGATAATCATCTTTATGGTGGTAATAAAAAATGCTTCTTATTTGATGAATATGCTTTGTTAGTTAGTAGTAGTTTTGTTGATTTGAAAACTGTTGATTTATATGAAGAAAAATTAAAGAAAGAAATACAAATAATTAATAAGTTGGAAAATGATGGTGTATCGGTTATTCCTCCATTAGAATATAAAATTGATGCTTCGACAATAGATAGAGATGAAGGAGATTGTAGTATATATTGTCTTCAAAAAAGGGCAAAAGGCGAAGAATTATATAATTCTAAAATGTCAATAGATGAATATGAAACAAGATTAAAAGAAGTTTCCAATATGTCTTCTGAAAATTTAAATAAGTTTATATCTGATTGGATTGCGATTAATAACGCTGGAATATCTGTGGATCCATCAAAATGTGGGAATTTCTTTTTATCAGATGGTAAAATAAGTTTTATCGATTTGAATTTTAATGAGAGTTTTTTTGTTGATGAATATAAAGAAAAAAGAATGAAAGTATTATTTATGGAATCTTATGTTGTTCTTACTGGTGCAGGATTGAAATTTAAGTATGATAAAGAAGGAAAAAAAGAAACAAAATATTATGATTATATAAGAATGATATTTAATAATCTTTTAGATACATTTATGGAAAAAGGAATACCAACAGATTTATCTTTTCAAAAAGTTGTTAAAGAGTGTTATACAGATAATGTTGTTATAGAAGAATTGTTGGAAAAGAATAAAAAATATAATCAATCGTTACAATTTGATAAAGGAATGACAAAAATTTCTGATATTAATCAAACAAATGACTTACAAGAAAATGTTAAAATTTTTGAAAACAATATCAATAGATAGGTAAGTATTTTGAAAGTTCGGAATTTTCCCTAAAAAAGGAAATTTTACAAATTTTAGTTCCGAACTCTTTATTAGATTCAAAAAAAGTTAGTATTATCAATAGTTAGACCTTTTGATGCTATGCTAAAGACTAAAAATTGTGAAGAATGGTGCGCCATAGAGGAGTCGAACCTCTAACCTTCTGATCCGTAGTCAGATACTCTATCCAATTGAGCTAATGGCGCAAAGATGCAAATATTATATTATATTTTTCTTTAAATGCAAGAAATTTTTAAGAAAACATACCGAAGGTGTTTATCTTTCCCAATTATCCATTGCTTTTATCATTTCTTTTGAAACAGATTCCGCAATTTGTTCATTGGTAAAATGATGTTGATTTATTCTGTTTTTTAGTTCTTCGTCATTTTTTATTCTTCGTGAAAATCTTTCTTTTTCAATTGAGTTGAAATCAAATTTATTTAAGTCTATGTTTCTTTTATATCCGAATTTTTTCATAATGGCCTCCATTTTGTAGTATTATAAGTCTTTATTTGTAGTATTATAAGTCTTTAAAGGAAGAATTTCAAGTTTAATCAAATTAGTTGACTTTCATATCAAATAATAAGACAATACAAAGAGGAGAAAGTTATGTTAAAACTTATATATATTTTTATATTTATAATTTTGATAAGCACTACAGCATTCGCACTTCGTGAGTATGAAAGGTGTGAAGGCAAGATGTTTCAATGTCTTGGTGAATATACAATAACAATAAAAGATAACATTAAATATCTTTATAAGAAATTTGGCTAATCAATAAATTTTGAATAAACATTTTCATCAACAATTTTATCATCATATTTGCAATATAAATGTCTTTTTAATACGGCTTCTAATTCATATCCGGATTTAAGTGCTACATTTTGAGATTTTGTATTTTTAAAATGTGTCATAATCATAAATTTTTGAATGCCAAGTATTTTTGAAAATTCTTTTTCCATAAGGGCAACTGCTTCCATCATATATCCGTGTCCTGTAAATTTATTGGAAATCCAATAACCAAATTCGGCACGTTTATTTTCTGCACTATAATTATGTAAGTCAATGAATCCTATAAAGTTGTTGTCTTTATCATAAATTATATAACCGAAATGGTCAGTTGAATTTTCAAATGATGATAAGTAATTATAATATGATTCTGGTGAAAAATCAAAAATCCAATTAAGGTATCTTGAAATAGTATCATAGCTTTCCATAGCCACCTTGTAGCCAGTGGTTGCAAGTTCAAATGATGGTTTTGGTTTTTGAAGATATATTCTATCTCCTTTAATTTTTTCTGGTGTAATAATTTTTTCCATAATAATCTCCTTAATGTGCATCTTTCCAATTATTTGCGATACCAACTTCTACTACTAATGGAATGGAAAGTTTTACGATGTTTTCCATAGTATCCTTTATAAGTTTTGTTGCATATTCAATTTTATCATCGCGGACCTCAAATACAAGTTCGTCGTGGACTTGAAGAAGCATACGAATGTCATCAGTTAAATTTTGTTCTTTTAAAATATTTTGAATTTTAATCATTGCCATTTTCAAAATATCCGCAGCGGTTCCTTGTATAGGAGCATTGATAGCGGCGCGTTCTGCGTAGGCTTTGAGGCGAGGGTTATTTATATTTGATATGAAGGATTTACGCCCCATCATAGTTTTTATATATCCATTTTGATGGGCGAAATTTTTCGTTTCTTCCATATACTTTTGTATCTCAGGGAAGTTTTTGAAGTAGTTATCAATGTATTCCTTTGCCTCACCCTGTGAAATGTTTAGTTGATTTGCAAGTCCGAATGAGGAAATGCCATATATAATACCAAAGTTTATTGCCTTTGCCTTACGGCGTGTATCTGCATCAAGTTCAGCCTCTGGGATACCGAAAACTTGGGAGGCGGTCCTTGTATGAATATCCACATTATCAAGGAAGGCTTGCTTTAAATTTTTAACATCGGCATAATCTGCCATTACACGAAGTTCAATTTGAGAGTAGTCGGCGGAAAGAAGTTTGAAACCATTTGATGCAATAAAAGTTTTCCTTATATCCTTTCCCAAATCGGTTCTGATAGGTATGTTTTGAAGGTTTGGGTTATTGGAAGAGAGGCGTCCGGTTGATGTTCCACATTCAAAGTAATTTGTATGGACTCGTCCATCGCGTGGCAAAATTTGATTTGGAAGTGTGTCGGTGTAAGTTCCCTTTAATTTTGCAATCTCACGATATTTTAAGACCTTATCTGCGATTTCGTATCCTTGATATGAAAGTTGTTTTAAAACATCAATATCGGTTGAATATCCATCGGAGGATTTTTTCTTTGCCGGATATGGAAGTCCCATTGTATCAAATAACATTTCGCCCAGTTGTTTTGGTGAAAGTATGTTGAATGTGGTGCCTGTGATTGCAAAAATTTCCCCCTCTAAGCCAGATAGAATTTTTTCAAATTCTGTGCTTAATTCGGATAGGGTGAGGCTGTCGATTTTGACGCCCCATTCTTCCATAGAAAATAGGATATAGACAAGTGGCAAATCCATATCGTAATAGATTTTTGAAAGTTCTGTGTCTGCATCAAGTCGCTCCTTAAATACATTATAAAGGCGAAGTGTTATATCAGCATCTTCTGCTGCATAATCAAGTGCCTTTTCCAGAGGTGCCTCCGCAAATGTGATTTGAGCCTTTCCGCTTCCGCAGACATCGGTAAAATGTATTGTGGAGTAATTAAGGTGATTTAATGCTAAATCGTCCATATTGTGAAGGTTCTTTGTGCTGTCTAAATCATAACTCATCACCATAGTATCTTCGATAGGATATACATCTATACCAAGTTGTTTGAAAATGTGCATATCGTATTTTATGTTATGTCCTATTTTTACTACCTCTGGATTTTCAAGCAAAGGTTTAATGTGTTTTACAAGTTCATTAACTGGGATTTGATTTTCGACAAGGGTATCTTGTCCATTGTTAAATAAATCTCCACCATCAAAAACTTTTTTTATGTGATGTATAGGGATATAGCAAGCCTCACCTTCATCGATTGCAATGGACATTCCAACGATAGAGGCGGAGAGGCTGTCAAGTCCTGTGGTTTCTGTATCAACAGCAAAGCGTTTTTTCTCTTCACATTTCTTTATCCATTTATCAAGTGTTTCAATATCACGGACAAGTTCATAATGTTTTTCAATGTTTTTTATCACAGGTTTGTTTATTACCGAAGTTTCTTCTGTTGTATTAGTTGTTGTTGGAGTTTTAGAAATTTCTTCAATGAACTTATTAGCCTTTGAAATGAGGGATTTGAATTCCATTTCATTTATAAATGAAAGAAGTTTTTCTTTGTTAACTGGTGTTTTATGAAGTGTATCCAAAGGTGTGGTAAGTGGCACATCTTTTTTTAGGGTTGCAAGTTGTTTTGAAATTTTTGCAAGGTCGGCATTAGTTTCAATAGTCTCACGGCGTTTATCCTGTTTTATATTTCTTGCATTTTCAAGTAGGTTTTCAAGTGAGCCGTATTTATTTATAAGTTCTGATGCTGTTTTTGGACCGATACCTTTTACCCCAGGGATATTGTCGGTGGAGTCACCAATTAATGCTTGCACATCAACAACTTTGTTTGGTTCAACACCGAATTTATCAAGGACGGTTTGCTTGTTAACTTGCTTTTGTTTTAATGGGTCAAATATAGAAACTTTATCTGTTAAAAGTTGCATTAAATCTTTATCCGATGAATAAATAACTGCGGTATCTCCGTTTTCCTCAATCTGATGAGCATAGGTTGCGATTAAATCGTCTGCCTCAAACCCAAGTTGTTCAATTGATGGAAGATTGAAAGCCTCTACAGCCTTTCTTATATAGGCAAATTGTGGGATAAGTTCCTCTGGCGTTTCACTTCTATTTGCCTTGTAATCAGGGTAAATATCGTTTCTGAAATTTTTTCTGGCAGCATCAAAAATCACGGCAACTATTTCATCCTTGCCGTCCCTTTCGATAAGAAGTTTCAAAAGCATATTGCAAAAGCCATATACTGCACCGACTGGTAAATTATCACTTCTTGAAATAGGTGGAAGTGCGTAAAAGGCACGAAATATAAATCCTGAACCATCAACCAAAATATATTTTTTATTCATAATAAACCTTTTCTTTAAAATTCCTTATATGAATGATTATATAGGTAAAATGTGAAAATACAATAAAATAAATGTTGCATTTTTTCCTTTGTTTTGGTAATTATTTTATAAAATAACAGGAGTTAAAAAATGAGTTTGAAATATGATGTAATTGGTAAATGTGGTAAATCAAGACTTGGTATTTTACATACAAAACACGGGGATATTCATACACCATGTTTTATGCCAGTGGGGACTTGTGGAACGGTAAAGGCTTTGCGTCCAGAAGATGTGTCCGCAACTGGGGCTGAAATTTTGCTTGGCAATACTTATCACTTGATGCTTCGTCCTACTGCGGAGTTGGTGCAAAAAATGGGTGGGCTTCATAAATTTATGAATTGGGACAAGCCTATTTTAACTGACTCTGGTGGTTTTCAAGTGATGAGTTTGAAAGAACTTCGTAAAATAACAGAGGATGGAGTTGAGTTTCAATCCCATATTGATGGTGGGGTTAAGCATATGTTGACACCGGAACGCTCCGTTCAAATACAAAATATGCTTGATAGTAATATCACTATGTGTTTTGATGAATGTCTTTCTTGGCCAGTGGAAAAAACTGATGTGGAAAAGTCTATGCGTATGTCAATGCGTTGGGCAAAGCGTTCAAAGGATGCGTTTGAGGACCGTGACGGATACGGAATCTTTGGTATAGTGCAGGGTAGTATGTATAAGGATTTACGCCTTGAATCCATTGAAAAATTGACCTCTATAGGTTTTGACGGATATGCAGTTGGTGGGCTTGCCATAGGGGAACCTCAGGAAATGATGTTTGAAGTTCTTGATTACACAGTGGAAAATCTACCGGATGACAAGCCTCGTTATCTTATGGGGGTGGGCAAACCGTCTGATATAGTAGGTGGTGTTCTTCGCGGTATTGATATGTTTGATTGCGTTATGCCAACACGAAGCGGAAGAACAGGGCAAGCCTTTGTTCGTGGTGGTTTCTTAAATATCAATAATTCTTGTCATAAAGAGGACAATCGCCCACTTGATGACAAATGTCAATGTCCGACCTGTAAGCATTACAGTCGTGCGTATCTTCATCATCTCTTCAATGCAAAGGAAATTTTAGGATACACTTTGCTTTCACAACATAACATTTGGTATTACCAAGATTTGATGAGGGATATTCGTGAGGCGATAAAGGAAAACAGATACGAAGAATTTGCAAAAAATTTCTTTGAAACGAACGAATGTTAATTCTATCCTTTAAAATTTTCAAATTTTTGAAGAAGGGATTGCGGGATTTTGACCTCGTAAATGTCACTTTTTTCTAAATTCCTTAGTTCAAAACCGGCGTAACTTATGCGGATAAGTTTGTTTACTTCGTAGCCAAGTGCGGATAGAGTTTTTCTTATTTCCCTGTTTTTGCCCTCAATAAGTTTTACAGTTAACCAAGAATTAGATGATAAAACTTTGTCGATTTTTACATCAATTTTTTTGTATTTTATGCCATCTACTGTTATTCCGTTTTTAAGTTTTAGTATGTCATCTTTTGATGGTGTGCCGTGGACGCGGACTTTGTAAATGCGTTCGAATTCGTTTTTTGGGCTTTCCATAAATCTTTGAAATTCGCCGTCATTTGTAAGAAGGAGTAAGCCTTCGGAGTTTAAATCCAATCTTCCTATGGAAAGAAGTTTGCCGTATTTATTGCCTATATCATCAAAGATAGTTTTTCGACCGTTTTCGTCGTTGTGGCTTGTGATAAGTCCGGCTGGTTTGTGATAGATGTAGAGTTTTGTATCTTCGCGTTTTAAAAGAGGTTTTCCGTTTACTAAGATTATATCGTCGTATGAAACATTAAGAGCAGGGGAGTCTATAATATGTCCGTTTATAGATACCTCCCCATTTAGGATTTTTCTTTCGGCAACGCGTCTTGAACAAAGACCACTTTCTGAAATGATTTTAGCTACTCTGTTTTTTTCTTTTCGCATTTTTTTCTATTGTCAAAAATTCTTTTATAAATATTCTATCATTATTTTTATTTATTTTAAAGGATTTTTTAAGTTCCTTTATATAGTATTTTTTGAGTTTGAAAACTGATAGAGTCCAAAGTATTGCGAATATCAATCCAAACAAAGGTATATAGTAATTTATAAATTCTGATTGTGGGAGAGTTTTTTGTATGATTAGTATGGAAATTCCTGCTAAAACTCCGCCAAGTGGGTTTATAATTCCTTCTAAAAGAGTGCGGATTTTTGCTCTTACTTTTGATGAAATTATGTTAAATGACATATTGACGGAGTTTGATTGTATTGACATACCTATGAAGTCCTGTAAAAATTCGGTAAGTATTATTGCCCAGAATTGTGGATATATTATTATCAGACTTAATCCTATAACTTGAGAAATAGGAAGATAGAAAAGTCCGTTTATTATTCCTATTTTTTTTATTACGATAGGGGAAATTATGAATTGCATTGCGAGTGCGGAAAATTGGATAATCATAGTGAATAATCCTATGAATGAGGCGATTTTTTCCGGATTATTATATCTTATATTTAAAAATTGGGAATAATAAAAGTAAGTTAAGGTATTTACTAGCCAGAATGAAATGAAAACTATACTTAAATATTTTAGAAAAGATGAGGTGAAATAGTGTTTTGCCCCTTCCTTAAAATTATTTATTAAAGTTTTTAATTGTTTTTTTTCTACCTCATCATCATAATTATTTTTTATTAGGGAAATTAGGATGTATGAAATTGCAACTGTGATAATCCATATAGCGATTAGGTAAATATTGGAAAAATATTTTGGAATTATGTTTGCTATCATTCCTCCTGTAATAGAGGCTATGATGTTTGCACTGCATAAGACAGGATATACTTTTGAGGCCTTTGATGGTTCGACATTTTCATTTATCAAAGCCCAAAGTTGTATTGTGAATATTGATGGAATTGATACTATTATAATACTTAGTATAAGAAGTATTGAAAAAAGGGTATTATTGTTAAACAAGTTGTGATTTTTTATCACAAATATTTCTGTGATTAGGAATATAATGAATATTATTTGTGAAAATTTTATTATGGTTTGTTTTTTGAATAAGTCTGAAAAGAAAGCAGATATTATGTTTATAAAGAAAGAGCCAAGGGCAGAAAATATAAAGTAGTAAGGAAGTGTGTTTGCATTAGATTTTGCAATTAAAAAAGAATATACCCCAGCCCAACCTGCGGTATATCCTGTTTGAAGTAATAACAAAATTGCAAAAAATATTACGCTTTTTTTGTCCTTTATAAACTTATACATTTATTCGACTTTCATATAGTTTGTTATGGTGTTTAGGGTTCCTTTTTTATCTATTGGTAATCTTTCAACAATAGGAAATTTGCCTTCTGGTGGAAAATCTCCCCATTTCCCGCCAGCAGACCAAACTATAGTGGCGATGTTATAGTTTTTGCCAGGGATTAATGATTTTGGGACTACTATATACATATCATCATAATTTTTGTTATAATTAATAAATTTTATTAATGATAAAGAGTTATCCATTCCCAAAGGTCTTTCTGGTGTGATATTGTTGACTAAATAGAAAGAATTAACATGTCTTTCATAATTAATCATTGCGGTTATTGGCTTTTCTGAATTTATTGTTGGAAGTTTCCAGATTGAAAGTTCGTTTATTCCGTTTGCATATTCGTTATTGTTTATAAGAATTGAAAAATCTAATCCTGCATTTTTATCCATAATATAATCTTTATTTTTAATTTTTATATAAATGAAGTTTTCATCTTGTCCTACACCTAATTCTTTTAGTTGTTTATTAGATGATGATTTTGTAGTTGAAGTTATCTTCTTTTGTATATATTCAGGTAAAGATTTTACAGTTAACAATTTGAATTTTACATTTGATTGTTTTAAATGTAAGTGTGTTATGTTACTTTGTATTGGTAAAATTAAATCTTCTTTTAATTTATTTGTATTTATTTTATCTTTGTATGATAAATGATAAGTTACATTTTCAGGAGTATCAACTTCTGGATTATTATTTATGATAGTATATCCATTTAAAGTTACTTCACCTTGATTTTTTGGAATATAAATTAATGAATTATTGTTATGAATATTTATTACCTTATTAATATCAGAAATATGTATTTTTTCATCATCAAAGTTATCGCAATAATCATAGAAAACTGTGTTGTGTTCAAAGTCAGGAAGTTGATTAAATAGTTCTGTAAATTTTGAATGATTGTTATCTTTAAAGTAAAATACAATGGTTGAAAAAGATGGAAGTTTTTCAAAGTTTAAAATTCCGTTTTCTATTTTTACATCTATATTTTCATCACTTGCAAATATTTGTTTTACTTCATTATTTTCTATGTATTTTTTTAGATTTAATTTGAAGTATTTGTATTCGTCAGAAAGATTAGATACAACTATTGCATATTCGTTTTCATTATTTAATAAGTAAGTGTAAATTTTATTATCATAGAATGGAATTTGAGCCATTTCACCCTTGAAAAATAATGGAGCATAGTTATTTTTAAGTTGTATAAGTTTTTTATAATATGAAAGGATAGAATTTTTATCTTTTCTTTGAGAGGCGACATTATGCAATTTATAGTCTTCGGATATTGGCATTAATGTTTTATCGGCAGAGGAGAAGCCTCCGTTTTTCTTGTTGTTCCAAGCCATAGTATGTGAAGGAGAATGTAACCAAAAATCTGGGCGATTTTCATTTAAAATACCGGCTAGACCTATTTCATCACCAAAATATATTTTTGCGTGAACTGGAGTAAGTAAAAGTATAGAGGCAATAAGTTTGATTTCCGCTGGGGTTGGATTTATGAAGCGTGATGAAATTCTTGCCCCATCGTGATCGCTATTATAAAAAATTCTGTCCTGTAGTTTATTTATTTGATATTTTATAGGATTTATGAAAGTAGAGGCTATAAAGTCGCTTGTTAAGTAATCTTTCAATGAAACTTTTTGATATGGCCAAAATTCGTCAGTCATAGTGTTTCCCAACATAGTATCAAAAGTTTGTCTGTTATCCTCCTTGTATGGTATGTTTGTAGGTATAGGGATTGTTTCTGCTATAAGAGTTCTTTCTGGTCCATATTTTTCCATCATATGGGCTTTCATTTTTCTCCAAAATTCAAAATTTTGTGGTTGGTGGAATTGTAATTCTTCGCCTGGACCATTTATGAATAAATGTTTTGTTGCATCAATACGAAAGCCGTCAACGCCAATGTCTAACCAAAAATCCATAACACTTAGGATATATTCTTGAACATCTGGGTTATAAAATTGTAAGAAAGGAGATTGTCCCCATAAAGAATAGTAATATATTCCATTAGGTAGTTTGTTCCATGCTGATGAAGTAAATTGTCCTGGGTAATCATTAAAGTTCATCCATGGACCTTCTATAGGGGTTGGGTTTGTGATAATCCAATCTTTGTATGGGCTTGTATCTGGATTTGCAAGTATATCTTTGAATATAAAGTTTTCAACAGAAATTACTGTAGTTACGAAATCTATTACTATATGAATATCTCGTTTATGTGCTTCTTTTAAAAGTTTTTTAAAATCATCCATTGTTCCTAAATCTGGGTTAATGGATTTCAAATCCTTTACTTCATAACCATAGTTGGAGCGAAGTCTTTCTGGGTCGGAAAGGGAGTCTTGGATTGGCATTATGTATATAGTATTTGCACCTAAATCCTTTATATAATCAAGTTTTTCTGTGATACCGTTAAAATCTCCAATGCCATCACTATTTGTATCATTGAATGCTTTTGGAAGGATATGATATATTACCATTTTATCATACCATTTATAGTTAGAATTCTGATTTGTTTTTTTATTAATAAAAAATAGTGATATAATTATAGATAATATTATAATGATTATTAAAGAATTGATAATTTTTTTTCTTGTAAATTTCATAATGTTCTCTCCCTTAATTTTTTTCTATATTAACTACTTTAAGAATATTTTCAATAAAATTATATTTTTTTGTTTGCAAAGGCGCAAATGTTGAAAAGTATTTGTGAAAGAATTATTTCTGCGGGAGAATTTGTTGTTTTGCACATAATTTCTGCCTCATTCAATTTAGAAATAATTTTTATAATTTTATCTGTGTTCCAGAATTTTAATTGTCTTTCATAACTTGGTTTAAGTTTGAAAAATATTGGAGGTTTGGAATTTTCAATTACGGTTGAAATGGTTTGTCCTTTTTCAACTTCACCTGCCATAAAATAAAGGTTTTTAAAGTGGTATAAAACTGTTCGTAAAAGTTGGATTGGGTAAATTCCTTCGTTTAAAAGGCGGTTTAAGACGGAGGCAAGTTTTTTATTGTTGCCCTCTGCAACTGACATAGGAAGGTCTGACATATTAAGGACGGAGGAGTCCATAATGCAATTTATTGCATCGTCCAGAGTAATAGAATCTTTTCCATATAGATATAGGCAAAGTTTTTCCAGTTCCATTTTTGTGGTGGCTCTGTTTTCACCAAAATTTTCACGAAGGTATAGTAGAACTTCGTCTGGGATTTTTTTGATGCCGTTTTTTACCAAAGTTTGTCTGATAAGGGTTGAAAGGTTTTCACCATCATCAGTATAACTTGGAAGAGCAGCGAGTTTAGGATTTGTTTCAAATAGAATTCGAAGTTTTGATGATGGGGGAAGTTCGTCTGCAGACATAATGATAAAGGCTTCTAGTTTATCAGTTGATTTTAGTAAATCTTTTAATGTGTCAGCAGTGTCGTTTGTGGCGTCCTTTATTTTTATAACCTTTCGTGATGAAAGGAAGGAAATAGTTGTTGCTTCGTCAACAAGTTTTGATGGGTCGTCTTTTATTTCTTCTGCTTTGAATTCAAAAACTGAAAATCCGTCGTCGCTGTCAGGTGCGATTACATCGGAGGCTGTGTTGAAATTTTCAAGGACTTGTCCTCTATCTGGTCCATAAAAAAGGATACCAGATAGGTTGGAGAATTTATTTCTTAGTGCATTATTGAAATCGTTTTGTTTAAATTTTGCCATTTGCTTTTTCTGTAAAATAAATTATTATTGAAAAATAAATTTTTTCTGCGATGTCGTTTATTGCTAACTTTATAGCATTATTTTTTAACATTTCTGTTGAAAATTGGTCTTTTAAAATATTATATGAAATTTCGGAGTTAGCAGTTTTTGTAAGAATTACATTATGATTTTTTGCGTTTGTAAGTGTGTAAGTTGCATTCATTGTAATTAAGTAAGAAGATGCAATACCGTCGTTTTTAATTGTGTAATCAGTGATTATTGGTTGTGAAAGTGTAATGTTTAGGTAGTATTTTGGATTTTCTGGTTTGCCGTCTGGGGTCAGTTTATTTAAGAGGGTATTTCTTAAATCAATTCCTCTTGCTCCATCAAAATTTTTTACTGGTGCTATAGCAATTTCACTTGTTTGTTCAGATAAATCATTGTATGAAGTTTTTTTGTAAAGTGGTTTAAAACCGCATGCACAAAGTGATATACAAACAATTAGGTTTAAAAATTTTTGCATTTTATTTTTGTTCCTTTTCCAAATAATTGTAAAGCGCTTTCATTACATTAGAGGCAGTTTTAAATGTTGGTTCGTCCCTTGTTTCCACAGTAATATCAGCCTTTGCATAAATAGGGTATCTTTCATCAATAAGTTTTTGTAAAATCTTACTGGAATCGTAATTAAGAAGGAGTGGGCGGGTGTCCTTGAAACTTGTCCTTTTTACAAGTAAAGGGAGGTCGGCTTTAAGCCATATTGTGATAGCCTTTTCCTTTGTTAATTTTCGGACATTGTCTATTATAAATGCGCCTTCGCCAGTTGATAGGACCTTTATTTGATTGTCTGATAAAAGTCTGTTTATAACCTTATCTTCTACACGACGAAATTCCTTTTCCCCATAGATGGAAAAAATATCCACGACGGAACATCCTGCAGCCTTTACAATTTCGCTGTCAGAATCGATAAATGGAAAGCATAGTTTTTTTGAAAGTAATTTTCCAACAGATGTTTTTCCGGCGCCCATAAGTCCGACTATTACTATTGGTTTATTTATTTTTAATTTTAAATTATTAGTATCAATCATTTTTTTATTATGTGTTTTTCTTTTCTTTATAGCATTATAAAATTTTATTTAAAACAAAAATTTCATTTTTTAGTGAAAAAAAATTATTTATTTACAAAAAAAATATTTTGTGTTAAAATTTAAAGAAAAAGTAAGGGGATATTATGAGTTTATTTGAAAGTTTTTTGGGATTTGCTGCGAATAATCATGATAAGATAGTTGCGGCTACAAAATTGGCGGTTCGTGGACTTCCTTGGGTTACGGGTGCTGTTTGTGTGTTTGGTGGAATTTATGGATTGCCTGCTTATCTTGGAATAACATATCCTAAATCGCTTGTGGAACAACTTCAAAAGAATAAGCATTTGCCGGAGGCATATAAACTTTATAATACTTTGACTGGTTGGGAAGAAATTGATAAAAAGAAGTATGATGATATTGATGCGGTTGCTCGTGATATGACACCGACTGAGATGAATTCCTTAGTCAGTTCTTTTAAAATTAAATAAAATATGCTTGACTTTATACCAAAAATCGGTATTATGTTATCCATTGTTGGGAAGATGGCTGAGCGGTCAAAAGCAACAGACTGTAAATCTGTCGCCTTCGGGCTACATAGGTTCGAATCCTGTTCTTCCCACCATTTCATTAAAATTTTTATTTAAAATCCTATTTACTAAGTTTTAAAAATCTGGTATTATTATAAAATAATAATAAGGAGATTCTATGACAAAATTAAGAATGCTTCCAGGTAGACCATATCCTCTTGGCGCGAATTATGATGGCAAGGGAACAAATTTCGCAATATTTTCTAGAAATGCTGAAAAAGTTGAGTTATGTTTTTTTGATGCAAAGGGAAAAACTGAAATTGCTAGGGTTGAACTTCAAGAATACACTGATGAAGTTTGGCATTGTTATCTTCCGGAGGTCAAACCTGGGCAACTTTATGGATATAGAGTTTATGGAAAGTATTCTCCGAATGAGGGGCACAGGTTTAATGGCAATAAACTTTTGATTGATCCGTATGCAAAGGCGACATTTGGAAAAATTGTTTGGTCAAGTGCTCTTTTCCCATATAAATTAAACAGTCCAGATAAGGACTTATCTTTTGATGAGCGAGATAGTGCAAAGTATATGCCAAAGTGTGTTGTTGTGGATAATAATTACAAGTGGCAAAATGAAAGTGTTGTAGGAACGCGTCGTAGTAATTCTATTCTTTACGAAGTGCATGTGAAGGGATTTTCTGAGCAAAATCCTAAAATACCGGAAAAAATACGCGGAACATTTGAGGCTTTGGCACATAAAAACTCTATAAATTATTTTAAGGACTTGGGGATAACGGCGATAGAATTAATGCCAGCGCAATGTTTCTTTTTAGGTTCTATTCCTGAGCGAAAAAATCTTTATAATTATTGGGGATATAATACGGTGAATTTCTTTTCTCCTGAACCTGCATATCTTTATTCAAAGGATATAAATGAGTTTAAGGAAATGGTTGATAAGTATCATTCTGCTGGATTGGAAATTATAATGGATGTTGTATATAATCATACGCCAGAGGGAAATCATCTTGGCCCTATGTTTTCATTTAAGGGGATTGATAATGCCTATTATTATAGGTTGGTGAAGGATAATCCAAGGTATTACGATGATACGACTGGTTGTGGTAATACTCTTAACTTTGATAATTCTAGGGTTGTGCAAATGACTATGGATTCTCTTCGTTATTGGGCTGTTGATATGAAAGTTGATGGATTTAGGTTTGATTTGGCTGTATCCTTGGGTAGAACTGATTATGGTTTTAGTAGCGAATCTGATTTTTATGATGCTATGTCTCAAGATCCTGTTTTGCAAAAGGTTAAAAGGATTGCTGAACCTTGGGATGTTGGAATGGGTGGATATCAGGTTGGTAATTTTCCTCCAGGGTGGAGTGAGTGGAATGGTCGCTATCGTGATACTGTGCGTCGTTTTTGGCGTGGTGATGATGGACAAATTGGTGATATGGCAACAAGATTTACAGGTTCTTCAGAACTGTTTGATAAATATGGACGCCGTCCATGGTCCACAGTTAATTTTGTGACTGCGCATGATGGATTTACTATGAATGATTTGGTTTCTTATGATTACAAGCATAATGAGGCAAATGGTGAGGATAATCGTGATGGTAATAATGATAATGAAAGTTACAATTATGGGGAAGAAGGTCCAACAAAGAATGCTAAGATTAACACTATAAGAACAAGGCAGATGAAAAACTTTTTTGCGACTCTTATGTTATCGCAGGGGCTTCCTATGATGCTTGGCGGTGATGAAATGAAAAGGACGCAAAATGGAAATAATAATGCCTATTGTCAAGATAACAAAATCAGTTGGTATAATTGGAAATTTTTGAATAAGAATAAAGAACTTTATGATTTTGTGAAAAAGGTTATTGCAATACGAAAAAGTCATATTGTTTTTCGCAGATCTAAGTTTTTTAAGGGGCAAAGAATCCCTGGAACACGCAATAAGGATATTACATGGCTTACACCTGCAGGTATTGAAATGACAACAGAAGATTGGCATAATCCTATGAATAAAACCTTGATTTTCAAAATATCTGGGGAGGCAGGTGACAAATTCCATCTTGATAAAAATGGTCAGGCAACTCCTGATAATAATTTCTTTGTTATTATGAATGCGGATACAAAGAAGTTAAAATCTATTATACCTCCTACACAACCTCCGTATAAAGAATGGCGAGTTGTGTTTGATACATCGGAACTTTACAAGGAAAATGCACTTATAAAAAATACTATTACTATAAATCCAAGGACTTTTATCCTGCTTATTGCAAAATAGGTTAAGCCCTTGAAGTTTTTGAATTTAATCCTTATATATACTGTTATGCTTGACTAGTATTAAAATTTTTGCTAGTTTTTAATATATTTAATAAAAAAGGAAATATTATGTTTGGAAAAGAAAAATTGAATGACAAATTATCTAACAATGAAGAGATAGATATTAAAAATTGCAGTGAGGATGTTTGCTTGCTTCCTCTTCGTGATATAGTTGTATTTCCTTTTACTCTTGTCCCAATATTTATAGGTAGAGGAAAGTCTATTGCAACAGTAGAAGAGGCAATGAAGCGTGATAAAAAAATAGTTGTCGTTTCTCAACGCGATGGAAGTATAAATAATCCTTCTCAATCTGATTTATTTGAAGTTGGGGTAGAGGCAAATATTGTCCAAATGTTAAAATTGCAGGATAATACTATAAAATTATTAATAGAGGCAAATCAAAAGGTGAAAATAAAGTCTTTGAATATATCAAAGCCTTATTTAACAACTACTGTTGATATTATAAATGAAAATAAAGAGTATGATAAAAATGATAATGATATAAAGATTTTAGTAAAATCTATAATAAATTCATTTTCTAGGTATATAAAGTTTAACAAAGAAATTTTGGTAGAAGAGGTTAGTGATTTTTCAAAGATAGAGGATCCAAATTTACTTATTACTACTGTTATTATGAGTATAAATACAAATGTTGATAAGAAGCAAGAAATACTTGAATTAAATAGTGTTAAGGAAAAATTGGAAAAGTTATATCTTCTTTTGGAAACGGAACTTGAATTTATAAAAATGAATAGGCGTATACAAAATCGTGTAAGGCAATCAATTGATAAAAATCAGAAAGAATTTTATCTTAATGAGCAAATTCGTGCTATTCAAAAAGAACTTGGTGAAGATGATGAAGATTATCATTCTTTGGAAGAAAAAATTGATAAGGCTGGACTTTCAAAAGAAGCATTTTTGAAGGCGAAAAATGAACTTAAAAAATTGAGAAAGATGAGTTCTCAATCACCGGAGGCAACGGTTATCAGAAATTATCTTGATTGTATGCTTGAACTTCCATGGTCTAAAAAATCAGAACTTCAAACTGATATTGATTTGGCGGAAAAAATCTTAAATGATGAACATTATGCCCTTGAAAAAGTAAAGGAGCGTATTTTGGAATTTTTAAGTGTGCAAAAAAGGATTGGTTGTGCGAAGGGAACTATACTTTGCTTTATGGGACCTCCTGGGGTTGGTAAAACTTCGCTTGGAAAATCGGTTGCCCATGCGACAGGTAGAGTTTTTGAAAAATTGTCTTTGGGTGGTGTTCATGATGAGGCGGAAATTCGCGGACATAGAAGGACTTATATCGGTTCTCAATGTGGAAAAATTTTATCGACTATGAAAAAAGCGGGTGTGAATAATCCTCTTGTAATGCTTGATGAAATTGATAAAATGGGAAATGATCATCATGGTGATCCTGCTAGTGCGATGTTAGAGGTTCTTGATCCAGAGCAAAATAATGCTTTCAATGATCATTATCTTGATGTGGATTATGATTTATCAAATGTAATGTTTATTGCGACGGCGAATAGTTATGATATACCTAGACCTCTTCTTGATAGAATGGAAATAATTGAACTTTCCGGTTATACAGAGGATGAAAAAATTGAAATTGCAAAGCGTCATATTGTTCCTAAAACCCTTGTTAAAAATGGACTTGTTAAGGAAGAATTTTCAATTACTGATGATGCAATTCGTGATATAGTCAGATATTATACTCGCGAATCTGGTGTTCGTGGATTGGAGCGTCAGATTGATAAATTGATGCGTAAATCTGTGCGAAAACTTTGCAATAATGTTGATGAAAATTCGTCTGATTTGTTTAAACTTGATAAGGACAGACTTGATAAACCAAAGAAAGAGAAAGTTAAGATTACAGTGAAAAACTTGGCTGACTTTTTGGGCGTAAGGCGATTTGATTTTGGCAAATCAGAAAATGATGATGCAGTTGGTGTTGTAACTGGGCTTGCTTGGACAGAGGTAGGTGGTGAACTTTTACAAATTGAATCTGCTGTGATGATGGGTAAAGGTTTAGCAGTATTTACAGGAAAACTTGGTGATGTGATGAAGGAAAGTATTGAAACTGCGAAATCGTATGTTAGAAGTAAATCTTTGCACTTTGGTATTAATCCAAAAATTTGGGATAAGATTGATATTCATATTCATGTGCCAGAGGGGGCAACACCGAAGGATGGTCCTTCCGCTGGGGTTGGTATGATGACTTCTATTGTTTCAACATTGACAGAGATACCTGTTAGAAAAGATGTTGCTATGACTGGTGAAATTACATTAAGGGGAAGGGTGCTTCCTATTGGAGGGTTAAAAGAAAAACTTCTTGCTGCGCTTCGTGGTGGAATTAAGACAGTTCTTATACCAGAGGAAAATGTTAAGGATTTGGAGGAAATTCCTCAAGTCGTGAAAGATGGGCTTAAGATTATTCCTGTGAAGACGGCAGAGGAAGTTTTAAAGTATGCTCTTGTAAAACCTTTTACACCGATAAAAGAGGAAGGCAATTTCTTTGAAAATATTTTGAATGCGCCAACTTCTTCGGTAGTTGTTCAATAAATAGGAGGATATAATATGAAGAAAATTAATTATAAATCTTTTAAGGATGTTTATAATAGGCTTGATGAGTTAGAAGGACCTTATAAACCTTATTTTATATTTAGACATTTTGATAATGGTATTCAATTGGATATTTTTGATGATTATAAAGACAGAAGAGAGGTTCTTCTTCGTAGATTTCTTCAAACAGATGATAATTGGGATAGTTTGAAGTTTAAAAGAATAAAGGAAGATATTTTTAATCGTAGGATTAAGGAATATATTAAGCTTCGTTTTTCTAATAAAAGTTGGGCTGTTAAAAAACAGGTATTTGATTATATTAATATCTTATCAGAAGATGCTGATGATTCTTACTTTATTGCAACTATTTTGGCTTATGTCTATGATACAGAAAATTTTAAATCAAAGGAAAATTCTGGAAAATTTGCAACTGATAAGGAAAAAAAGAAGTTGCTTGATTTACCTCTTAAAGTTTTGAAAGCGAATAAATCTAATGAAGCGTATAAGTTGGGTGCTTTGTATAATATGATGACTCCTGAACTATGTGAAGAATTTCTTTTTGATGAAATGCATATACTTTGTGATTTGCTTAATACATCAGCATTCCAACATAGTAAGCGTAATCAACCTGAGTTGGATAGGCTTTGTGAAGAGCATTTAAAAAATGCAGGTAGATAAAATTTAATTCCCTCTATTTTGTGAGGGAATTTTTTTAGTTTATTTGTAATAAAAAAAGAGGGTTTTGAACCCTCTTTTGATTTTGATGGTAACTATTATAAATAGTTCCTTGTTAACGATAGACTTAAATTTCCTATATATTATAATTATCGTTTCAAAATCAGATTTATTGTAGTTCTAATATTCTTAATAATCAAGAAAATTTTTATTGTGTATCTGAATAATATTTTATAGAATAACTAAAAATAATAAAAAAGGTATAAAAATGTATAAACTTGGTATTGATATTGGAACAAATTCTATTGGTTGGGCTGTTGTTGAAATAAAAAGAGAAAATGATAAGATTATTCCTCTTAATTTGATTGATTTTGGGGTTCGAATTTTTAATAATGGTTTAACCCAAGATACTAAACCAAAATCCCTTGCTTCTGTAAGAAGTGAAGCAAAAGGTGCAAGAGTAAATCAAGACAGATATTTGGTGCGTCGTAAAAAACTTTTTGATTTATTGGTAAGTTATGGGTTTATGCCTAATGATAAAAGTGAGCAGAAATCTTTGGAAATTTTAAATCCTTATAAATGTAGAGCAGAATGTGTAAAGGGTAGTTTAAAAGAATCTGAGTTGATTCAAAATTTGAATAATCCTCTTTATATTTTAGGAAGGGCTTTATTTCATATAAATCAACATAGAGGTTTTCAATCTTTATCAGAGGATAACACTTCAAAATGGGAAGATGCTCATAAAAAATTAATTGAGGAAATAAAAAATAATGATTGTAAAACTCTTGGTGAATATCAATGGAAAATGATTAAAAATGGTGAAAAAGTAAGGTTTAGAGGGGCGATTGATGATAATGGTAAATTGAAAAAAGATGAGTTTCCAAGTCGTGATATTTACAAACAAGAAATAAAATCTATGTTTGAAATACAGAGAAAATTTTTCCCAGAACTTACAGAAGAGATGGAAAAGGAAATAACTGATATTATATTAGATCAAAATAATTTAAAAAAGCAAGAACCTGCAAAATGTCTTTTTGATGATAAGCCTAATATACAACTAGCACAAATTCTTTTTCAAAAATTCAGAATTGTATCGGAAGTTCGCAATCTTGAAATTATTTATCCTGAAAATAAAAAGTTATCTGATGAAGATAGAAGAAAACTTATAGATGCTCTTTATAATTGTAATACAAAATTAAAATCAAAGGATAATGTCGTTTCTTATTTATCTATTAAAGAGTTTTTAGGCTTGGATGTTGAAACACTTTTTAACTTTGAAGCAACTAAAAAATATAAGTATAAAGGTAAAAATGAAGAGGGAAAAGCAGAGTATGAAGATGTTTATAAACCTTTGTTAAGGGAAGGAATAAAGTGTTCTGAAACAAATAATATTCTTTATAGTGAAATTAAAAATTGGAACAGTTTTAGTGATACTGATAAGTTTGATATTATTGAAATTTTAACTGATTATAGTAAGTTTGCAAAGGATAGAGTAAAGAGTTTAAAGGAACAATATAATATAGAATTTGATAATATAAAGGTAAATGAAATTCTTAATAAATTACCAAAGGGATATTGCAAATTATCAAAGGATATATTGGAAAAAATTATACCACTTATGGAAAATGATAATTTAAAATATCATGAAGCATTGGAGAAAATAGAAATAAATCATTCTTTAAAGGAATACCAAAAGGAAGGGTGGATACCTTTAACAAATCTTCCATATTATACAGAAAAATTTAAAGAATATCTTGGCAGAAATGGCAGAATTACAAATCCTGTTGTTCATATTGCACTTAACCAACTTCGTATAGTTGTAAATGAAATTATTGCTTTGTATGGTAATCCAGAAGTTATTGGAATTGAAGTCGCTCGTGATATGGCACAAGGTGATAAAACAAAAGCAAAAATTGCTGTGATACAATCTGATAATAAAAAAATAAATGATGAAGCAAGAAGGGCTATTATTTCTCAAGGAGAAAATCCTAGTGATTATAATATTGAAAAATATAAGGTATGGAGAAATCTTTGCCCACACGATGAAACGAAAAGAATTGATATTTATAATATAGATGAAGTTCATCCAATTCCTCTATCAGAACTTTTTTCGCCTAAATATGAAATAGAACATATTCTTCCATTTTCAAAAAGTGGTGATGACAGTTATGCAAATAAGATAATAACAAAAAGTAAGTATAATGGAGAAAAATGTGATAGAACACCAAGTGAATGGAAAACAAATGAACCAGAAGAATTGAAGTTATTGCAAAAAAGAGCAGGGTTTATTGATTTTTATAGAAAAGATAAAAAAGGAGATAAATCTGCGCTAAAAGGAAATAATAAAAAGAGGATAGAATATAAACTTTTTGATACATGGTGGCGTTTTTTACCTAATGCAATGGATATTTATAATAAATTAACCGGCGGTTTAAATGCAAGAGATATAAATGATACAAGATACATTACAAAACTTACAAATCAGTATTTAAATTATGTTTCTAATGATTGGAAGCATAATACTGTTAATACTGGTATCGCTACTGATTTATATAGAAATGCTTGGCAGTTATTAAGGGCTGTGCCACGGGATTTTGATTTATGGATTCCTCAAAAATGGCAACAAGATTTTTTAAGTGATAAATTAAAAGATGTAATTCTTTTTTTACATCCAGAATATGATAAAAAGGATATGCAGAAAGAATTTAATAGTAAAGTTGCTGAAATTATTGATGATTTAATTGATGGAAATCCAACAAAATATAATAACTTAGTTGATGAATTTGAAAAGTTTGTTATAAATCAATCTAATGAAATAGGTGATGTTGAGTTATTAAATAAAAATGAAAAAGATGTTAAAACTCCTATAATAAAAAGAAACGCTTTTGATATTCATAACTTTCAATTTGTAAAAGTGGAAACGGAGAATTTATCTTCTGATGAAATAAAGAAAAATTGTCATCAACTTTTCTATAATTTATCCAGTAAGCAAAAGGATAGGGCAATTCATTATCATCATGCAATAGATGCAATAGTGTGTGCTTGTTTAGATACTGCTTTGGTTCAATATCCAAATAGTGAGGATTTTAGAAAAGAAGTTGATAGACAATATTATGAAGGTATTAAAGGTGATAAGAATATAAATGAGGCAAGATTTAGAAAATCTTTGAAAGAATCATTGATTTCTGAAAAATTAAGAAATGAAAATAAAGAAAATCCTTATAAAAATTTTGATATGAATGAATTAAAAGAAAGATTTAGAAATATGTTTATTTTTTATAAGGAAGAAACTAATAAAGTAAAATATCTTATGAAAGGTATAAGGGAAGGGAAAAATAAATCTAATCTAAGTTTTTTAAATATTATGAAAGGGACAGCATACAGTATAGAAAATAATAATTTAACAAAAGATGATAATGTGACTTTTAAAAAATTTAATCGTTCAAAAGGTAAGGTTGAAACTGAAATAAGTAATATATCTTCTATGATACCGGTATTTAGAAATAAAGAGCAAAAGAAAATCTATTTAGAATTATTTGATAAGTATTTTATTGGTAAACAAAGATTGTTAGATGGTAAAATTACACAAGAGGAATTTGATAAAACAAAAAAGTTATTTGAAGAATCATTTACAAAAGACAAAGCCTATAAATGGTATGCTAGTGATGGTAATTATGAAGCACAGATTTATATGGTTGATGGAAAATGGCAAATGGAAATTTTAAATAGATTTAGAGTTTTTGAGCACCTTGAAGATAAAAATGGTTATGCTTTATGGAATAAAATTTATCCAAATGCTAAAAAAATTATGACACTTAGAGCAAATGATATTGTGAAGGTTAATATTAATAAAGATAAAGATTTATGTGATAGTCTTAAAAAATTTAAAAATTTTATAGATAATCGTTTCCTTAATACAAACAAAGAGAGTATGGATTTTTATTTTAAAGTGAAAAAAATGACAGGAGATACACTTTATTTACGTCCGTTACATATTGCACAGGAAGATAATGGAGATAAAAAAACTTGGCAATGTAATTTTTCTACAAAGAAAGGAATATCAGTAGCTCAACAATATAATATAAAAAAGGTTTATTTAAATGCTTTGGGAAAGGAGATAAATAATAACTAACCAAAGAGGTATAAAATGTTAAATAATATTATAGAGATAAACGATGATGGTAAAACATTAACAACATATAGGGGATTTTTGAGGATAAAGGAAGAAGGGGAGATTGTAAAAGATCTCCCTTTTGATTCATTGGGAGGAATAATTGTTTCTGCGAATCAAGTCATTTATACGCATTCTTTATTACAAAGATTGATCGAAGAAAATATCCCACTTGTTATATGTGGTAAAAATTATAATCCTTCGGGATTATTGCTTGGTATAAATGGTAATTATCAACAAACTCGTATTCAACAAATGCAAATTTCTATATCAAAACCTTTGCAGAAAAATTTATGGCAAAAAATAGTTCAAGAGAAGATAAAAAATCAATCAAAAGTTTTAAAATTTTTGAAGAATGATACTAAACTTGATTATATTGCAACGCAAGTTTTATCTGGAGATACTACTAATCAAGAGGCAGTGGCCGCACGGTATTATTTTTCTGCTTTGTTTGGGGATAATTTTGTTAGGGATACAAATAAATCTGGTATAAATAGTTTTCTTAATTATGGGTATGCTATTATTCGAGGGGTGATTGCTAGGTTTGTTGTTGCGACTGGTTTAAATCCATCATTTGGTGTTAATCATCACAGTTATTTGAATCCCTTTTGTTTAGTTGATGATTTGATTGAACCATTTCGTCCTGTTGTAGATTTGCTTGTTTATAAGATTTTTAATGGAATTGATGATGTTGAAAAATCTTTGGAAGCAGAAAGCAAAAAATTTTTAATAATTAATATCTTACATAAAGATATAAAAACTTTGGATGGTATTTCTGAACTTCCTATTGTTACTCAAAATTATGTAAGAAGTTTTGCAAATTCTTGTCTTAATAAAACTTTTTCACTTTCTATTACTGACAAACTTATAGATAGTTATTTAGGTGATTATTATGAGTAATATAATAGATGGGAGAAAAATTATGTGGATGATGGTTATGTTTGATTTGCCAACGGATACTCCTGAGAATAGGCATTATGCTCATAAATTTAGGGAATATTTGTTGGATATGGGATTTTCTATGAACCAATATTCTGTTTATACTAAATTTATAGGGGCAAAAGATTTGTGTCCTAAATATGTTTCGGCAATAAAACAAAATGCGCCAACAAGTGGTAATATAACTATTTTGTTTTTTACGGATAAGCAATTTAAAGATATAATTTTAATTGGAGATTTAGATTATAGAGAAGTCCCAAAATCGCCAGAGCAATTTATGTTGTTTTAAAAATGTGGATAATAATATTGCGAATCGGTAAAAGAAAAATAAAAAAAACGAATCAAAAATTAGTATAAATTTGTTAAATTTTTATTATGAAATAATTAAAAAATCCCCAGAAATTCTGAGGATTTTTCTGTGATATTATAGCATATAGGAAATTTAAGTCAAATCGCAACATCTTATCGTAGATTATGAGTGCTACAACTATTATAGCATATAGGAAATTTAAGTCAAATCGCAACAAAACAAAGAAAAATTAAACCAACCACAAAATTATAGCATATAGGAAATTTAAGTCAAATCGCAACCTTTGGTATATTGGTTGTTCTCCTAGATATATTATAGCATATAGGAAATTTAAGTCAAATCGCAACAAAGAATCAAGGATTACATTTATATAATAAATTATAGCATATAGGAAATTTAAGTCAAATCGCAACAATCTGTGCGGAGTAGCCAGAACTTCCAATATTATAGCATATAGGAAATTTAAGTCAAATCGCAACTCAATTTTCTTAACTTCTTCAATGATAATAATTATAGCATATAGGAAATTTAAGTCAAATCGCAACTAATGTTGATAATTTAGTTTGGGGTGTAGAATTATAGCATATAGGAAATTTAAGTCAAATCGCAACAATCGCGAACATTAAATATATTTGATAATGATTATAGCATATAGGAAATTTAAGTCAAATCGCAACTATTTTTATCTTCCATACTTCCCCTGGGATGATTATAGCATATAGGAAATTTAAGTCAAATCGCAACTAGTTTGTCCCAGAATTCTTTCCCGTAAACATTATAGCATATAGGAAATTTAAGTCAAATCGCAACAAAAAGTTATAATAAAAATTCTGATTATATATTATAGCATATAGGAAATTTAAGTCAAATCGCAACTGTTATTTCACCAGTTTTTGTATTGATTTCATTATAGCATATAGGAAATTTAAGTCAAATCGCAACAAACTCTATGCAGACTTAGAGAGTGATTTGATTATAGCATATAGGAAATTTAAGTCAAATCGCAACTAAACAAGATAAATATAATTCAATAAAAAGATTATAGCATATAGGAAATTTAAGTCAAATCGCAACGAAGAAAGGTTTAATGAATGGCGATGTACTATTATAGCATATAGGAAATTTAAGTCAAATCGCAACGTTCCCTTGTACGTATATTTCTTTATTTAAATTATAGCATATAGGAAATTTAAGTCAAATCGCAACAAAAAAATCAATTATGTTGGGAGCTATGAAATTATAGCATATAGGAAATTTAAGTCAAATCGCAACATGATATTTTTTATTTAAAATTTCTTTTATATTATAGCATATAGGAAATTTAAGTCAAATCGCAACAATAACATCCAAGTCAAGATGTGTTAAACTATTATAGCATATAGGAAATTTAAGTCAAATCGCAACAAGCATTAAATTTTGATAATCAATCTGAAAATTATAGCATATAGGAAATTTAAGTCAAATCGCAACAAAATCATCAAAAGTTTCAAGAGTAGGATAATTATAGCATATAGGAAATTTAAGTCAAATCGCAACTGCTTTGCCTATAGCATTCTGAATAACGGGATTATAGCATATAGGAAATTTAAGTCAAATCGCAACCTATTGTTATCTGTTAAATAAATATTTTCTATTATAGCATATAGGAAATTTAAGTCAAATCGCAACGAAAGCATACCTAAATTTTTTATAAAAAAAATTATAGCATATAGGAAATTTAAGTCAAATCGCAACATTGTTGTATGAAAGCGTTATGAAACAGTTATTATAGCATATAGGAAATTTAAGTCAAATCGCAACAAAGATGCAAAAGAATCTGGATTCGATATAATTATAGCATATAGGAAATTTAAGTCAAATCGCAACTACAATTGCAAAAGAAACACAAGAGCAAAAATTATAGCATATAGGAAATTTAAGTCAAATCGCAACATCATTTGAAACACTTTCGTAATAATAACTATTATAGCATATAGGAAATTTAAGTCAAATCGCAACTGCGTTTTGGGGCGTGTCTCACCACCTGGAATTATAGCATATAGGAAATTTAAGTCAAATTATAACTGAAGCCAAAGACCTTGCCTGCTGATAATTAGGTTTGACATTTATATACATATTTGCTATATTATCATTGAGTAGCGAAAGGGTTGCATAGTTCGCTTTATCCCCCGACGTGAATGGAGTGCCAGAACTATTGACATTGTCCATCTTCAAAGCATTAGCCAAATAATTTTCAACATTCTTTTTATTAACGAACTTTGTATCTAATACACCGTCTTTTTTTATGGCTATATCGTATAAAGTTTTTCCTTCTTCATCACCGAATTTTTAATCTTATTTTCTACACAAAAACGAATCGGAGAAAACAAAAAAGCAACGAAATTTCTTCTTCTGTTTTTTGAGTTTTTTTATTTTAACTTAAAAAATTCTAAGCAAACGGCTGTGTTGAGATAGAGGAATTTATTCTACTTGCTGTAATTCTAATATGATTTTAAATTAAGAATATCTTCTTAAGGGAGGGGTTATTAGAAACAAAAGGAGTTTATTATGCAAAATTTAGAGAAAGACCATAAGAGTTTGTGGAATGTTATTGATAAAATAGCCTATATTAATGGTATATCTGTATCATTATTAGCGAAAAATGCTGGGTTAGATGGAACTGCATTTAACAAAAGTAAAAGATTTTATTTGAGTGGAAAGTGCAGATGGCTATCTATGAGGACTATTAGTAAAATATTGGAAGTAAGTGATATGGAGTTAGGTGATTTTTGTGAATATATGTATGAAGAGGAACAGAGATAATGGGTATAAAAAAAAGAGCCTTGAAGTGGTTAATTTCTCTGCTCTTTTATAGGATATTTAATGAAAAATTTAATGGTGCTACTGGTGAGAATCGGACTCACGACCTCACCCTTACCAAGGGTGCGCTCTACCACTGAGCCACAGTAGCAAACTGTAGTAAAAATAAGATATATTACTTTTAAAGTCAAGACTAAACTTCTATTTCTATTACAATTATTATAGGGGAAATATTATTCTTATTTGGTATATTCTGTAAAAGGATATAAAATATATTTGTTTTTAATGAATAAGGGGAAAAATATGAATAAATCTGCATATACAAATAATTATAAATATTTACTAAAAATGTTAGTTGATATTAGAAAGAAAAATAATATAACTCAAAGTGAACTTGCAAATAAACTTAATTGTTCTCAATCTTGTATAAGTAAAATAGAAAATGGTGAAAGACGTGTTGATATTGTGGAATGTATAGAAATATTTATGGTAATAAATTATAATCCTTTACTTGTTTTTAAAGAACTTTTAGATAAATGGAAATAATTCTTTGCAAAAGTAATTGAATTTGTGTTGTTTTGGGAAAAAAGTCTGTAAAATAATGCTTGTGTTTTGTTGGTAGTTCTTGTATCCTTTTATTAAAACAAAAGGGAAGTATTATGAAATTTTTAGATCAAGCAAAGATTTATTTAGAGGCCGGTGACGGTGGAAATGGTTGTCTTTCATTTCGCCATGAAAAGTATATTGAATATGGCGGTCCTAACGGTGGTGATGGTGGTAATGGTGGAAGTATTATTTTCAAGGCAGTGAAAAACCTTAATACTCTTATTGATTTTAGATATCAGCAACATTTTCGTGCGGAAAAGGGACGCGGTGGTGAAGGATCGGAGAGGACTGGTCGCAGTGGTAAAGATTTGATTATAAAGGTTCCTGTTGGAACAGAAATTTTGGCGGAGGATAAGGAAACTGTGCTTGCCGATATGGTTGTTGATGGTGAGGAAGTTTTGCTTGCAAAAGGTGGGCATGGTGGCTTTGGTAATGCTCACTATAAAACCTCTACTAATCAAGCACCGGAGCGGGCGGACCCAGGGACTCCTGGTGAAAAATTAGCGGTATGGTTGCGACTTAAACTTATTGCTGATATTGGGCTTGTTGGTTTTCCTAATGCTGGAAAATCTACACTCCTTTCGGTATTGACTGCAGCGCGTCCAAAGATTGCGAATTATCCATTTACTACACTTCATCCAAACCTTGGTGTTTTTTATGTTTATGACAGGGAGTATGTGATTGCGGATTTGCCAGGGCTTATTGAAGGGGCAAGTGAAGGTGTAGGTCTTGGGCACAGGTTTTTGGGACACGCAGAAAGATGCCGTGTGATACTTCATCTTATTGATGGAACAAGTGAAGATGTTGTTGCGAGTTATAAAACTATTGAATCTGAGCTTAAAAACTATGGTGAAAAACTTCTTATGAAACCAGAAATTGTTGTGCTTAACAAAATTGACAGTTTGAGTGAGGAAGAAGTTAAGGAGAAAGTAAAACTTCTTAAAAAGGCATCAGGAAAGGAAGTTATTGCGATTTCTGGGGTAGCAAAACTTGGCCTTGAAGATTTAAAAAAGGCAATTGTTGAGGTTATGAAAAAGGAATGAAGTGGCGTATTGGTAAAATTTTTTCACAATTTATTTGTGGTTTTATTTCATCTAAAAAATTAAGAAGAAAAGTAAGGTGGAAGTTGGATCCTTGTTCGCCAGTCAACCTTATAAATTATTTTAGGAAAAGGTATTTACCCCTTATTTCTATATCTAAATCATTGACAAATGGGGGGGGGCGTCAAGATAATAGTGAATATATATTTCAATGTTGGTTGCAGGGTTTGGATAAAGCGCCAAACATTGTTAAAAACTGTATTGAAACGGTTGAAAAATTTAAAGGGAACAGAAAACATATTATTATTACTATGGAAAATTTGTCTGATTGGGTTATTCTTCCAGATTTTATTTTAGAAAAGTATAAAAGTGGAAAGATTGGTAATGCTCATTTTGCTGATATTATTAGGGTTTATTTGCTATCTCAATATGGTGGGTATTGGATTGATGCAACAATGCTTATGACGGCGGAATTTCCAAAGGTTATTGATGAGACTTCCTTTTTTATGTTTCATTCTACGGGCAAGTGGAATTGGACTTTGATAAATAATTGTTTTATACATTCGGTTGCGGGGCATCCTCTTATTTGTGCATGGCGTGATATTATGACTGAGTATTGGAAGCGGGAGAATAGGGCTCTTGAATATTTTGTATCGCATTTGCTTTTCAGAACGGTGCTTTTGAATAATGATTTAAAAGCGGAGTTTGATAAAATGCCTGTGATTTTGCAAGATGACAATCATAAGGTCTCGTTTTATTTAGCAAGTGAGTTATCCGAGGATGAAATTCTTTGTTTATTGAAATCTTATTTCATACATAAGTTGACTTATAAACTAGATAAAGATGTTTTTGATAATCCAAAAACAGTTGCATATTTTTTAAGTCAAAGAAAATTTAATTAAAACTATCAATACAATTTTTTATATCGTCTTTTAGTCCATTTACTTTTGAAAGGGCGATAGCGCTTGTGACTGTGGCACCAGCAGAGGTGACAGTGGTTGTGATATTTAATGCTTTATCAAGGGTTGTGGATTTTTTCAGTGTTGTGTTTTGGTTTGTTTCGGAAATTTGTGAAGTATCTTCATTTTTTGTTTCTTTGTTTTGTAATGCTCCAGTTATTTTATGTGCTGTGCCAATACCGGTTCCAGCAAGTGAGATTACGGTTGTTCCACCTGCTAAACCTTGCATAAGTTTTATATCGTCATCTGATATATTTTTGCAAGCGTCTTCACTTTTTATGCGTTTTTGTTGTAGTTGTTTTAGTTCGGTTTCTGTGCGTGTTAGTTCCTTTTCTTTTTCTTGGATTTTTGTATCAAAGTTAGTGTTTTGTAAAGTAAGGCTTTGATTTTCAAGTTGAAGTTTTTTTAGTTTTTCTTCCAATTCGGTTGCTGTTTGAGCAAGGGAAGGAATTGTTATTATAGAAAATAAAATAGTATAAAAAATATTTTTCATTAGAATGTTCCTTTGCAAGATTTTACTTGTTTTGCGATAGTTGATATCAATCCAGCAGCAACAGTTGATGTGATTGTTGCGGCACCGGAGGCAACAGTTCCAACTATGCTTGAAATGTTAGATACGGTTGAAAGAGTTTTATTTTTCTTTTGTTGTTGTTCGTATGAAGTATTTTTTGCATTAACTTCACCTGTAAAAGGATTGTTTTGAATATCGTTTATTTTATCTTCATACTCATTAAATTTTTCGTTATTTGTTCGATTTTGCTCTGTTAAATAATCAATTCCTTTTGAATCAAAAATGTTATCAATTTCATCTCCGTTTCCAATGCTTAGAATATTTATATGTTCATTGTTATCTTTTATTTGATCAGATATTTTCTTTTGTTCTTCTTTTAATTTTTTTATTTCTTGATTTTTTGCCTTGTCTGTTGCACGGTCTAATGCTTTTTGATTTTGTTTATCAATTTGAGAGTTATCCTTTTGCATAAAAGAAGTAATTGTTGCAGTTGTGTTTGCTGCGGTTCCAACACCGGAGGAAGCAACGGAGGCGATAAGCCAGCCTTGGATTTCTTCCATCTTTTTTATGCTTAGTTGGGTGCAGGCACTTTTTGATTTATTTTGTTGTGTTTCAAGGTTTAAAATAGAATCTTCTAAATCGTTTATTTTTGAAGTGATGTCATTAATTTTTGTTTGTTTTTCATTTATGTTATTTCTTATTAAATTATTTTGTGCGGTTAGTTTTTCAATTTCTGCTTGAATATCATCAGTATTTTCTGATGGGGTTGCGGTTGTAGTGGTTTCTTCTTGAATAATTTCTTCTGTTTTTTCTTTTTTGGGTGTTTCTGTTAAATTTCTTTTTATTGAACCCCTTTTTGCAAAACTTCCAGTAATGGTGTTTTGTTTTTTGCTTACTTTTTTCTTTTGTGCAGAAACATTTGTTTCAAATATTATTAATGACAAAACTATAATGGAAATATATTTTAAATTTGTATACATTTTTTTAATCCTACTTATATGAAGTATATAATATCATATTTTTGGATTTTTAACAAGAGAGAATTAAAAAAATTACATTTTAAAGTTTTCACCGAGGTAGACTTTGCGAACATTTGTATTGCATACTATTGCATCGGGGGTTCCTTCGCATAAAACAGTTCCATTATGAAGGACATAAGCGCGGTCAGTTATTTCCAAAGTTTCGCGGACATTGTGGTCGGTGATTAGAACGCCGTAGCCCTTGTCCTTTAAATGGAAAACAAGGTTTCTTATATCGTTAACGGCGATAGGGTCAACGCCGGCGAATGGTTCATCAAGTAATATAAAGTCAGGATTTGCAGCGAGGGCGCGTGCTATTTCAAGACGGCGACGTTCACCACCGGATAGTGCGATGGCTGGACTTTCCCTTAAATGAGTGATAGAAAATTCGGCAAGTAATTCATCAAGTTTTTGTTTGCGTTTATCCTCGTATGGTTCAACAACTTCCAATACTGCCATAATATTATCTTCGACAGTAAGAGAGCGAAATATTGAAGATTCTTGTGGAAGGTAGCCGATACCCTTTTGTGCGCGGTGGTAAAATGGAAGTTTTGTTATGTTTTCCCCGCTTAGGGTGATAGAGCCAGTATCTGGTGTGATAAGTCCAGTTATACAATAAAAGCAAGTTGTTTTTCCAGCGCCGTTTGGACCAAGCAAGCCTACTGCTTCCCCTTGTTTTACATTGATTGAAACATTTTTTAAAACTGGGCGTTTGGAGTAACTTTTTGCAATGTTTTTTACAACTATTTCTTTTATAAGTTTATTTTCTGTTTCCATTTGTGGATCCTTTATTTTTTATCGGTGGAAAATACACCTTTTACCTTGCTTTCACCATCCTTTGGAAGAACGCGGGCTATACCAGTTTTCATATCATATATTATTTTACCGCCAGAAAGGTTTGCCTGTGTTCCCTTTTTAAAATACACATTTCCGGATATCGTTGCAAAGCCAGTTTTTGGATTGTATTCGGCGGTGTCACCGTATAATTCTTCTTCGCCATCAATAAGTTTTATATTTCCATTTGCGAGTATTTTTTTTAGTTGGTTTGATGATGCCTTTGTTCTTTCAAATTCAACTTTTATATCGTCAGCGAAAAGTGTGCGACCGGTATTTATGATTTTTGCATTTTTTGCGGTGGCGTAATTTTTTGCTTTGTAGTAAATTATGTCATCCTTTGCAATTATTTCGCTGTCTTTATTTTTAAGGGTTGTTGGATTTGAAGTGGAAAATAGTTTTATAATTTCATTATTAATATCGTAGGTTAGTTTGTCGGTTGTGATATTTTCTTCCTTTGATATGACTTTTACATTATCGGTTGCGATAACCTGATATATTTTTTTATTTGGTTCTTTATAAAAAGCCTCAATATAATCGGCCTTTAATTCATATTCAGGAGTTTTAGCATTAGCGTTTTCTCGCATAATGATTTTTTGTTCCTTTTGGTTCCATTCTAAGCCATTATCGGCTGTAAGTTCAATGTCCTCCGCCAATGCAAATGGTGGAAGGATAAGAAGGAACAGAATTGTAAAAAATTTTAACATAAATTAGCCTTTGCTTTATTTGAAATTTTATTATAAAGGAAAGATTATTTAAAAACAATAGTTATTTTTTGCCTACTATATCAAGGAATTCTTGTTCTGACATAATTGTTATTCCCAGTTTTTGTGCGGTGTCAAGTTTGGAGCCTGCGGATGTGCCGGCAACTACTATGTTTGTTTTTTTGCTGACAGAGGAGGTTGGGTGGGCGCCGAACTTTCTTGCAATATCCTCGGCTTCCTTTCTTCCTATATTGGAAAGGGTGCCGGTAAAGACTATTGTTTTTTCAAATAGAGGGTTTGTTTTATCAATTTCAATTATTTCTGGATTTTCAATTGTGACTATTGAAGTTAAGTCCTTTATTAAATTTATTTTTGTTTCATTGCGCATAAAGTTTAATATATCCATTGCCATAGTGTCACCTATGCCATAAATTGAAGTGAGTTCTGCAAAAGTTGTTCTTTGTAGAGCGTCTATTGATTTAAATTTATCGGCAAGGAGTATTGCGGTTGCGGAACCTACACCGAAAATGCCTAAAGCATATATGAATTTATCAAGTTTTATGTGTTTCGCATTTTCGATTGAGGTTGTTAAGTTTTTGATAGATTTTGGTCCGTATCCTTCTAATTTTTCTATATCATTTTTGTGGTTTGTGATAAGGTTAAAAATGTCGATTGGATTTTTTAGCCAGCCTTTGTCATAAAAAAGTTCTATTTGGGATGCTCCAAGTCCGTCTATATTGAAAGCATCTCTAGAAATGAAATATTTTAGGTATTCTTTTATTTGTGCAGGGCAGTTTGGGTTTGTGCAACGAAGGGCGACTTCGTCCTTTTTTTGTGATATAGGGTTGCCACAGACTGGGCAGATTGTTGGCATTATGAATTCTGTTGTATTTGGTTTTCTTTCGGATAGTTTTACTTCTACTACCTGTGGGATAACATCGCCAGCGCGTTCAATTATTACTGTGTCTGTTGTCCTTATGTCCTTTGCCTTTATATAATCTTGGTTATGAAGGGTTGCGCGGGCTACCATAACTCCACCGACATTTACTGGGTCAAGTTCGGCAACTGGGGTAATGACGCCAGTTCGTCCTACTTGTAAAGTAATATTGTTTATGATAGTAATTGCCTGTTGTGGTGGAAATTTGTGTGCGATTGCCCATTTTGGGGCGCGGGCGATAAAGCCAAGTTTTTTTTGAAGGGAGAGGTCGTTGATTTTGTAGACTATACCATCTATATCAAATGGGATTGCATGGCGTTCGTTTTCTATTTTATGATAGAAATCTTTTAATTCGTCGTAGGTGTGGCAAATTTTATATATAGGTTGTATTGGAAAACCTAAGGATTTTGCATATTCATAAAATTCGGTTTGGGTGTTCCATGGTTTTGGTTCGGATACTTCTCCCCACGCATAAACTATTATAGAAAGGTTTCGTTTTTTTGTGATGCTTGCATCAAGTTGACGGAGGGAGCCTGCGGCTGCATTTCGTGGGTTTGCGAAAAGTTTTTCGCCGTGGGTTTCTTGATATTTATTAAGGTTTATGAAGTCCTCCTTACTCATATAAACTTCGCCACGAATTTCTAATATAGGTAGGGTAGTATTTATATGAAGAGGGAAGTTTTTTATTGTTTTTATGTTTTCGGTAATGTCTTCGCCTATGGTTCCATCGCCACGAGTTGCGGCGGATACGAAGTTTCCGTTTTCGTATCTGGCATTGAAACTTAGTCCGTCGATTTTATATTCTGCTACTATATCAAAAGTTTCGTTTGGAAGAAGAGATAAGTCCTTTTTTATCCTTGTTGTAAATTCCTTTAAATCAGTATCGTTATAAAGGTTTTCAAGGGATAGCATAGGGATTGTGTGAGTGATTTTTTTAAATCCATTTTTGACTTTGCTTCCAACTTTTTTTGATACAATTAAATTTCCGAAAAGGTCGGTTTGAGAAAGATAGGTTTCAAGTTCTAAGGCGCGTTTTTTAAGTTCATCATATTCGGCATCGGTGATACTTGGAGCGTCATTTGTGTAATATTCTTCATCAAACTTTGACAATTGTTTTGTAAGGTCTTTTAATTCAATTTTTATTTCTGATGTGGTCATATTTTCAGGTGGTAGTTTATTCATTTTTACATTCCTAAATTATATATTGCGATTATTGAAATTGATGCGGTTTCAGCACGAAGTATAAGGGAGCCTAAACTCACTCCTATTGCGGGAGTTTGTTGTAGTATTTCAAATTCCTCTTTTGCAAAGCCTCCTTCTGGTCCTATTAAAAAAGAGACAGGTTTTCCCTTTAACTTTTTAAGAATTTCTATGGAATTTGTTTGTGTTGGGCGTTCATCAAGATAGACAAGAGTTCTGTTTTCAAAATCAAAGTTTTTGATTTTTTCAATGAATGAAATGGATTCATTTATTTTTGGTTTTGAAAGACGGCGGGATTGTTCGGTTGCCTCCTTTGCAATAGTATTTAATCTTTCAATATTTATATTTTTGTTGTTGGTGTATTTTGTGATGATAGGACTTAATTCCTTAATTCCTAGTTCTGTTGCTTTTTCAACAATTAAATCTTGGCGATTATGTTTTATTGGGGCGAATATTAGTTCGACATCTGGAATATTTTCCTCTGTTGGCTTTTTTGTTTGGGTTATTGGAGTGATTATTATTTCTTTTTTTGTAATATCCTTTATTTTTGATAAAAATTCACCGTTTGTTTCATTAAAAAGGAGTATTTCGTCATCAATTTTTAACCTTATAACATTTTTTATGTAGTGAAAATCATCATTTGTTATATATAAATGTTTGTTTTCTTCTATTTTTTGTGGTATATATAATCTTTGTATAGTCATAATAAAGCCTTTTTTAATATTTTTTAATTATATAATAAATTTAATTTAAAAAAAGAAAAAAATTTGGTATAATGTTCCTAATTAATATATTAATGGAGAGATAGGTGAAAATACAAGAATTATTTTTGAATGTAAAAAAAGTATTGTTTTTATTATTTGTTGTATTTTGTGTGTCTTATCTTTTTGTGGCGGTAAGGCAGAATTTTGTTGGTGATGATGGCTTTGTTTTGGATTATCCTGAGGTGGAGTTTAAAGGTGATTTATCAATTGATGTTAATTTGGCACTTGCGGATGTGCGGGATATTCTTGATAGGTATGGTGTGCTTTTGAAACCTAAAACTTTTTCTGTGAATGTGGATGAATTGAGAGAGGAATTTTCCCAACTTTCATGGGTAAAAAATGTTTCTGTGGTGAAGGAGTATCCTTCAAAACTTTTACTTGTAATAGAACCAAAGGATATTGTTGCATATATGTTTAGTGAGGGGGAGTATTTCCCTGTTGATAGTGATGGAAAAATTATACCTGCTGGGGTTGAATATAGGTCTGGACTTTTGATTACTGGGGAAGGTGCTAATGAGAGTTTGAAGGATTTTCTTTTAGTTGCGAAGAAATATCCTAGAATATGGAATAAAGTTGTTTATCTTCAATATATAAATAACTTGCGTTGGAATGTATTTTTGTATGATGTTGAAGATGGTATTTTAATAAAGTTTGCAAAGGATAATTTAGAGGATGCTTTGGAGAAAATAAATAAGTTTGATATAGAGCAAGATTTACTTAAAAGAAATATTTCTGAAATAGATATAAGAGATATAAACAAAATACTTATAAAGCAGAGGGATTTGTAAATGGCTTTTGATTACGATAAGAAAAGTGTTGTTGGTTTTCTTGATATTGGGACAAGTAAAGTTATTTGTATGATTGGGGCAATATCTTCTGACGGGGGGACGGTTTGTCTTGGTGTAGGAAGTTCTGTTAATGGTGGTTTTTCAAATGGTAAAATTACTGATATGGTGAAACTTTCCTTTGCTATTGATGAGGCGGTTGCTATTGCGGAAAAGAAGGCTAAATGTCATATTAGTGAGGTGGTAGTTTCACTTTCTGGATTTGAATTTAAGTCGTATTTTTTGGAATCAAAAGTTGCATTTAATTTTGAACAATTAATCTCTGTTAAGGATATTGAGCGATGTGCAAAGAAGATTCCTGTTATGAAAAATATTGATGTGGAAAATTATTCAGTTATTCATATTATTCCGATAAAGTATATTATTGATGGAAAGAAAGAGGTTGCGAATCCTTTGAATCTTTCGGCAACTTCTCTTAAAATTATGTATCATATTATTGCGGTTGACAGTCTTATGATGATGGAGGTGATTGAGGCTGTTAAAAAATCGCATTTAAAAGTAAAGGATGTTGTTGCAAATTCTTATGCTTCTGGACTTGGTTGTCTTGTTGATGATGACAAGCGAGTTGGAAGTATGATTGTTGATATTGGAAAGTCGGCAGTGTCTGTGGGAATATTTTTTGAAAATAATTTTATTTATACTTTTTCGCTTCCTCTTGGTGGGGATTATATCACTAATTATATTTGCCGAAAAACCAATATAAAATTTGATGAGGCGGAGCGTATTAAGATAAAGTATGGTGCGGTGGAACCTCTTCCTATTGATTATTCAGAATATGTTAATGTCGCTGTGATTTCTGATAATGGAGAGGAGGAGAATGTTGAAATGGTAAAGGCTGATATTTTAAATATTACTTATCCTGTTGTTAAAATGTTATTCAATGTTATAAAAAAGTATATAGAAGATAAAAATTTTTCACATTTTGTAAATAGGGTGATTATCACAGGGGGTGGTGCAAAAATTGAAAATATAAAGGGAATTTGTGAAGATGTATTTTCTTTGCCAGTTAGAGTTGCAACTCCGTTAAAAATAAATGGAGTTGATGAGGAATTTCTTAATTCATCTTATTCAACTTTGTTTGGTTTGTTTGTTTTTAATTTTCAAAAATCATCATCTGCAGTAAGGTTTAATTCTGATGTGAAAATTGATAAAGATGTTGGAATTTGGGGAAAAATAAGAAAGTTTATAAATGATAATTTTTAAATTTGTATTGGATATTGTTTTATGTTATAATATTTTATATAAAAAATTTAGGGAAATAAAATGTTAGATTTAAAAAAAAATGATGTGATGTCGGTTTATTATGATAATTCTAAGTATAGTCTTTCTACTATATTGACACCTTTTAAAAGTGCTATACACAGAATTTTTTATCTTTCTTTTTTGATAAATGTTTTAACTGTTTTAATACCTTTATGTATTATGTTTTTGGTTGATGGAAAGTTTAATCTTTCAACTGATTCTGCTGGAATATTTAATATTATGTTTTTGGTTTGTGTTCTTGGCTTTAATTTTATATTTAGGTATGTAAGGGCAGGAATGATAAATTACATACTTCTTAATATAGATAATAATATTTGTAAGAATATTTTGGATAAGGTTTTTAAGTTGCCGGTTAAAAAAATTGAAAAAAAGAAAGATGCCTTTTGGACTACCTTGTTTGCTGATATTGATGTGATAAGGAATGGACTTTCTGGTTCTTATATTATAAATATTGTTGATATTCCTTTTGTATTACTTTTTATTGGAGTGATAGGGATTTTACTTGGCAGATACTTTTTTGTTGTGCTTTTGTTTTTACTTGTTTATGCAATTTTTGTTGTGTTTGCTTCCTATATTTTGGGAATTGTTGATGATAAGGAAAAGTTGGCTATAAAGGAAAGGGATGAACTTGTGTCCGGTTCAATTCATAATCTTTCGTCACTTAAAACTATGTCTTTGACTGATAAGGTTATGAATATGTGGTATGATTATCAGAAAAGCATTATTGATATTACTTATAAAAGAAATTACACATTGGATATTTGTTTGGTTTTGAATTTTGTTATTTTCTTTTTGGGGTTAGTGGTGTTTTCTTTGATTGGGGTTTATTCGTTTAATCTTCATAATATGAGTGTTGGAACTTTGGTTGCGATACTTTTGCTTTTTACATTAAATTTTTATTTGATAAACAGTTTTTTAAAGTATCTTCCACAATATTTTAAATTTATTAATTCGACTGAGCGTTTAAGTCAAGTTATGGCTGAGCAGGTGGAGGCTTTAAAAAGTGATGAAATTGAGGATATTACTTTTGCGAATCTTGAACTTAAAGGAGTTAGTTTGGAAGATGCGCGTAAGAATGTGATTTTAAGAAATGTTGATTTTATATTTGAGGATAGTATAGTTTATGTTGTGCGAGCAAAGAATACTTTTGATACATCTTTGTTTTTAAAAAGTTTGATTGGTGGGTATGATATTTCAAGTGGTGAAATTTTCTTTGACAGATATAATATTTCAAATCTTCGTGCTGACAGTCTTAAAAATTATGTTCATTATGTTGGTGAAAATTATTTTATAATAGAGGGAACGGTTAAGGAAAACCTAAATTGTTTCTTATCTGAAAATGATGATAGTTCTTTTGCAGGATTTGTTGATTATAAAGCGGTATGTAAGATGTTTGGGCTTGATGATATAATTTCGAAACTTCCTAATGGCTATAATACTATTATTGATAGTAAGACGGATTTATTATCACCTGAGGAATTGAAACTTTTGAGTATTGCAAGGGTTTTTGTTGGAAATCCAAAGATTATGATTTTTGATCAACCTTTCTTAGGCTTAAGAAAAGTATATAAAGAAAAGTTATTGGAGATTATTGAGAAATTTTCGCCTGATAAGATTATCATTATTTCTACTTTGGAAAAGGATATAAAGAATGATATAGTTGTTAATATTGAAAATGAAAAAATAACTGTGTCGGCTGATAATTTGGATAAAATGGATGAGGAAGAAGATTCTTCTGAAAATAGGGCATTATTTAGGAGAATTTTTAGGAAGAATTAGTATGAAAAAAAGTAAAAAAATTTTGTCGGTAAGTATTACATCAACTTCTTATTTTGATATAAAAAAGACTATTGATATGATAAATAAATCTGATGCAGACAGGATTCATTTTGATGTAATGGATGGTGTGTTTGTGCCAAATATTACTTATGGTATGGATTTTATTTCTTCAATTAAACCTTATACTCAGAAATTTTTTGATGTGCATTTGATGATTATAAATCCTTTGCCTTATATTAAAAGTTTTTATGCCTCAGGTAGTGATTTAATTTCTGTGCATATTGAGGCGAAGAATTGTCTTAAATCTTTAAAACTTATAAAATCTTTGGGAATAAAAAGTGGGATTGTGATAAATCCTAAAACCTCATATAAAAAGGTTTTGAAGTATTTAGATTTTGTTGATGAAATTTTGGTGATGAGTGTTGAACCTGGATTTGGTGGGCAAAAATTTATTGAGGAAGTTGCTGATAAAGTTTTGAAAATTTCTTCTCTTGTAAAAAAAAGTGGAAGAAATATTTTAGTGCAAGTTGATGGTGGAATTAATTTTGAAACATCAAAAAAAGTATTTGAAAATGGTGCGGATTCTGTTGTTGTTGGAAGTTTTTTATTTAAGCAAAAAGACTTTAATGATGCTGTTTTGAAAATTAAAAATATGTAAATTTCTTTTTTATCTTGAAAACTTATCTTAAATATAATATTATGAAAATATGTTTAGATTTCTATATCTAGGCTAGTGTCCGCGAATGGATACGGGACTGTCGAAAGTCCTTTATAGTCTGCGCATAACGCAATGTTATGTGAATAAATGCCCCCGCCTTTGGTGGGGAGCCCTTGACGTATGTTCAGAGAGTATGCTTTGCATGTTCTTAAAGGTCATGTGGAATCATTTCAGACTATATGATTTTCGAACTCCCCGCCTGTTTGCGAGCACGATGGGATAATAAGTTTTACGATTTTTATCGTGGAATACAAACGAACCAAGGGGGAATAAAAGATGGAAAAGAGTAAACTAGTGATAGCGG
>JBJEXC010000010.1:0-17884 GCA_051885355.1 Alphaproteobacteria bacterium | reverse complement strand
ATCATTTTTTTCCAAAACATCAATAACCTTTGCAACACTATCAGCCCTACTTCCTATCGCACAATAAACACAAATGACACCAGTATCTTTTTGTGCAAGTATAGAATCAACAGCAATCGCCGTTTTACCAGTCTGTCTGTCCCCAAGGATAAGTTCCCTTTGTCCCCTACCAATAGGAATAATCGCATCTATCGCTTTAAGTCCAGTTTGAAGAGGAACTGACACTTCCTGACGCTCCATAATTTGATGTGCTTCTCGCTCTATATTATACCTTTCTTTTGCAATAATTTTTGCCCCACCATCAAGAGGTTCCCCCAAAGGATTAACAACACGACCAAGAAGAGCAGGACCCACAGGCACATCGGCAATTCGTCCAGTCCTTTTTACTTTTTCCCCTGCTTCTATATTCTGCGAACTATCAAGAAGAACTATACCAACACTATCTTCATTAAGGTTAATGACAATACCAGAAGAATTTCCTATTTCTACAAGTTCATCCATTTTTACAGAAGAAAGACCTTTTGCTCTTACAATACTACCAATAACTTCAACAACTTCACCAATTTCTTCTGATACAATACTTGCTTTGGTTTTCTTAGAAACCGCCCCAACCTCTTTCAAAGTATCTTTTACTGTCTCTTTTAACATATCTATTCCCCTACTTACCCTCTTTATCAGTTATTTCTTGCGTCTTAGTCAAATTCGCAATTGCATTATCAAGATTTGTTCGCAATTCTTTAATATAAGTATCCATACCAAAACTTATCAAAAGAGAATCGCAAACAACCTCAATTCCACACAAAATAGATTTATCAATTTTAAAATCAACACTGCTTACATCTTTTCCAATTAATAAAGATAAAGACTTTTTTATCTTTGCTTCCTCCGTTTTTCCAATACTAAACGAAGTATTAACTTCTATATGCTTTGATTTATTATAAAAATCTTTAAGAAGAGTAGATTTTTCAACTTCACCACGACCCAATTTTTCAATAAAGTTATCCAAAATCACAACCTGTATTTTTTCATTCGCTAAATCAGTCAAAGCCGATGAAACAGTATCAATAATCACATTTCCTGCAATATCTTTAATGGAAGAACGCAAAGCCTCCCTTTCATCAACCAACCTTTTATCAAATGCAACCTTTTTAGCCTGAATTTCATTATTCAAGTTTTTAATCATCAAAGCCTGCTCTTTTTCGGATTTTTTCAATACCTCAGAAATCACATCACTTTTTGATTTTTCTACTTCTGCTATTTTGATACCTAATTTTTTCTTTTCCTTTTCAGCCAATATTCGAGATTCTTCCGCCTCTTTCAACCTTGATTGAATAGCCTTCTCCCTTTTCTCCATAGAAGATAATACAGGAGTAAAAAGATACCTTTTAAGTATCCAAACGATAACTAAAAAGTTTATTATCTGAAAAAATACAGTACTCCAATTCAAATTCATAATAAATCCTTATTTTTATTTGTTAAGAAGTCCTCTACTTCGCAAGTTGTGCCACACCATAGTTCCAAAATGGATTACTAAATATCAAAATCATACCTACTAATAATGCATAAATAGCAGTAGATTCAAGCATAGCCAAAGACACAAACAATGTGCTTCTTAAACTACTTGCCTCATCTGGTTGTTGAGCCATAGATGCCAAAGTCTGCTTCACCGCTTGACCTTCTGCAAGAGCTGGTCCCATACCACCTATTCCAACTGCAAATGATGCTCCTAACACTGATGCAACTGCAATCCAAACTAATCCCATATCCATTTTATACCTTCCTTTCTTTTTTATTTACTTTTTATTATAAAATGATTTAAGAAATATTCCCAAACCAAACTCTAAATCCTTGCTGTCTGTAAACTCATTAACTCCTCTTCTTCAGACTCACTCGGATCACCCATACCTGCACTTATATACACCATTGCAAGCACAGAAAATATATATGGCTGTATTGTTCCCGCCAAAAGCCCATAAATATTTACAAGCCCAGGAAGAACAATAGGCGCCAATGCAAATATTATAGTTGCAAGCAACCCACCACTCATTATATTACCATACAACCTTATCGCAAGCGACACACCACTTGAAATTTCACTTAAAATATTAAGTGGGAAAAGGAAGAACACAGGCTCAAAAAACCTTTTAAAATATCTAAAAAATCCAACTTTTCCCATACCATAAGTCATAACGGAACACATAACAATTAAAGAAAGTCCCGCTGTCGTAGAAATAGATGAAGTAGGTGGCATATACCATTCTACCCCACCATCAACAAAAAATGGTATAGGAAGAAGTGCCGTCCAATTTGCCACTAAAATAAAAATAAATAAACTTCCAATAAGTGGAATAAAAGCATCCGCCTTTCTTCCCATCATACCTTCTATTTGATCCCTTACAAATTGAACAATCACTTCTATTCCATTTTGAAGAGGTGAAAGTTCAAACGAATAATTAAAATTCCTTGTCATCCTTTTAAAAAATATAAAAAGAAATAACATAATACCCCATGTCCCAACAAGGGTCATATTTATATCAATAGTAACATCACGCCCTAATAACACAAAAGGGATTTTAAAAAATACTATCTCATCAGGACTAATTTTCATTCTTTATTTCCCTTTTTATTAATTATTTTTGCCTTCTCTCTTTTTACTATTAAATAGCGAACAACAAGGAAAGTTAAAACGACAAGTGCAAGTTCATCTAAATCCCTATAATATTTCAAAAGCAAAAAGAAAAATATTCCTGCGAGTAAAAACCTTAGCAAAAAAGAACCGTAAAGATAACCCATATTACCAAACTTTTCATCTTCCTTTGATAAAACTTTGTTCATACCTAATTTAAGCATAGCAAAATAAAATATGCTAAACAAAGCAGTCACAAAAATAATTATCAAATAACTAAGTATATTTTCCATACTAATCATACTCCTTATCAAGTTTATCCTTTTCCCTTTTTACCCATCTAAAAGCATTATAACATCCAGCCACCAAACCAAACAAAATAAAATACAATGTATATGATATATACTTTGATGGATAATGATTATCAATATACATTCCTATATATGCACAAATAACAGTAGGCACACCTACACTCCATCCAACCAAACCAAACAAAGAAAATGCCCTTAACACAAATTGCTTTCTTTTTTTTGCAGATAATTTTCTATCAATTTTTTTAGAAACATTAAGTTGCATATCCCTGTCTATTCTGGAACTTTTCTTATTTTCAATGTTGCCTTCCCTTACCATATCAACCCTCACTTCCTAATTCTAATAAAAGTTTTGCAATATTCCCTTCTAATGATGCAAGCGCAGTCCTTGTCTTCCTTTCATTATCATCAATTTCATAAAATTCCTTTTCCATTTTATTTTTTAAATCAACTAAATCATCACCCTTAATAATATGCCTAACAGCAAGACTTACATCCCCACCAACCTTTACAAATACACCACCATCAACCGCAAACACAGATTCTTTTCCCCCACTTACAAATTTAAAAACAGAGGTAGCAAGCGAAGACACATAATCAGCATGCTTTGGAAGTATAGTAAAATATCCTTCTAATCCCTCAGCATATATTTTATCAACATTGCTTACATCATAAACTTCCAGCGGTGTAATAATTTTAAGGTTCATTTTAGTTTTCTTGTTTCTCCTCTATCTTACGCTCTTCTTTTTCAACTTTTTCATCTTCCTTTTTATCCATATCAGTTTTTACTTCACTAATATCTCCAATCATATAAAAGGCATTAGGGCTAAGATGTAAAAAATCACCATTTAAAATTTTCTCACAACCTTCTAAGGTCTTATCCAAATCAACTAACTTTCCATCAAGTCCAGTAAAATGCTTAGTTGTTGCAAAAGGCTGAGTCAAAAATCTTTCCAACTGACGCGCCTTTACAACAGTTGCCTGATCTTCATCAGAAAGTTCATCATAACCAAGCATAGCAATAATATCTTGCAAATCTTCATACTGAGCCATAACCATTTTAACATTTTTTGCAACATCATAATGCCTTTGCCCTACTACATCAGCAGATAACATCTTTGAACTTGATGCAAGTGGATCAAGTGCCGGATACAATCCTTGCGAAGCCATTTTTCGCGACAACACAACCGTAGCCGATAAATGGGAAAAAGTTTCCGCAGCCGACGGGTCAGTAAAATCATCCGCAGGCACATAAACCGCCTGTATTGAAGTAATAGATGCGGACTTAGTCGATGCAATTCTTTCTTGAAGTGCCGCTAAATCTTGTCCCAAAGAAGATTGATAACCAACACGTGACGGAATTCGCCCCATAAGACCTGCTACCTCGGACCCAGCCTGAACAAAACGGAAAATATTATCAATCATAAGAAGGACATCTTGCTTCAAATCATCACGAAAATATTCTGCAATAGTCAACGCTGCCTGTGCCACCCTAAACCTAACTCCTGATGGTTCATTCATCTGACCAAATATCATAGTTGTTTTATCCAAAACACCCGCATCACTCATTTCTCTATAAAGTTCTTCACCTTCACGACTTCTCTCACCAACACCACAAAAAAGTGAAACACCGTCATACCGTCCAAACATATTATTAATCATTTCAGTAATAAGAACTGTTTTACCACAACCAGCCCCACCAAAAAGTCCAGTTTTTCCACCTCTCTCTAACGGAGTTAATAAGTCAATCGCCTTTATCCCAGTTTGAAAGATTTCAGAATTAACATTCCTATCCATAAGGGGTATAGGCTTATTATGAATTCCTCGCCAAGCGACAATATCCTCCAACTTCCCCTTATTATCAATTGGTGTTCCATTAACATTTATCATACGACCGAGCACACCTTTTCCCACAGGAATAGTAAGAGGTCCACCAGTATCAACCATCTCATCACCACGAGCCAATCCCTGTGTTGTTGTAATAGCAATACACCTTACATGATGTTCATCAATATGATCTTCAACTTCTACAATAATTTCACGCTGACTATCAGTATTTTTATTAATAGTAGAAACTAATTTTTCATAAATTGCAGGAAGTTTTTTTTCAAAATAAACAACAACAATACTTCCCTCAATTTCTTTAACGATACCGATATTTAAAGTTTTCTCAACCATTTATATTCCCCTCTAAAAAATTATAAAATAAATATAACATTTTTTTCCATATGTATCAACCAAAAAACAATCCTAAAAAATACGAAAAAAAAAGATTATATTTACTTGAAATTTAATTTCACAACCATTATAGTATAAATGAATTAGGGGAGAGAGAAATTGAAAAAAATAGATGAACAAAGATACTTATGGCTACTTAGAGTCTTCGGAATTTTTATGGCATTAAGTTTAATACTAAACATAGTCCTTCTATTTTCATTCGATAAAATATCACCACAAACAAAATGGGAGGCTTTCTTTGTAGAATCTCAAGATGATAATATAGAAAGTTTATACATACAAAGGACATCAAATTTAAACATATATCAAAATTCTATCGGAAGCCAAATCGCAAAAACATACATCACTCAATATATTATTGAAAGAGAAAGTTTATACACAAACCCTATAATGATGAAAAATCTTTGGGGACCAGATAGTAATTTATTTTTCCTAAGTTCAGAAAAGGTATATAAAGATTTTTACAACAGCCCAAATTTCAGAAACGGATTTTTAAATCCATCAAAACAAATTATAACTGTATCTATAAATCCAGACGATATTCAATACCATTCTGGGTTAAATTTGTGGGAGGCTTTCATAACTTTAAACATAACCGACCAATTTGGATTAAATAAAAAAACAGAAGTAAGAAAAATCCAAATAAAGGCTAAATTCCTTGAAACTCCATACAAAAAAAGTGCGAAAGCAATGTGGAAAAACCCCCTCGGCTTTGTAATTGAAGAGTATAAATACATAAAATAATAAAAAAATTAAAAAAAATACTTGTATTATCAATAAAAAAAAGGCTAAATTATAAAGAAGAGGAACAGGAAAGAAATAAAAATGAAAAATATTTTTAAAATTTTACCTTTGATAATATTACTTTTATCTGCACCAGTTTATTCACAAGAAACAGACATTATACCAGGTGTTGGATTCGGAACTCAAAACGCATGGGATAACCCAATGCAAAATATGGGTGAAAATCAAACCAAACCAGGATTTCAAAAAATTCAATGGGAACCAGGTTCTGTTATGCCAATAAAACTTCGCGATGGTATGCTTACCATAATTAATTTTCCAGAATGGGAAACTATAAAGGATGCTTATGTTGGTGATAAGGATTTCTTTGACGGTCGTCCAGTTGAAAAAAACACTTTTATGATTTCCCCTGTTGATGGTCGTGCAATGGCTGATACTAATTTATTTATCTTTGGCAACAGTGGAAATAAATATGTATTCTATCTAAAATCAGAACCACTAAACTCTGAAAAAATTACCTCTTCTGTAATTGATGTTTCTGTTCCTTATAAATACAGAAAAGGTAGCAACTCCGCATCATCAGGTTCTTCTAACAATTTTACCTCATCAAAATCAATGATGGGAGGACAAAGTTTCAAAGATGTAGGTGATAATGATTGGGAAGGCGAAGATTTCGGCTGGATAAAAAGTATAAATGTCGACCCAACAGAATTCCGCTTTGATTTGGATGTTTTTGTTCCAAATCCTGACGATTATGTAATCGCTCCAGAAAGAGTTTGGCGTGACCAAATTTTCACATACATTGATTTCGGTGAAAAGGCTTTAAATATGAACCAACGCCCTGTTGTATCACTTCTTGTCGAAGGCGGTGAAACACCTGTCGGCTCACGAACAGAAGGTCCACAAAGTCGTCTTCTTGTAGTAGAAGCAATAGGCGATTTGGTATTAAGAAACGGACAAAGAATCGTATGTATAAAACTCCGTTCAAAACCATACTTGCTATCTAATCCACCACCTCCACAGGATTTAATCGCTGTTGCTGGAAATATCGGTGGAAATGCTGGCACAACCGGTATGTCTGGACAATACTATGGTAGCGATATGATGCAATCCTCATATTATGACAGCAGTATGTCATACGGAAGTTATATGTATCCACAAACAGTTCCTTACGGTGCAGGTATGCAAATGGGATACCCTTCAATGGGCGGAACATCATACCTAACAGGAAGTGAAAATGAAATAATATACAATCAACTTCTACCAAAAACAAAAACTAATGCTTCGGTTCTTCCAAACCACTATGTTCCACTTGTGAAACAAAATTCACAAAATGTAAGTGTGGAAATATTCAAGGGCAAGTCAGTTTCCGACCTTGAAAATAAATGGCTAGAATTAACTGAAAAATTACCATGGCTTGACGAATACACTCCATTCTATTCTGTTGAAACAAGTGGTGTTGATGAAATAGGTCAACAAAGATACTACGGTGGTGAATTCTATCGCCTAAGAATCGGACCATTCTCACAAATAGAAGTTGCCGATGAAATATGTCAAAAACTTTCTCTTCAAAGTGTTCCATGTAATGTAGTCAGAACACAATGATAAAGGAATTTATCTATGGCAATATTTAAAAAGAAAAAAGTAACACAAACACAATCAACAGCACCTTCTGACGAAAATGCTAATATGTTGCCTGACGAAAAAAAAAGCAAATCAGAAATCGCAACAAAAAATACAAATGCTATTTTATTACTTATTGCCTTTGTAATGCTTGGCGTTTTTGTCATAGGGGCAATTTTCACAGCAAACAAAAATCAAAATACTGTTGAAGCCATAGACCAAACTCCTATCAAGGAACCAACAACACAAACTCAAATTTCAACAGAAACATTTACTTACATATCCCCTATTGTAAGTGCAGATCCCCAAACAGTAAAATTTGAAAATATACTTATCGGGACGGAGGCATTCAACTCCATTATGATATCCGTTGCAAACAGCCCTATAAAAATCAACGATATATCTTTTTCAACCCAAGTATCTGGACTTTCTTTTGATGAAGATTGCACACAAAGAGAATCTATTACTCCTGAATCTGGTTGTATAATAAATTTAGTTTGGACCCCAACAAAAGTTGAAAACAAAAACATATTTATGTTACTAAATTACAACGACCCTGATACAAATTTTTCTCCTAATCCACAAAGTGAACAGGGAAAACCAAGAACATACAAAATCAGTATAAACCTTTCTTCAATGGAAAAAACAGAACCTGTAAAACAAACTGATATAAAAGAGGAAGAAGATAACTTTTTTGATGATGAATATGATGAAGAATATTACGAAGAAGAAGAGGAAGAAGATATTCAACCTGCCGATAAAAAGGAAGTAGCAAATTTCACAAATGCTGTTGCCCCAGCCATTAATCAACCACAGGAACGTCAAAGAACTGTATATCCTGACGATTGTAAAAAATATGCAAGTAAAGCCTACGACTTTTCTGGAACTTTCATTGGATGGGTTCAATCAAACAAGGATGTCTTTTCACCAAATTGTTCAAAAGTTATCGGTGTTATCCAAGATGACGGTATGGTCCTTGAAACAGGAACCGGGAAACTTATCGGAAAGGGTGCTGTTTTTGATAAGAAAAAATCAGAAGAAAAGCGTATTGAACTCACTTTGCCACTTCTTGATGAGGTAATGCAAACCGTAAATGCCGAAAACTTTAACCCTAATTTTGATGATGTTTGGGCAAATCGTCAGGCTGTAAAACTTGACGGTTACGGTGGAACTGATAACAGTAAATACACAAACGAAGACGCATATAAAACTGACGACCCTTTAAATATTATAGGAAAGCAAAAAAACGCACTTGTTCCTTTTTCAATCAAAGAATCTTCTCAAGTATCATCTATGCCAAAGGATGAAAGATATGTTCTTCGCCAATCAAAACCTATTCCTGCCGTCCTTAACCGCCCAATTTATTTTGGAAATGTTAATGCTAACACTTACAATGAAAACGGGGATGGAACAATCTTCACTAATGATCATGCAAATGCAGTTGCAACCGTTGAAAGAAATGTCTATGGTGGAGATGGAAGAACTATAATCATCCCTTCCGGTTCTCAACTAATTGGTGTGGCGGAAGCCCCTATTGGTGCAGGTATTCAAGAAATTGAAAAAATTTCAATAAGATGGGATAGACTTATTCGACCAGACGGTGCCGAATTTGATTTGACAGGAATTGCAAATTATACCGCAGATGCCCAAGGTCGTGAGGGTGTCCCTGGAAAAAATGATACAGAATATATGCGTGATTTATTCATAAAACCACTTCTTTACTCTGTCCTTCCTGTTGCAATGGAGGCATTATTTCCAACCTCATCTCAATTTGTAACTCGTGCAAAAAGAACTGATGGAACATATCAAGCATTGGATACATTTACAGATGAAGAGGGTAATTCAAGTGTAGATTTTGTGTCTGAGGAAGCAACATACGGTTGGGATCCAACCGATACCCAAACTATCGCAAATATGTCATCAAAGGATAAAATGAAATTGGAAATTGAACAAAATTGGAAAACCACAATGCAAAAATTAATGGAGCAATCCGCTCGACAATCAATCCCATTTACTGTTGCTGCCGGAACCCGTATTATGATATTTCTTGATCAAGATGTTATGCTTCGTATTGATGAAGATATGAACGATTTATTTGGTGATACTCAATATGATCAAGGTGGATAACAAAGGATAAAAAATGAAAAAAAACTTAATATTATTTTTAGCAATTTTTACATTATTTTCTTTTAATGTTTATGCAGATGGTTTTATGTCCGCATTCGAAGAAATCCCACTTCAAGACGGTTTAACCGAGGAAGAACCATTTTCCTATGACACAGAAGAAATAAGGATAATAGAACAATATGTTTCAAGCAGTAATTTATCAAAGTCCGACTTTTTGAAATTTTACCGTGAAACATTAAAATCTCTTGGCTGGAATAAAATTTCAGAAAACGAAAAAAATATTATTTTTAAACGCGAAGATGAGGCATTAATCATTACTATAGAATCAGAAAGCCCTCTTGTCGTTTTATTCTCACTTAAACCTTACGGAAAATAATTTTATGCAATTTCAGTAATTGCCCTGATATTTCCTTCGCGTCCAATTTGCACAACGCGAAGTTTCTTTTTCATTTCCTCAAATGTTTTTTGTTGATCAAGTTCTGGAAAAGTATGTAAAATCCTGTCAATAAAAGCCTTATACGCACCTTCCACCGACTCGGCATGAATCGTTGCATAGAAATGCTTGTGCCCTGTTCCCATAAGTTCCCATATAGCACCAGCATTTTCAGTGGAAATTTCCCCTCCCATAATTGCATCAGGAGTCATACGCACCACCAAATCAATCACATCTTTATATGTGAACATATTTGTTTGCCCAGTTCGGGACAAAAGCAAATGTATATGATTTTTTTGTGGGACAATTAATTCCCTTGAATCTTCAATAGTAATCACACGAAGATTTGGACTTAACAATGTTAAAATATTATTTAAAAAAGTTGTCTTACCAGTCGATGTCGCACCACTTATCAAAATATGATCGCCTCGTTTAATTGCATCCATCAACCTTTGATACGGATCACTTGAAAGTTCTATATTTTGGGATGAAAGTTTTTTCAATGCCTCCCCCTTTACTAAACCATAATCAGCAAAGTTAAAATCAATAGTATCCTTTTTAGTCCTTATCGCAATAGCAATTCCCCCTTCTATATCATCATTATCATAAAGGACATTTTTTCCCGCAATTCCCGAAAATCTATGATCCCCAGGAAGTGTCGCATACACAACAGGAATCCCCGTTGCAGGATCAAATGGCACTTCATAAGTATTTGCAATAATATTCATAATATCAGTTAAATATGATTTAGAAAGATGACTATCCTTTTCCATCACCCAGGGAATTTCACGCTTTCCGCGAAGCCTAAGCCAAACCTCACCTTCCCTATTTACAGCAACCTCTTCAATATTAGATTGCATATACCAATTCGCAAGATATTTAAGTGCGGAATTTAAAACTTCATTTGCCATATAACTTCTCTCTCCTCATAATAAATAAATTACCCCAATTTAAGAAATTTTACAATACATTTTTATTTTATGATTTTATACTTTCGCTTTTTCATTTTTTTTGATATAATAACTAAGTAAAATTTAAGAGGATAAAATGCTTTCAAAAAAATTAAAAACTTTAAGTAACGAAGAAATCCAAGAAATAAAATCAACTTTAGATATAATTGATATATCATTATACGATTTAATAAAAAAACGCACTGAATTAGTTACTGAATTAAACCAAAAAACAAACTTAAGCATATACGATTTATCCAAATCTATCTCAACCACCATTGAAAAAATCACAAATGAAAGAAAATATGATAAAACTACCCTTTCAACAACAATGGGTTTAATAAAACTTATCAATATGAGTATAAAAAATATTGAGATAGGAATTTCTTTGAAATCAAACAAAGCCGATGATATGCAAACAATCATATCTCATCTGCAAAATACATTCCCTCTATTTGATAATATAAAATACAAAATTTTCCCAAAATATACTGATATTATAAAAAATATAACAACAACTAATAATTTAGTTGCATCTATCCCAGCAACCCAAACTTCACCAAAAGATGTATGGTGGATGAATATGCTTGCTCCAGAAAAGCAAAACATAAAAATTATAAATAAAATTCCATTAACAGAGGAAAATGATAAAACACCTGAATACTTAATCACAAATACCAATAATTTTTGGAATTTTGACCGAAGTTTAATTGTAATTGCTACATCAGAAACCGCAACCCATACATGGCTTAAAAGCGCACTTCACAGATTACAAATCCCTTTATATGAGGTAATAGATTCCACCGCAATTTTCAACGGAACAGTATTACATCTTGTTGAAATTTCCTATCCAGTAACTGGCGCTGACGATAAAATATTCTCACTTAACGAAACAATAAACGGAATAAATATCCGAATTGCAGGATACCTTGGCGGATATTTCTTATCAATCATAGACAGGGACAAAATAGTTTCCTTCAAATCAATATAAAAAATATCTTTATTTTCTTAAATAATATAGTATAAATAAAAGTATGAAAATAAAGAAATATAATATACTGTATAAGTTTTTAGCAATCCATTTTATAAAATCATTTGGATTGGTTTTTTGTTGTATCGCCGGCATTATAGCACTGTTTTCTATCATAGACAACCTAAAATCCTTTGCAAATAAGGCTCGTGATATTCCGTTCAGTGTGACAATACAATACGCTCTACTTGATATATCTTATACATTAACAACAACCTTACCACTATCAGTATTACTCGCTGGCATACTTACATTTTGGAAATTATCAAGGACTTCCGAATTAACAGTGATTCGTTCCATAGGAATATCAGTCTGGCAATTTTTAACCCCAATTTTAGGAACCTGTATTGCAATAGGAATACTAAATATGACAGTTTTAAGTCCTATCGGCTCAGCCCTTCAAAAACGCATTTCAAGATTAAGTTATAAATATGAAATCACCCACTCCAATCCATTACTTTTCTCCCAAAATGGTTTGTGGTTAAAGGAAAAATCCGACCTAACCCAATCTTTCATTTATGCAGAATATATAAAAAAAGAAGGCGATGTCCTAAACGCAAAAAATATAACAATTTTTGTAACAGATTTAAAAAATAATTTCTTAAAAAGAATAGAATCTGATTCTGCAACAATAAAAAATCGCAGATTAATATTAAACAAAGTAAAAATAATCGACCCTAAACTTTTTATTGATGAATTTGAAGTATACGATTACCCAACTGTTTTAACTGTGGATAAGATAGAGGAAAACTCCTCCGAACCAGAAAGTTTTTCATTCTGGGAATTACCTGGGTTTATAAGATTTTTTGAAAAATCAGGTTTCTCTGCACGAAAACATCTATCCTACTTTTACACACTTTTATTTTTACCATTAACACTTTGCGCAATGCTTTTAATTTCCGCGATATTTTCCATATCACCAAAACGAAACCAAGCAAACCTTATATTCAAACTAACCGGTGGTGTTCTAATAGGATTCGGCGCTTTCTTTATGGACCAAATTGTCCGTGCAATTGGAACCTCCGGACGAATTCCAATATTCATAGCAAACATAACTATTCCAACTGTTACAATACTTTTGTGTATCACTATTTTATTGTATGAAGAGGACGGATAGAAAATGAAAAGAGGGGTAAAATTTTTCACAATCCTAACCTATACTTTACTTAATTTAATTTTAGTAAAGGATTTTTCTTTTGCCCAAAATTCAACAGTAAATATATCCTATACCGCACCAATAGGTATGCAAACCCTAAACCCAAATACAACAGAAAACAAAAACTACTATAACACAAATTTCAATGGTGCAGTCCACAGCATACTATCCGAAATATTTAAAAACAGTAATGTAAAACTAACCTACACACCATTTAATAACTACAATGACTCACTCCAAGCATCTATGCTACATCTTTCCGCTCAACCTCTTGATTTAATAATAGGTATCACATTTGATGAAAATAATTTAGATTACTTAAACTACATACCTCAACCAATTTATACCGATAATCTTGTAATTGTAATAAATAATACAAATATAGGGGACAAAGGCACTCTTACAAAGGATTTATTTGAAACCATATCCAATTTATCAAGGGAAAATGAAACTATAACTATTGAAAACCTAAATATATTCCTTCCAAATATTTCTTCCCATAAAACAAAGGATATAAATACAGCAATGGAAACAATACTAAATACAAAAACTTTTCTAATTACTCCAATGGAATTAATAGTAGGTTACTTAAATGAAAACAAAACAAATCCAAAGGTCAAAAACTTAAAAATACTAAAATATCCAAACACTGTTAATTATTTAATAGCCCTAAATAAAAATAAAACCCAAGAAAAAATAAAGGAAAACAACCAAACATACTCTTTACAAAACTTCATTGAAATAAAATTAAATGAAATGATTGAAAATAACCTACTCCAAAAAATCATTACCGAATTTAAAACAAAGTAATCATTTTACTTTTCAAAAATATATATTATAATGATTTCAAAAGGAGAAAATTGTGCTAAAAAAACTACTAACACTCATATTCATTCTCACAAGCCCTGTTGCATATTCACAGGAATTTATGGATATGGATTCGTATGAGGAAGACACCGAATTCATTGGTGAAGATGGCGAAATCGAAGAATATGAAGATTATGTAGAAGAAGGACAAGAGGATTACATAGAATCAAACCTTAACGAAAGGGTAAAGGGTTTTGATATAGCCGGCGTAATGCTTGAAATGGATTATAAAAAAGTTCGCGAAGTATTAAAGGAAAGAAAATATAAATTAACCGACATAGAATATAAAATCCCAGAATATTTCTCATTCAACTATGATGCAATATGTCGCCAACACGACGTCTTTATCCCTGAAAATTTAAAGGCCTGTATCACAGGTCTCGCAAAAAAGGATAAAATGCAATACATTTATAAAGTATCATTTAAAAAACACGACACAAAAGAAGATATAAATGTTTATTTTACAAGCCCTGTAACTGATAACAAAGTTTATAAAATAGAATATACAAACGATGTAAATAAAAAATATGGTGATTCTCTAAACTTTCAATATCAAAGGGAAGAACGCCGTCGTGCATTCTGGTATTTCGTTTTATCAAAATACGGCGAACCTAATGTAGAACCAAACCAATGGCTTTTAGATGTAGAGGAAGAACTTCCAACCGGACTTACCGCCGAATACGGCAAACTTGTTTTGGAAAATAAAAAGCAACAGGCATTCGATATTTTGGAATCACAAAAAGAAGCCCGTCGCCAATTCAAATACACAGATTATTCATTCTAAAAATAAAAAAAACAACAATAAAAAATCCCCTATCAAAAGGGGACTTTTTAAAATTTTAATTTTAATCCCAACCCTTGGTATCTTGTAATCCGCCATAGGTTTGTTGAATATTGTTACTACCCTCTGGATCAGCCATATAAGAAACAATAAATCCAGCCACACCAAGAAGAACAAGTGCAACAATAAGCATAAATAATTTAGTCCAATCAATTTTTCCTTCTTCAATTGCCTTCCAAGCATAACCTAAAAAGGCAACCGCAGCCACAACAAACAAAGCATTTCTTGTATATGCAAATAATTGGCTACCACGTTGTAAAAATCTTTCAAAAGGACCAGTTAAACCTTGATTAACAATTTGTTCACCTTCAGCTGCTTGTCGTGCTTGCGCCCAAACATCAGCAGGCACAATAAACATAAGTGCAACCAAAATTCCAAGACAAATCACTGTGGATTTTTTTGTTAAAAACTTGAGTATTGACATATTTTTCTCCTATAAATTAAACTTACTGACATTATTATATCAAAATTTCACCTACAACGCAAGTTTTTTATTTTCTACAACTAAAATCTTTCTTTTTCGCATAATGTGGCTTTATATAAAGCGGTTCAATAGACCTTTGCACGAAAGTTCTTTTATCAAAATCCGCCTCCACACATTCCAAAACTTTCACCGCATCAATATCACCAACAATCACATTTTCCGGCAACTCCGATTTCAAAATCAAATTATATGGAACAACTTGCTTCCCATTCTTATCAAGTTTTGCAAAATAACAATCCTTACCCCCAGCATCAAACGAAATATTATACTCATTATACCCCTTATCCTTAAAAGTATAATACATAGCCTCAAAATTATTAACACACACAACCGGCACCCTCGTTGCAATCAAAAATCCCTTTACAATAGAAAGTCCTAACCTTATCCCAGTAAAGGACCCAGGACCAACCACCACAAGGACAAAATCCAAATCCGAAATTTTAACACCACCTAACACGGACAAAATTGCATCAAAAATCTCCTCCGACTGGCTCTTTTCCCCATCAGACAAAAAATTATGAATTTCATCTCCATTTTTAAAGCAAAGTTGCAATAAATTCGCAGTTGTATTTATATAAAGACTTTTCATAATTTAATTGACCTCAGTATTTTTTCTTATATAATAACAAAAGGAGATTTAAAAGACAAGAGGGAAAAATGCTTGAAAAATTCTTAAAAAATAACAATTCTATATCCTCAAAAGAAACATACAAAATTCCAGTGGCAAGCAAAGAACTCGCTTCATTTGCAACAACCATTTTCGAATTTTCAACTGATGCGATGTTAATTCTTGACGCAGTCGGTAAAATTGCCTCTGTCAACACTGCCCTTTGCAACCTAATTTCCGATGAAAAGGAAAATATAATTGGCAAAATCCCTGACTTCCTTTTCGGCGGACAAAGCGACATTCTATCATTCAAAAATTTCATCCGTGATTTGGTATTAAACGGATACTGGAACGGACAAGTATTGGCAAGAAGTAAATCCGGTGCCGTAGTCCCAATGGAAATCCACTTTTCCGCAATCTATAACGATATTGGTGAAGCAAACCACTTTATCGGTATATGCTCCTCTATATATTCATATATCTCAAAAATGAACGAACTTCCATTTGATCCAAACATTGACCCACTTACAAAAACATACAATTACAATTCTTTCTTACAAAGATTAGAACACAATATCCATAAAATTGAAAAGGATATGTCAGTCCTTTCACTTTTATATATTGATATAGATGGGTTCAAGGAACTTGACAGCAAACATAACTACTTAACTGGCGACACAGTCCTTAAAAACCTCGGCTCTCTTTTAATGGAAACTTTGGAAAAAAGTGACACAGTTGCAAGGTTAAAGGCTGACATATTCTGTGTAATACTACTTGATATTTATACACAAGAAAGTATTCAAAAAATGGCAGAAAAAATATTTAACAAGATAACAGCCCCTTACGCTTTGCATAAGGATATAGAACATATATCAATAAGTATGGGTGTTGCAACTTATCCAATAAGTGGTGAAACTCCACAGGATTTAATTGCCTCCGCCGCCGAAGCATCAAAACAGGCAAAAACCAAGGGTGGAAACCAAATTATTTATCACAAAAGCCTAAACGAAATAGAATAAACTAATCCCCCTCCGGTTAGAAGGGGGATGCTTTTTAGTATTGTATCTCTATAGAAACTTTTTCTGTGTAATGGTAGTCATTATTATTTTCACCCCAACATTCAGTCACAATACAATAAGCAGTGTTTGTAAGGGAATCTAGTCTGCACTCTTCAACTCCTCCGTAACATGTGGAGGAGTGATTTGATATCTGGTTTAATAGAGAAGAGAATTCAGTCTTTACAAATCCTATTATACCAGTATAACGATGTGAATAGATATCAAATATATAATTATCTTTATTAGCAGGTGAAAGCTCCTTCCATTCATAGTCTCTACACCTATAATCAGTACAAGCTTTAATTTTTGGATACTTACAAGCCTTAGTTCTCCCACCAGGAGAGTATTGGTAGTCAGGACATTTAACGCAAGTTTCGTTAGATGATAGATAATACCCAGGGTAACAGTAGGTAGTAGGTTCAGGCTTTTGTTCTTCAGGTTTCTTTATGCACTGGTAGAAGGTTTGGGCGTTAGAGATAGTAGGCATAGGTAGTAAGCCTAACGAGGTTAATAATAAGATTTTGTTATTAAGATTTATTTTCATTTTTATTTTTCCTTTCAGTTTGTTGTTAATATAAGTTTGTTAAAATTTTGAGGGCATTTTTCAGTCAGCAAGCGGTCACCCCCAACCCCCCGAAGGGGTGACCGCGGTCGTTTCACTCCTATTGTGCTGACATAAGTTTTTCTTTCATAATTTTTCATAAACTCCTTTCGTTAATTTAATTCTTCTCGGAAGATAACTTGGTTTCCATTTCGCCATCCCCCTACACCCCCCTATGGGGGATGGCG
>JBJEXC010000009.1:0-3728 GCA_051885355.1 Alphaproteobacteria bacterium | reverse complement strand
TTTAATGAAAAAGTACACGGACTATTCGGAGACCTTAACTGCAAGGAATTTTTAGAGAAAGAGTTTAATGTTGATTTAAGCGATATTTAGACTATGATATTTGAGATAGATTGCGCAAGTGGTCGTACTCCACAAAACATTAATGGAATAAAAGAATATGATACTCCCTATGGCAAGGAATATACCATTGAAATTAAACATTGGAAGAACTTCTAAAATTATGTGAACAAGTTGATGCCCTCATATTGTTAGGGTATATAAATATACATTTACCAACGATAAAGATTACTCAATGACTATTTATGATAATTATATAGAATAATATGAAAACGATTGAAGAAAGAGCAACAGAGTATGTTATGCCCCTTGTTGATGACCATTCAGAAGGTTCTTTAATGACTATCAGATCGGCATATATGTGCGGTGCGAAAGAGCAACAAAAGATTGACGATACTAATATGCAAGAAAGATTTGAGAAAGTGCTTAACGGTCAGAAATGGAACTTAATAGACGAGGCTTGTAAATGGTTAAGCGACTATTTTGTATGGATGTCGGCACAAGGCTGTGATGTTTTTTTGAAAGAGTTTCGTGAGGCAATGGGAGATAGATATGGCAATGACGGATTTAATGAGGGACAGGCTTTATTATATGCCGTAAATAAGACAGCGGAAAGAACAAAGAAAGAAATAATAGACAAGGCTTGCGAATGGTTGAGAGCAAGAAATGTTCTGAGAAATGCAAGCATTGAAAGATTTAGAGAAGAAATGGAGGAATAATTATGAAAGGATTTATTATACTTCACAATATATATAGCGATTGTCAGGGAGGAAGTCTTATATTATTGAATATTGCTAATATAGAATATATTAAAGAAGACGGAACAATTGGATTATCCTCTGGGCACTACTATAAATTTAGGGAGTCTTATGAGAAAATCGTTTCCAAAATTAAAGAAGCAATGGAGGAATAATTATGGGAACAAATTTTTATGCAAGAATTATCCCAAAAGAAGAGGATATAAAGAGGGTGCAGCAGGCAGTTGGGCGTTATCTGTCTGGGCATACTTTGAGTATCGATGAAGATATTATCACGGATAATATCGAAAAGATTCATCTTGGCAAGCGGTCTTGCGGTTGGCAGTTCCTTTGGCAAGACAACCCGAAGTATTATCAGGCTAATCTTGAGTCTATCAAAAAGTTCTTGGGTAGGGAAGATGTGATTATATATGACGAGTATGGTGATAGATACAGTGTTGAAGAATTGTTTGAGAATGAAATCGGTTACTGCCTGCACAATGACAATGATAAGTATTTGAACGGCAGGCAGTATGCGGAGAAGTATAATGAGGATTTCAGAGACTTCGGGGAGTGGATGACCGATGACGGATTAAGGTTTGTCAAAGGAGATTTTAGTTAATTAAAAACAGTAAATAGTTATGAATAGGGAAGAAGCAAGAAAAGCAGCAGAAGTGATGATAGCTTATGCGGACGGAAAAACGATAGAATGTAGATTTAAGAATGATTATGATAGATGGTATGAAGCAATACTCGTTAATGGCGTTCTTGATTTTGATTGGAACTTGATTGATTATCGTATCAAACCTGAACCAACCTATCGCCCATTCAAGGATAAGGAAGAATGTTGGAACGAAATGATGAAACATCAACCATTCGGATGGATAATTGATAAACATTGCAATATATATCAGTGTATAGTTGCTATTAATGACATTTGTCCATACTTTTCAAGTGGTAATGGAGACGATTTTAAGCATTTACTGGAATGTGTGACTTTTGCCGATGGCGCACCATTCGGAATTGCAGAAACAATAGACAGAATGAAATAATAGTATGAAAACGAGTGAAAGAAAGGCATTTTATGAACGCATCCAAGATGCAATAGACCAAGGAAATATAGATTTTGATAAGGAGTGCGAACAATTTTCTTCAAGAAATGAGGATACAGATGCAAGTGTAGAAGAATATCTCAAAGTAATGAACGAAATATATAAAAAAAGTTAGAGGAATAACTATGAAAACAATAGATGAAATAAATAAAATTTCGCCATATGGTTATAACGAATGGCAACAAGGCTATGGAATATGGCAAGCAGGATATTTGGAAGGGCAAAAGGATAGCGCAGAGGAGCAAAAGAAGATTGACATAGCAATGTTCGAGAAGTGGTATTGCAATAATAAATGTTATCGTCGAAAATACTGCCAAATACCACTTAATATCTGTGCAAGGATAGGGGAAATAGAAAAACAAATGGAGAAAGCAAAATGAAAACAATCGAAGAAAGGGCTTTTCATCTTGCCAAAGAGTTTGGCTCAACAAAAACAAATAAAGAGTCTGCTATATATAGGGCGTGTATAAGAATGGCAGAGGAACAAATTGATATAGCCCTCGAAGTATATCAAAAAGGGTTATGTTTCTAAACCAAGACGCAAAAAATTGGGAACTATCATTCTTTAGGAAAGAACTTGAAGGGCATAAATTAGAATAGTAATATGAAAACGATTGGAGAAAGGGCTTTTGACTATGTTGAGGCAAAGGCAAAAGCGAGAAAAGAAGTAGACAAATATTTATATCCGTATATTGAATCGACAGAAAGTGATTATCTCTCTCTGCTTGAAGGCTATGTAGCAGGAGCGAAAGAGCAACAAAAGATTGACGATGCTAATATGCAAGAAAGATTCGAGAAGGTGCTAAATGGTCAGAAGTTGGATTTGATTGATAAGGCTTGTGATTTGCTCCGTACATTAGGAGTGTTTGAATGGATGGCAAATGAATCATCAGAAGGCTTTTCCGCAAATGTGTATGAACTTCAATTTAGAACTTGTATGCTGTAGGATTAGTTATGAGAGGCAGAAAGAAAGGTAAAAAGCCACATTGTTCGGGATGTAAGCATTGGAAATGGATAAGATATAATGAATTATCGGGAAGTCCTCTTGTTGGATACCATCAATGTGATTTGTTTAAGACAGAATACGGATATAGATACGATAATGCAAGCGATGCTTATAAATACAGATGTCACGGAACTTATAAAAATTATTGATTATGATTAGCGATTTGAAAATTAAATTCAGGCAGAATGGAATAATCACAACATTAGAATTAGATGATACCATTGAAGGTAATCTGCCATATAACCTTGCCGATATGTTTGAGAAGGTTATTAGAGAGTCAGATGTCAATCCACAGATGATACTTGATGACTTGAAAAACGCATTTGAATACGATTAATTTTGAATAATTCTAAATTATACATTATGAGCAATCAGAGAAGAATAGCCAACGAAATCATTACAGGCGAAACAAAACAGGCGGTTAAGATTCATAGAGAAAAACGCCTTTGTGGTGGATTCAAGAAAAGTATAGAAGACGAACGAAATAACAAAGTTAAAATGAATTGATTATGGAAAATAATACAGAATCACAGAACAAGAGAATCAAGAAATGCTTGGAGGAAGGAGGGCATATTACGCAAATGTACGCATTGCGTGAGTTTGGCTGTTTTAGGTTGGCAAGCAGGATTCACGACTTGCGCAACGACTACGGAATGGATATTAAATCCGAAATGATAGAATCTAACGGAAAGAGATTTGCGATATATTAGCTAAATAAGCCCGAATAAGACACTATCTTTTCAAAATAGTATAGTTATTCATTTATTTAGAGAAAGTGTCTTAAAACCAAAATAGAAGTGCTTTATGATTACAATT
>JBJEXC010000008.1:0-19983 GCA_051885355.1 Alphaproteobacteria bacterium | reverse complement strand
CGGTCCTAAGGTAGCGAAATTCCTTGTCGGGTAAGTTCCGACCTGCACGAATGGCATAACAACTTCCCCGCTGTCTCCAAGATCGACTCAGCGAAATTGAACTCTGAGTTAAGATGCTCAGTTCCCGCGGCTAGACGGAAAGACCCCATGAACCTTTACTATAGCTTCATATTGGTATTAGGAAACAAATGTGTAGAATAGGTGGTAGGCTTTGAAGCATTGACGCCAGTTAGTGTGGAGCCGCAATGTGAAATACCACTCTTTTGTTTCTTGATATCTAACCTAGAGCCGTGAATCCGGCTTGGGGACAGTGTGTGGTGGGTAGTTTGACTGGGGCGGTCGCCTCCCAAAGAGTAACGGAGGCGCGCGAAGGTTAGCTCAATCTGGTCAGAAATCAGATGTTGAGTGTAATGGCACAAGCTAGCCTGACTGCAAGGGAGACATTCCGAGCAGAGACGAAAGTCGGTCATAGTGATCTTGTGGTTCTGTATGGAAGGGCCATAGCTTAACGAATAAAAGGTACTCTGGGGATAACAGGCTGATGATACCCAAGCGTCCACAGCGACGGTATCGTTTGGCACCTCGATGTCGGCTCATCTCATCCTGGGGCTGGAGAAGGTCCCAAGGGTATGGCTGTTCGCCATTTAAAGTGGTACGTGAGCTGGGTTCAGAACGTCGTGAGACAGTTCGGTCCCTATCTACCGTGGGTGTAAAGATATTTGAGAGGATCTGTCCTTAGTACGAGAGGACCGGGATGGACATACCTCTGGTGTACCAGTTGTTCCGCCAGGAGCATCGCTGGGTAGCTATGTATGGAACGGATAACCGCTGAAAGCATCTAAGTGGGAAACCGACCTCGAAACTAGATATCTCCATTAGAATCGTGATAGACCATCACGTTGATAGGCAGGGTGTATAAGCATAGCGATGTGTTTAGCTAACCTGTACTAATAATTCGATTGACTTATGTAGTATATGTTTTGATAATTAGATTATTCAAAATTTTTCATAATATTTACAAAATAGACTAGAAATTTTAATACTGTTCTTTGATAATCCGGTGATGATATCGAGGGTGAAACACTCTATTCCATCCCGAACTAGACAGTGAAACCCCTCCGAGCCGATGGTACTTTGTCTTAAGGCACGGGAGAGTAGGTAATTGCCGGATTTTCAAAGAACACTATTAACTCAATTCAACATATTTACAATATAATGCAATTAAAAAGTCCTCCATTACGGAGGATTTTTTTTATTTCTTTTATATAATTTTCTTAAATATTTCTATAACAATAATTATCTTTAATTTTGGACTTTTATATTAACCAAAAACAAAAGGAGAAATTAAAGATGAAAAAATCTATAAATTCAATAAATAATAAAACTTTAATAGAAATTCTAAAAAGAGAAAGAAAATTGAAAGGAGTAAATCAAGAAGAATTTGCAAAAAGATTAGATAAATCTCAATCTTTTATATCAAAAGTTGAAACTTCACAAAGAGTTCTTGATGTCATAGAATTTATAAAAGTATCAAAGAAACTTGGTGTAAATCCTGTAAAAATATTAAAGGAACTTTTGGATAATTTTGTTGATGAAGATTAAAAACAAATAATAATTAAATAAAATGAGTAATATGTTATAGTATTACACTTTTTATATTTATAAAATTATCCTAAACTATTTTATTGAACATACAGTTTAACTTCCTTTCGTTCTTGTTAATAAAAACTAAGAGAAAAATTTAAACTTGTCTTTGTAAAAAGTTCCTTACATATAATTATTCTAAAATAATAAAAAAAATAGGGTAGTTTTTACCCTATTTTATAAAAATTACTTTTCAGGGGATTTTATATTTTTGGCTTCCATAACCATTAATTCGTCTTCCGCTTCCTGTAATAATTTACTAAATTCTTGCCAATTTATATTCATAACTCTTAAAACTTTACAAATACTTTCTGTTGAAGGCCAACGAAATTTTCCAGTAGGATAAAATCGTTTGCTTTTATTAAATGCTGTTGCATCAAGTCCTGCTTTTTTAGCCAAAGATGATACAGACATTCCATTTATGTAGGCTATTTTATCAATAGAACGCCATATTTTATAGTGATCCTTATTCATTTTTAATTCTTTCTCCTTTTAATATTTTTTATAAGTAAATACAATTATAACTAGAATTTAATCTAATTTCAAGAATAAAATTGAATATTTTTATTTTTCTACTTTAGGTAGTCTAAATTTTTTTATAAAAGAATATTCTATAATTTAGTTTTTGTAAAGAAATATAGGAAAATCTTAAAACAATATTAATAAAATTCAAAATTATTTTTTATAATCTTAAAAATAAAAAAAAAGAATAAAACATATTTTTTATATAAATTTAGTTTTTTTACGATTCGTTTTTTCTTAAAGATTAAAAAAAAAGAACCTTAAATTTGAATGGATTTTAAGAAAATATACCAATTTAGAATAAAAGTCAAGACAGCAGAGTAATCTATTGATTTTAGCAAATAAAATTCCGCTTTATAATATGCTCTAAAATTAAAACTTTAAGAATCGCACCGCGCAAAAATAACCTTCCTTTTTTTTGACTGGTAATAATATAAGGAATATATTCCAATTGCATTGGAAAATTTTCCCTTTATGATTGTAATAATAAAATTATTTTACTTAAAGTTGTTATATGAGGAAGGTATGGAAAACAATTCTAAAAAACATAAAATTCAAATTTTATCCCATCGCGGTTACTGGAAAAAGGAAAATGAGAAAAATACCAAAGTTGCTTTCGAACGCGCCTTTGATAATGGTTTTGGTGTTGAAACTGATTTAAGAGATATAAAAGGTAAAATTGTAATTTCTCATAATATGCCAAAAGGTGATGAAATATCCTTTGAAGAATTCCTCCAACTTTTAGGTGGGCGTAATTTACCCCTCGCTTTAAATATAAAGGCAGATGGTCAAGCAGAAGAAATCAAAAGATTACTTGAAAAATATAATCATACAAACTATTTCACTTTTGATATGAGTATTCCAGAAATGGTCGTTCAACAAAAAATAGGTTTAAGATTCTTCACAGGTTTAAGTGATATTGTAAAAAATCCTATTATGTTAAAAGAGGCTGAAGGTGTCTGGCTTGATAGTTTTTATTCTGATTGGTTTCAAGAAAAAGATATTTTAAACATCCTAAATAAACAAAAACAGGTTTGCATTGTTTCACCCGACTTGCATAAACGAGAATATAAAAATGTGTGGAAAAAATATAAAAATATATCAGGAATAATGATTTGCACAGATTACCCTGATGAAGCGGAGGAATATTTTAATGACTAAAATAAAGGCAATAATTTTTGATATGGATGGAGTTTTAATTGATGCTAAAGATTGGCATTATGAAGCCCTTAATAAAGCATTAGAACTTTTCGGTTATAAAATTTCAAGATATGATCATTTGGTAACCTTTGATGGCTTACCTACTAAAAAGAAATTGGAAATGTTATCTATGGAAAAGGGTTTACCAAAGGGGTTACATAAATTCATAAATGATATGAAACAAATTTACACTATGGAATATGTTTATATGAAATGTAAGCCTTTGTTTTGTCATCAATACGCATTGTCAAAATTAAAATCAGAAGGCTATAAACTTGCACTTGCTTCAAATTCTGTAAGAATGACTATTGATATGATGATGGAAAAGGCAGATTTGCAAAAATATCTTGATTTTACTCTATCTAATCAAGATGTCACAAAGTCAAAACCAGACCCAGAAATTTATCAAACTGCAATAAAGCGTTTTGGTTTAAAACCTGAGGAATGTCTTGTCGTTGAAGATAATCCAAATGGGGTAAAGGCTGCACTTGAAAGCGGTGCAAATCTTTTAAAAGTTGATACCGTATATGATGTAACTTTTAAAAATATTAAAAATAAAATTAATGAAATAGAATCTAAATAGCAATATTAAAGGAGTCAAATATGAATATTTTAATATTAATGGCAGGTATTTCTAAGGATTTCGAAATTAATGGATATTTATTTCCTAAATATTTAATAGAAGTTCAAAACAGACCAATTATTCAACGAATAATAGAATCTTTAAAAAATGTTGGATGTAATATAACTTGTATTATCAAAAAGGAAGACCAAGAAAAATATTTCCTTGGTGATACATTAAAAATTTTATGCCCATCTTGTAAAGTAATAGAAATTGCAGGAGATACAAAAGGTGCCGTTTGCACCGCACTATTTGCTATTGATAATATTAATAATAATGATGAATTATTAATTTTAAACGGAGATCAACTTATAAAAACGGATATTTTGCCAGCAGTAAATTATTTTAGAAAGAAAAATCTTTATGGAGGTATTATTACAATTAATGCCATAAATCCAAAATATAGTTCGGTATTATTAGATGAAAACGGATTTGTTATTCAAACAAGCGAAAAACGCCCAATTTCTCATATGGCATCAACAGGATGTTGCTATTATAAAAAGGGATCTGATTTCATTAAAGCAAGTTTTTCAGTCATTAAAAAAGATGTTAATACACAGGGCAATTATTATATAAGTTCAACATTTAATGAAATGATATTAAATCAGCAAAAAATTGGAATTTATGAAATACCAAAAAAAGATTATGTATCATTTTCAACTTATCAAATGTATGAAAATTATTTAACACATAGGAGATATAATGAATTCGATTAATATTATAATACCAATGGCCGGTGCAGGATCAAGATTCGCTCGTGCAGGATATAAAAAACCAAAACCATTTATTGATGTTTTAGGCAAACCTATGATTTGCCATGTCCTAGAAAATTTGAATATACCAAATGCAAAATTTATTCTTTTAGCACGCGCAGAACATTATAATAATGAAAAAGAAACTGTTAATTGGATTAAGGCTCATTACAATGTTGAATTTGTTTTGATTGATAAATTAACAGAAGGTGCTGCTTGCACGGTTTTACACGCTCATAGATTAATTAACAATGATACTCCGCTTTTAATTGCAAATTCGGACCAAATTGTTGATATGAATATTGCTGACTACATAAATGATTCTGATAATCGTAAATTAGATGGCTCAGTTCTTTGTTTTGAAGATAATGATGCAAAATGGTCTTACGCAAAGTTAAATGAAAACGGCCTAATTACAATGATTAGAGAAAAAGAAGTTATCTCCGAACACGCTACAGTTGGAATTTACTATTTCCATCAAGGAAGAGACTTTGTAGAGAACGCTATTGATATGTTTGTTAGAAACGAAAGAGTCAATAACGAATTTTATGTCGCCCCTGTTTATAATTATTCAATAAAAAAAGGTGGTAAGTTTGGTATTTATTCAATTGATAAAACTCAAATGCACGGAACTGGAACTCCAGATGATTTGGATAAATATATAAAGTTAAAAACAGAGGATATTTTATAAATGAAAACAGCAAAACTTACGGATATGGTAAAGGGTTGGTTTATCGGAAATTTTGAGCCTACATTATTAAAAACAAATGATGTTGAAGTTGCAGTTAAAGAATATAACAAAGGTGATTACGAAAAAAAACATTATCACAAAATCGCAACTGAAATCACAGTAATTACTCAAGGCAGAGTGAAAATGAACGGAGTTGAGTATAAAAAAGGTGACATTGTTGTGATAGAGCCAAATGAGTCTACAGACTTTGAATGTCTTGAAGATAATACTCAAAATGTAGTCGTAAAATACCCTGGTGCAAATAATGATAAGTATTTAGATGAAATTTAATAAGTTAGGAGAAATTACAATAATGGATAAAATACAATTTTTAGAATATGCAAAATTAAATGGTAAAAAACAAGCATGGATAGGTAAGTTTCCTCAATTTGATATGGATATACTTGATTTAGAGCGTTGCACAAATTTTAGATTGGCTTCAAAATTTCATGGCATTTACGATACAGTTTGGCTATATGAAAAACAACTGCAGGAATATCATACACTATCTTGGAAAATAATTTTAGATGAATCTATAAGATTATTGAAACAGGAAGGTCATATTATAATAAGAATGAGTGAAACATCAAAACTTACTATTCCAATGCTGAAAAATTTTTTTGGAAGAAATATAAATATTAATGTTTCTATAGATGTTGAATACAGAGAAAATAATTTTTATATAATCGTATTTAAAATAAAAAGATTAAACTTTGAAATTTATCAAGATAAATCTTGGTCCTTTGCAATGTTAACAGGCGGTAAAAAAGATGATGTCGTTATAAAATTTCTGGAATCAATAAGAAAATATGAACCACAAAAAAGTCAAATTATTATTTCCGGTCCTAAAAAAGAAATTTATGATAAATACGATGTAGAATATTTGGATTTATCTAAGTATAGAGATAACGAATATGCAGAAATTTCCAAAAAGAAAAATGATATTGCTAAAATGGCGACAGGCGCAAATTTATTAATTGTTCATGATAGATATTATTTAAGTGATAATTTCTTTAGTGATTTTGAAAAATATGGCTATGATTTTGATTTTCTTGCAATAAAGCAAAAAACAGATACAGATAAAATCCTTCCTTATTATTGTGCAACCTATGAACCTAAATATGCTTGGACTTCTCCTATTGATTGTCAAAATTTTAATATATTACCTAATACATGTTATGTAAATGGAGGATGTTTAGTATTTAAAACAAAAACTTTAAATAAAATTTATTTTAATGATTTGATTTTTTGGAATCAAATGGAAGATGTCGAAATTACACAAGAGTTTATAGCAAAATCAATCATCCCGCGAGTTAATTTTATAACAATAATAAAAGTAGTTGATGATGGTTCTGAAAGAATGTCAGCAAATTATAAATTTGATATTATCAAAGGTGATAAAATTTTTAACCATTCTTTTCAATTAATCAACAAAAAATCTTTGTATGGAATTAATAATAAAAAAGCCTCATTAATATTTTTTAAACTAAAATTAAAACATAAATTTCCATTCATATATATAAAGTTGAAATTTAGGAAAAGGAAATAATAAATAATGAAAATAGCATTTATAGTTCAACCAGATTGGCTTGAAATACATTTTGGAGTTAGGAATTTGTTTGTATCTTGTTTTAAAATATTAGAACAATACGGACATAAAACAGATTTTATACATTTTGAACAACATTTTAATAAAATACTTTTCTATAAACATATAATTGATAATGATGATTTAAAATCAAATATAAAAATAACTACAATAGGAACAAAGAAAAAATATTCTAAACTAACAGAAAAAAAAGGCTATGATAAACTTAATACCTATACTCAATTTTTAGGAGATAATATATATGATGATTATGATGCTTTTATCATAACAAATCCATGGCTTGTGACTTTTCCTTTAAATTTAAAAAATAAACCAGTAAGTATTATTTGTTATGATTGTGTTGCTAACTCTTTAGGTATAACTGAAAATTCTTGTGATTACGGTTGGGGTTATATGCATAATATGGGATATAAATGGGGAAAACAAAATCATTATTATTTTTTATCTATTTCAAATAAAACTGATAAAGAAATAGTTAATTACTATACTCCTAAAAAACATTCTTATTTACCGCCAGTTCCAACATACGCGTTTTTAGATGTTGCCTATAATAAAAATCAAGTAAAAGAAAATGCTATAATTTTAGCAGCCCCATTTGATAAAAGAAAAGGTCTTGATAAAATCCCTACAATATTAAATAAACTTGAAAGTAAGTTTGATACTTTATATATTTATGGAACACCAAGATGTGGTAAAAAACTTTATAAAAATTTTTATAAAAAATTAAAAATCAAAAATATTATTCATTACAATGAAATAACATCGAATGATTTAATTGAACTTTATAAAAAATGTAAAATATTACTTTTCCCATCAATTGAAGAAGGTCTTGGAATTCCAATTATTGAAGCCCAACTTTGTGGATGCCGTGTAGTAACCACAGATAAATCTCCTATGAATACACTATTATGCAAAGGAAATTATCTACTTACAGATAACATAGAAACAGATATCAGTAATATAATAAATATGTTAAATGATAAAAATTTTGATTATTATAAATTAAGCATTCAAGCACAAAAAAAATTTTCTACAAAAGAAATTTATAATAAACTTTTAGAAAGTATAAAATAAGTTATTAATTGATATTGCAATAATTTTACTTTATTATATAATACTGCTATCAAAGGAGTAAAAATGAGAGAAGATTCTGAGTATATGACAGTAGATGGAAAACTTTACCGTAAAAATGTCGGGATAGTTGTCCTTAATAATGAAAATAAAGTTCTTTTTTGCAAACGATTAAACAGTAAAATAGGAAGTTGGCAATTTCCACAAGGTGGTGTTGATAAGGGAGAAACAGAAGAGGTCTCCGCACTTCGTGAATTATCAGAGGAAACAGGCATAACCTCCGCTAAAATTATTTATAAAGATGACAATTGGTATAAATATGATTTTCCAGAGGAAATCAGAAAACAAAAAGAATATTACAAGGATGTAAATGGTCAAATACAAAAATGGTTCCTTGTAAAATTTACTGGAAATAATGAAGAAATTAAAATCCCATCGGAGGAGTTTGAAGATTATATCTGGACCGAACTTTCTTTATCTCTTACAGAAAAAGTAATCCCTTTTAAAAAAGATGTATATAAAAAGGTTATTACAAAATTTTTAGAATTTTCAAAATAGCCTCTTGCAAAAGTTCGCGAATCGTGTTATTATATATTCATACATTGATGGAAAGTAATATTAACTCTTTGAAAGGTTGACTACCTTTAAAGGGATTTTTTATTTTCTTAATAAAATTTTTTCTAATATCTATTGAAAAAACGGATATTCTCCACTATATAATTATAATGTATTTAACAACGGAGGTAAAAATTATGAACTTTAAACCACTATTTAATAATATTCTTATTGAAAGAGTTGACGAAGAAACCACAACAAAGGGCGGAATTATTATTCCTGATACCGCAAAGGAAAAGCCTTCCCGTGGTAGAGTGCTTGCCGTTGGTGAAGGAGCAACTCTTGAAAATGGAACAAAACAACCTATGTCTGTAAAAGTTGGCGATATAGTTCTTTTCTCTAAATGGGGCGGAACTGAAATCAAACTTGATGGCAAAGACAGAGTTATTATGAAAGAAACTGATATTTTAGGTATAATCGAAGAATAAGGAGAAATAAAAATGGCTACAAAAATAATTGAATTTGGTGCTGATGCAAGAAATAAAATGAAGGTAGGTGTTGATACACTTGCAAACGCTGTAAAAGTAACACTGGGTCCAAAGGGTCGCAATGTTATGATTGATAAATCTTACGGCGCACCTAAAATCACAAAGGACGGTGTTTCCGTTGCAAAGGAAGTAACTGATTTAAAGGACCCATTTGAAAATATGGGTGCAAAGGCTGTAAAGGAAGTTGCATCAAAGGCAGCAACCGATGCTGGAGACGGCACAACAACTGCAACAGTTTTAACCCAAGCAATTTTTTCTGAAGGTGTAAAAATGGTTGCCGCTGGTATGAATCCTATGGACTTAAAACGCGGTATTGATAAGGCTGTTGATACAATAGTAAGTGACCTTGCAACTCGTTCCAAAAAAGTATCAAAGGACGAAGAAATCGCCCAAGTTGCAACAATTTCCGCAAATGGCGACAAAGAAATCGGTGAAAAAATCGCAAATGCAATGGAAAAGGTCGGAAAAGAAGGTGTTATCACTGTAGAAGAAGCAAAAGGTATGGAAACAGAAGTAGAAACTGTTGAAGGTATGCAATTCGATCGTGGTTATCTTTCACCTTATTTTATTACAAACGCAGAAAAGATGAATTGCGAATATGAAAATCCTATGATTTTAATAACAGAAGGCAAAATTTCAAACCTTCAACCAATTCTTCCAATCCTTGAAAATATCGCTCAAAGTGCAAGACCTTTGCTTATCATCGCCGAAGATGTAGAAGGTGAAGCCCTTGCAACATTAGTTATAAACAGACTTCGTGCTGGACTTAAAATCGTTGCTGTAAAGGCTCCTGGATTTGGCGACAGAAGAAAAGAAATGTTAAAGGATATTGCAATCCTAACAAACGCAACAGTTGTATCCGAAGATTTAGGTATGAAACTTGAAAACATAACAATTGATATGTTGGGAACCGCAAAGAAAATCGTTGTTGATAAGGAAAATACAACAATAGTTGACGGTGCCGGCGAAAAATCTGAAATAGAGGCTCGTTGCAACGAAATCCGCTCTTCTATTGAAAATGCAACCTCAGAATATGACAAGGAAAAATTACAAGAACGCTTGGCTCGTCTTGCTGGCGGTGTTGCTGTAATCAAAATCGGTGGCTCTTCTGAAATAGAAGTAAAGGAGAAAAAAGACCGCGTTGACGACGCCTTGGCTGCAACTCGTGCTGCAGTAGAAGAGGGCATAATCGCAGGCGGTGGTATCGCACTTCTTCGCTCTATCTCTGCACTTGATAAAGTTACTGCTGATAACGAAGATCAAAAGGCAGGTATCAATATTATAAGAAAAGCACTAGAGGCTCCTATCCGTCAAATCTGCTCCAACGCTGGTGTTGATGGTGCTGTCATAGTTGGTAAAATCCTTGAAAACAAAGATACAAACTTTGGTTACGATGCAGCAAAGGGCGAATACACAGATATGTTAAAATCTGGTATCATTGACCCAACAAAGGTTGTTCGTTGCGCTCTTCAAGATGCAAGTTCTGTATCTGGATTATTGCTAACAACAGAAACAATGATTGCAGAGGCTCCTGAAAAAGATGCTCCTCAAATGGCTGGTATGGGTGGTGGAGCAATGCCAATGAGTGGAATGGGTGGTTTCTAAACCCCATTTGGTTAAAATTAAAAGGTGTCAACTTTTACTGGCACCTTTTTTTATTGATATTTTTTCTTTTTTATATATAACATATTATAGATATTGTGATTTTGCGTATGAATGTTTATCAGAAGACACTAAAACTAGAAAAAATATAATTATTAAACGATTATATACGAGGAATATAAAATGAAAGAAAATATATATAAAATATTTGAAAATTGGAATGAAACGCTTATATGGTCCTGTTTACAAGGAATAATGGGTGAAATTTATTTTACTTCAGATGAAGATGCAGGTATGGCAATATTAGGAGATTTCATATTTTATGCAGGAAATCCAAGTGAGGACTTAGTTAAGTATAAACCAGAAAGTTGTAAACAGAATCATGTTATTATGGTACCACAAAATACTGAATGGGCTGAATTGATTGAAAAAGTTTATGGTGATAAAGCAAAAAAGTTTATAAGGTATGCAATTAAAAAAGAAAAGGATGTATTCAATTTAGAAAAATTACAACAAGCAGTAGATAGTTTACAATCAGATTATGTGTTAAAGAGAATAGAAGAAGCGGAATACAATATGTGTAGGGATAATAGTTGGGCAAATGATTTAGTGGCTCAATATAAAAGTTATAAAGATTATAAAAAATTAGGATTAGGAATAGTCGTTTTAAAGGATGGGGAATTGGTAGCAGGAGCCTCTTCATATAGTAGATATGATAAAGGGATTGAAATAGAAATTGATACAAGAAAGGATCATAGGAGAAAAGGTTTAGCGTATGCGTGTGGTGCAAAGCTTATTATAGAATGTTTGAAAAATGGTTTATATCCAAGTTGGGATGCACATACTAAATGGTCATTAGCGTTAGCAGAAAAGTTAGGATATCATTTTAGTCATGAATATGTGGCGTATGAAGTAACAGGTTATTAAGTATTGGTCAGTATAAAGGTTAGATTAAAATATCAAGAAAATTTTTAATTATTTACAATATAGATTAAAAGAAGAGGAAGAATTGCGTATTTTGAAAGAGCGTTCAGATATTGTAAATATTCCAAACCAAAAAACAAGATAATTTTTTCTTCAATAATAAAGAAAAGGGCATTTTATAATGCTCTTTTTTTTCAAGAAAAATCTTGACAAATTAAATTTATATTTGTATAATAACATTATATCAAACAGGAGATGCCGTATGAAAAAACATCCTAAAATTGATAGAGGTCTAAGTTTTTCTAATGCAACAGACTATATATTAGATAATATTGAATATTGTAATAATGTTTTTTTAAACGCTGATTTACATAAAAATTGGACCTACGATGATATTGACAGAATGGATGATTATGAAACCGTATTAACTAATGGTTCTTTATATGGTTTAAATACAAAACAAAAGGGTAAGGAAACTTTGGTCTTTTCTGGTGTTGATATTATAGATAATTTGAAATATCAAAATTTATTAAGTTATGATAGTAAGTTATTAGAACAAATAAAGAAAAGAGAACCTATTCCTGATAACAAAGAAAAAGAAATTAATTCTCTTTATGAAAATTTAATAGATTTATCAATAGAATTAAAAAATAAAAATGCAGTAATGTTGTTTATACAAAACGGTTTTATGGTAGATTTCTTTTCCGATTTTAAAGGTAATGAAAGATAATTTAATAAAATCACACAAATATTCTAATAATAACAGTTTTATCACTTGACTAAAAATAAGGTGAAGTATATTATATATCTCTATATAATTTTATAGAGGTTTCAAAATGTCAGATACAAAAAGTTTTCATTGGGCAGATATCACAGCCGATAAAATCATTCGTGAAAAGGGCGATAAGGATAGTTATACAGTCGCAAGTGGTATAACCCCATCAGGTGTAGTCCACTTTGGAAACTTTCGTGAAGTTATCACAGTTGATTTGGTTGCTCGTGCTTTAATGCAAAGGGGTAAAAAAGTCCGCTTTATCTATTCTTGGGACGATTACGATACTTTCCGTAAAGTGCCTGCAAATATGCCAAAGCAAGAGGAACTAAAGGAACTTCTTTACCAACCTATTGTTGATGTCTTTGACCCATTTAGTGAATATTCTTCCTATGCCGAACATAATGAAAAGGTTTTTGAGGAAGACCTCCCTCGCGTGGGAATTACCTATGTTGACTTTATTTATCAAAATAAAAAATATCGTGCAAAAACTTATAATCCTGAAATTGTAAAGGTTATGGATAACAAGGATACTATCGCCGAAATATTACAGGAATTTAAAACCTCCGAACTTGGCGAAAATTGGGCTCCTCTTTCTACATATTGTGAAAAATGCAATCGCGACAGAATTACAATTACAAACTATGATAAGGATAGCAAAACAATTACTTATAAATGTGATTTATGCGGACACGAAGGAACCGAAAATCTTGAAACTTCAAACCGCCTAAAACTTCCATGGCGTGTTGATTGGCCTATGCGTTGGGCATTTGAAAATGTCGACTTTGAACCAGGTGGACGCGATCACTCCTCCGCTGGTGGAAGCCGTGACACAGCATCAATCATTATAAGAAAAGTTTTTGGTAAAGAACCTCCTGTCTATATCCCTTATGACAATATCGGTATAAAGGGTTTCAATGGCAAAATTTCCTCATCAAAGGGAAATGTTATCACATTAAAGGAAATCCTAGATGTCTATGAACCGGAAATGGTGCGTTGGATTTTCTCCTCCTATAAACCAAACGCTGCATTTGATTTGGCTTTTGACTTAGATGTTCTTAAAAATTACGAAGATTTTGACCGTTTGGAAAGAACCGTCTATGGACTTGAAAATGTAAAGGAAGAAAAAAAGGCAGTTGCAACCAGAATATACGAACTTTCACAACTTGACCCAATGGGAAAAATTCCTGACACAATCCCATTTCAACCAAGTTTCAGACACCTTTGCAATATTTTACAAATAAATGATTTTGATAAACAAAAGGCAAGAAAATATTACGAAGCAGAAATCAAAAATCCTCGTGATGAAAGACGCTTTAACGAACGCGCCGACAGAGCAATTTTCTGGATTAAAAATCATGCACCAGAGGATTTTAAATTCATTATTAATAAGGAAAAAAGAACAGATGTAGTCTTAACCGATAATGAAAAAAAGTTTATAGATGCTTTGAAATCCGAACTTCAAAACAACTGGGCTTCATATCAAACAGACAAGGATTTACAAAACAAAATTGGAAACCTTGTGTCCGAATACGAACTTACCCCAGAAATCTATAAAAAACTTTATCAAATCTTGATAAATAGGGAAATAGGACCAAAACTTGCTGGATTTATAAGAAATATTGGTAAAGATAAGATATTGAATTTGCTATAGTTTTATATAATATATTTGAAAATATTGACATATTTTATTTTTTAATATTTTTTTTGTTGAATAGCTTCTTATTTTATGATACAATAATATCGTCAATAAAAAAATAGGAATATAAATAAATTGACATAATGTGTAATTTTAAAATAGAATAACACATAATCAATATAATAGAAAGGAATAAAACTATGAAAAAAAATACCCCAAAAAAATTAAGCGATCTAAGAAAACGTATAATTGCAGTTTTAGCATCTAACGCTTTTAAGGCAGCAACACTTACTCCTCTCGCATTAGCAATGGTCGCATGTTCAGTAGATACTGAAAGTGAACATGTAGAAAATATTGAACTTGAAGAATTACAAATAAAATTCAGAGATGATCTTGCGGTTGACAATACTATATCTGCAGAAGATATAAGAAAAGGAATTTCTTTTAATGTATTTGTAGATGAAAAAACTATAGGAAGAAAAAATCTTGATGAATTATATAATGACTATAAAGATAAAGAATTTAATATTACAGTAAAGGATGATGAAAAAATCATTTATACTATGTCTAATAATAATATACCTACAGATACTTATACATTTAAAAAGGAAGAAACTCTATTTTCTGTTTCAGGAACATTTGATGGCAAAACAATTGGAGGAGAACAACCTATTTCTGTAAATTCAAAAAATCAGGGCGGAAATGGATCCGCAGAAAAACCTACTGACCCTACTATTAAAATAACACCTGTTACAAGAGCATTAACACTTAATGATTTAAACACTATATCAGAAGAGGTATCATCATCTTTAACACTAACGGCACAAACCATACAACTAATTGGTGATATTTCTTCTGGCTCTTTGTCTTTTACTTATAATGAAGTAAGAAACAAAGAAGATAATACATTAGTTGAAACTGAGACAAATGAAAATATAGCAAAAGCAATTAAGTCTCAATATAATATAGATGCAATAGATAAACGTCTGCTAGATGGTTCAGTTTCTATTACAAAAGTAGAAAATGGAAAAACTTTAAATAGATATATAGAAATAAATGGAAATGATTCTATCGACTATGGTAAATTTGTATTTATACAACCTAATAAAGGTGATGTTATACATGATAATAAAACAGTTCCATCTTATACAATTTCTTCTCCAGAAATAACAGTAAATCTTTCAGGTGATTTTAATTATAATGAAATACATATAGAAAAGGGTGATAATCTAAATATAGATAATGCAAGATTTACAATAGGAGATAAATATTTATTGAGTTCCGATGCCGTATTAGATTTATATAAAGATATAAATTCATTATTTGGTAAAAATGTTAATTATGAAAATATAATTAAAGCAAATACAGACAGCACAAATGAGAATGATTATGTATTTCCTGAATTAGATTTTAGAATATTTGATAGAGAATATGATAACAACTCTGGCGAACAAATAGATAATAAAAAATCTCTTAATATAGCAAGTTTATTTAAACTATATACGCAAGTAGCAAATAATCAAATTAATAAGTTAAATATTAAGCGCTTATATAATAGCACTGGAGATGTAACTTATGATATAGACGGAAGAGCATATGAAAAAGATAACACAACTAGTTTATTATTTGCAGAAGATGGAAATACAGTTAAAGAAGATAATGTGCCTAATATTTCAATAAAAACTTACTTTAATTTAAAACAAAAATATTATTCAAATATATCTTCTGTATCTAATTTTAAAATAACAAATAAGGATAAATATACATCTGACGAAGATATTAATACTACATTTAGAAATGTTATTTTTGAAGATGATATGAGTGGACTTACAAATTCTAAAGTAGATCAATTCCATGGTGTTGCATATTTTAAGAATAAGAATTATACTATTAAAAATGAAAAAACAAATTCATCATTTAAAGGAGTGTTAAAATTAGATGATTTATCAAATGCTCATAATATTAGAATTAGAGCAAACAGCAATGCCGTATTTGATTTCAGGGGTGTTGATACAAATTATTTTTTAAATTATAATATTGATTATGATTATACAAAAGATAATCCAAACGATAAAAATTTTATTAAGGATGTTATTAATGCTATATATACTAAAGAAAATATATTTGATGGTAAAGATTCCGAAGAAATTCGTAAAATTATGCATAGATTTAATTCTTTGTCTGGAGGACTTGAAAATATATTTTCGGGTGATATTAGAGTTCTTTCATTTGGTTCGAGAGCTCATTCAAGAACTCCAAGAAGTTTAGAAGAATTTGAATATTATGGTAATAATAATAAATTTGAAAAATCTGCAAAAAGTTCTTATGATGGATATGAAAAAGAATTTAAAGCTTTACAACCTGCTGAAAAGGAAAAGCTTAATGATGATCCAAATAATCAAATTGCTTCAAACAACAGAAGGGTTGACTTTGTTGATCCTGAAACTAAAAAAATTATATTCTCGGTCTTAAACGATCGACAATATAATGCTTAGATATAATTTTAATCATATCTAATAAATCTCCTAAAAGAACTCCCTTCATTACGAAAGGAGTTCTTTTTATTCCCTTTTTGTTCTTGAAATTTCTTTAATTTTATACTATATATTTCTATTATAATAATAAAGGATTTTAAAATGGATAATATAAAAATTCGTGGTGCTAGGGAACATAACTTAAAAAATATAAATATAGACATTCCTCGCGATAAACTTGTTGTAATTACTGGTGTTTCTGGAAGCGGTAAGTCCTCTCTCGCATTTGATACTATTTACGCAGAGGGTCAACGCCGTTATGTCGAAAGTTTATCCGCTTATGCTCGTCAATTTTTGGAAGTGCAAAAGAAACCTGATATAGATTCTATTGAGGGCTTATCTCCTGCTATTTCCATAGAACAAAAAACAACTAACCGTAATCCTCGTTCCACAGTTGGCACTATTACAGAAATTTACGACTATATGCGACTCCTTTGGGCGCGTGTCGGTGTCCCATATTCTCCGGAAACTGGTCTTCCAATAGAATCACAAACCGTATCCAATATGGTCGATAAAATTATGGAACAAAAGGAAGGAACAAAACTTTATATGCTTGCCCCAGTGATTCGTGGTAAAAAAGGCAGTCATAAAGAGGTCTTGGAGGATTTGCAAAAGCAAGGCTTTACCCGTGTTCGTGTCGACGGCGAAATGTGGGATACGGAGGCTGTTCCCGACCTTCACAAAAATCGTAACCATACAATAGAGGTTATAGTCGATAGAATAGTTGTTCGCCCAGATATACAAAGTCGTCTTGCAAATTCGACTGAAACCGCACTAAAACTTGCAAATGGTATAATGGTGATTGAAAATGCTGATACAAAAGAGCAGGTGATATTTTCTGAAAATTTCTCTTGCCCTATATCTGGCTTTTCAATTGAAGATATTGAACCTAGGCTATTTTCGTTTAATGCACCTATGGGTGCCTGTCCAAAATGTGCAGGTTTAGGCTTTGAAATACAATATTCTCCTGCTTTAATTATTCCAGACGAAAGAAAGACCATCCGCCGTGGTGCAATTGCTCCATGGTCTCGCGATGACAGTATTACCCAAAATGAATACCTTTTGGAATCTGTATGTAAATATTATAAAATCAGTATGGATAAACCATGGAACGAACTTTCCGAAAAACATAAAAATATAATTTTATATGGAAGTGGTGATGAAAAAATCAAAATCAACTGGAACGGTTGGATTTCAAACAGAGTCTATGAAGGTGTTATTGCAAATTTGGAACGCCGTTGGAAAGAAACCGATTCCGATTGGCAACGCGCAGAAATCGAAAAATATCAACAAAATATTGCTTGTCCTGCTTGCCACGGCAAACGATTAAATGAAAAGGCTTTATGTATAAAAATTGATGGAAAGGATATTATAGATATAACAGAAATTCCAATTAACGAAGCCCTTGTCTGGTTTAAATCTTTGGATAAAAAACTTTCCCCTAAAAACAGGGAAATTGCAACATCTATTTTAAAGGAAATCACTGATAGATTAACATTTTTGCTTGATGTAGGTCTAAACTATCTAACTCTTTCCCGCCAAAGTGGAACTCTATCTGGTGGAGAAGCACAAAGAATAAGGCTTGCTTCCCAAATTGGAACTGGATTAACAGGAGTTTTGTATGTCCTTGATGAACCATCAATAGGACTTCATCAACGCGATAATGATAAACTGATAGAAACCTTGAAAAAACTTCGCGATAAATCAAATACCGTAATTGTTGTGGAACACGATGAAGATATTATGCGCTCCTCCGATTATCTTGTTGATATAGGGCAGGGTGCAGGTGTCTATGGCGGTAATTTAATCGCACACGGCACACCAGAAGAGGTTATGAATGATAAAAACAGTCTAACTGCAAAATACTTAAATGGTGAACTTAAAATAGATGTTCCCAAAAAACGCCGTGCTGGTAATGGTAAAAATATCGTATTAAAGGGCGTCACTCATCATAATTTAAAAGATGTTGATATATCAATTCCACTTGGAACTTTTACTTGTATTACAGGTGTTTCTGGAAGTGGTAAATCTTCCCTTATTCTTGATACTTTATACCCTTTATGTATGCGTGAAATCAACAAATCTTCTATTTCAACAGGAAAGTATAAATCTATAAAGGGTGTTGCAAATATTGATAAAGTCATTGATATAAATCAATCACCTATTGGAAGAACCCCTCGCTCAAATCCAGCAACTTACACGGGTATATTTGATTTAATCCGTGATTGGTTTGCTAAACTTCCAACAGCAAAGGAAAAAGGTTATACCTCAGGTCGTTTCTCTTTTAATGTAAAGGGTGGAAGATGTGAGGCTTGCCGTGGTGATGGTGTCATAAAGATAGATATGCAATTTTTAGCAGATGTATATGTTGAATGTGATGAATGCCACGGAACCAGATATAACAGAGAAACTTTACAAGTCGAATACAAAGGAAAAAATATCGCAGATGTTCTTGATATGACAGTCGATGAAGCAATAACATTTTTTGAAAATGTTCCAAATATTCGTGAAAAACTTATCCTACTTTCAAAAGTTGGTTTGGGTTATATAAAATTGGGACAATCTTCAACGACCTTGTCTGGTGGTGAAGCGCAACGTATAAAACTTTCAAAGGAGTTATCAAGAAAATCCACAGGAAAAACCTTGTATATCCTTGATGAACCAACAACCGGTCTTCACTTCCACGATGTAAAAAAACTTCTTGAAGTTCTTCATACTTTAGTGGACCAAGGCAATACAGTCATTGTGATAGAACATAATTTAGAGGTTATAAAAACCGCTGATTATATCTATGATTTGGGTCCAGAAGGTGGTGATGGTGGCGGGCAAATTATTGCTAAAGGCACGCCGGAAGAACTTTGTAAATCAAAAAATTCTTACACAGCAAAGTATTTGAAAAAATATTTATAAAAATAAAATCTTGAAAATATTATATAAATGCTCTATACTACAAAATAGAGCATAAATTATTTTATGTTCAGTGCCAGAGATGGTGCGGTGTCTAGTAAGCACTTTGATAATCAGACGGTGTAATAGCATCGTTATGTTGCTATTTTTTTATGCCTAAATTACTGGTGTAAAGTAAGTAACAACTATATCCCAACCTTTGTTTAAAGGTTGGGGAGTCGTGGAAATATAACAGAAGTGAAGCGTAAGTTTTGCTTTAAATACCACGAAGTCATTGTCTGATTATGATTTTACTAGCTGCCCGGCCACTATCTTTGATACGTGGGATTTTTTTATAAACAAAAAAAGGGAA
>JBJEXC010000007.1:0-3885 GCA_051885355.1 Alphaproteobacteria bacterium | reverse complement strand
TCAGTATTTTCTTCAACTTTTGCTTCTGTTGGAGCATCTTCCTTTACAGAAGATTTTGATGATTTTACAACTGCTGGAATTGGAGCCTCTGCTGGTAATTTTGATTTTACAGCATCAGAAACATATACAACAGAGCCAGTTGCACCAGGAACAGCGCCACGAACTAGGATATATCCTTCATCATCATTTGCTTCTACAACAAGAAGGTTTTGAACTGTTACATTTACATCACCAAGATGTCCAGGCATTTTTTTACCTTTGAAAACTTTACCTGGGTCTTGTCTTTGACCGGTACCACCGAGTGAACGGTGAGAAACAGAAACACCGTGAGATGCTTCTAATCCGCGGAAGTTCCATCTTTTCATACCGCCGGCAAAACCTTTACCGATAGTTCTTCCTGAAACATCAACATATTGTCCCTTTATAAAAGTTGAAGGAAGTATTTCGTCCCCAACATTTAAAAGACAATCTTCACTTACACGGAATTCGTGTATAGTTTTTGGAGTTGCGCCAGATTTTTTAAGATGTCCCTTTAAAGGTTTTGAAATTTTGTTTTCTTTTGCAATACCTGCACCTAATTGAACAGATGTATATCCATTTTTAGCAACTGTTTTAACATCAACAACTTTGCAATTATCAATTTTAAGCACAGTTACAGGAACATGCTTATTATTTTCATCAAATACGTGGGTCATACCCATTTTATATGCAATTACGCCAGTTCTCATGATACCACCTTATAATTCAACTTTTACATCAACACCGACAGACAAGTTAAGATTCATCAAAGCATCTACTGTTTGTGGAGTTGGATTTATAATATCCAAAACTCTTTTATGAGTTCTTATTTCGAATTGCTCACGTGATTTTTTATTAACGTGTGTTGAGCGATTCACTGTAAATTTTTCAACTTTTGTTGGCAATGGTATTGGACCAATTACCTCAGCACCAGTTCTTTTTGCGGTGCTTACAATTTCATGTACAGATTCGTCAAGAACCTGATGATCAAAAGCCTTTAATCTAATTCTTATATTAGAATTTATCATTTTCTTTCATTCCTTATTAACTTTTACAAATAGCACAAAAGTGTTTTAAGATACTAAATGAAAAATAATAGAAAATCAAGTATTATTTTCAATAATTTTCATTTTTCTTTATTTGCAAAGTAAAACACTATAAACTTTGCTATATAAGTTATGCCTTTTTAGCCTTTATTTCTTCAGCAACATTAGATGGAACATCAGCATAGTGATCAAATACCATAGTGTATTGAGCACGACCTTGTGACATAGATCTTAATGTATTAACATAACCAAACATATTTGCAAGTGGCACCATAGCGGTAATTATTCTTGCATTACCTTCATTTCCCATATTACCAACCTGACCACGACGAGAATTGATATCACCAATAATATCACCCATATATTCTTCTGGAGTTACTATTTCAACTTTCATAATAGGTTCAAGTAGTTTTGGTTTTGCTTGTGGGATACCTTCACGGAAAGCAGCACGAGCAGCGATTTCGAATGCAAGCACAGAAGAATCAACATCATGGTATGCACCATCAACTAAAGTCGCTTTAAAGTCTGTGCATGGGTAACCAGCAACAACACCAGTTTCCTTTGCAATTGTAAATCCCTTTTCAACACCTGGGATATATTCTTTTGGAACATTACCACCAACTATTTGACTTTCAAATTTGAAACCTTCACCAGCCTTTAATGGTTCAAGTAAAACTTTAATCTTAGCGAATTGACCAGAACCACCAGATTGTTTTTTATGTGTATATTCAACTGTATAAGGTTGAGAAATTGTTTCACGGTATGCAACTTGTGGAGCACCGATATTTGCTTCAACTTTGAATTCACGTTTCATTCTGTCAACGATAATATCAAGATGAAGTTCACCCATACCTTTAATAATTGTTTGACCAGATTCTTGATCAGTTGCAACCTTAAATGATGGATCTTCTACTGCCAATTTTTGTAAAGCGAGTCCCATCTTTTCAACATCAGCCTTTGTTTTTGGTTCAACAGCAACTTCAATAACAGGATCTGGGAAATCCATTTTTTCAAGGATTATAGGTTTTGATTCATCGCAAAGAGTATCACCAGTTGTTGTATCTTTTAAACCAACAAGAGCTATAATGTCACCAGCATAAGCCTCTTTTATTTCTTGTCTGTTATTTGAGTGCATCAAAATCATACGACCGATACGTTCCTTTTTATCCTTTACAGAATTATAAACATAAGAACCTGCCTCTAATTTACCAGAATAAACACGGGTAAATGTAAGAGAACCAACGAATGGGTCATTCATAATTTTGAAAGCAAGAGCAGAGAAAGGAGCATCATCTGTTGGATGTCTTTCATCTTCTTTATCAGTTTTTGGATTAGTTCCTTTTATAGCTGGAATATCAGCAGGTGAAGGAAGGTAATCAACAACGCAATCAAGTAAGTATTGAACACCTTTGTTTTTAAAAGAAGAACCGCAGAATACAGGGAAAATTTTCATTGCAAGAGTTCCCTTACGGATACATTTTTTAAGTGTTTCTACATCTGGTTCTTTACCTTCTAAATAATCTTCCATTGCTTTGTCATCAAATTCAACAACAGCATCAAGAAGTTCAGCACGAGCCTTTTCAGCCTTTTCCTTTAATTCAGCAGGGATTTCAAGTGTATCATAAGAAGCGCCCATATCTTCAGAATGCCATACAAGAGCCTTCATAGTAACTAAATCAACGATACCTTTAAAATCAGCCTCTGCACCTATTGCTAAGCAAAGAGATACAGCGTTTGCACCGAGTCTGTCGCGGATAGTTCCTACACAATATTCATAGTTTGCACCGATACGGTCCATTTTATTAATAAAGCAGATACGAGGAACCTTATATTTATCAGCCTGACGCCAAACTGTTTCGGATTGTGGCTGAACACCAGCAACACCTTCAAAAACAGCAACAGCACCGTCAAGCACACGAAGAGAACGTTCAACTTCTACAGTAAAGTCAACGTGCCCTGGGGTGTCGATAAGGTTAATTCTGTGTTCTTTCCAATAGCAAGTTGTTGCAGCAGAAGTAATTGTGATACCACGTTCTTGTTCTTGTTCCATCCAGTCCATAGTTGCGCCACCTTCGTGAACTTCACCTATTTTGTGGGTTTTACCTGTGTAATACAAAATACGTTCTGATGTTGTAGTTTTACCAGCATCAATATGAGCCATGATACCAATATTTCTGTAATTTTCTAATGCAGTAGTCCTTGCCATAATAATATCCTTATTCCTTTTCTTAAATTACCATCTGAAATGAGAGAAAGCCTTGTTTGCTTCTGCCATTTTATGAACATCAGCCTTCTTTTTCAAAGAAGCACTGTTTCCACCTAGAATATCCATAAATTCGCCAGAAAGTCTTTCTGCCATAGTTTTTTCACCACGTTTTCTTGCTGCTTCAATAATCCAGCGGATAGCAAGAGCCTCGCGTCTTGCAGGACGAACTTCTGTTGGAACCTGATATGTTGCACCACCAACACGACGAGAACGAACTTCAAGTGCAGGTTTTACCTTATCAACAAGTTCAATAAATTGTTCAAGTTCATCTTTTTTTGTTTTTGATTTAACTGTATCTAATGCTTGATACATAATGCCACTAGCAACAGTTCTTTTACCATCAACCATTAAATAGTTCATAAATTTAGAAATTAAAAGATTTCCATATTTTGGATCTGGATTGATAACGCGTTTATCAGCTTTCTTTCTTCTTGACATAATAACTCCTTAAATTTTATTTAGGTCTTTTAGCGCCGTATAGTGAACGACCTTGTTTTCTGTTTGCAACACCTTGTGTATCAAGAACACCACGGATAATGTGATATCTAACACCAG
>JBJEXC010000006.1:0-20928 GCA_051885355.1 Alphaproteobacteria bacterium | reverse complement strand
ATCAGAAGATGTTATGCTCGGTGCTGTAGAAGCAGGTTTCAAATCATTCCAACCAATAATCAAACTTATAAAAACTATGGCAAAAGAAGTTGGAAAGGAAAAATGGGAAATCCCAGCACGCCCAGCCGAATACGAAACATTAATGGAATCATTCAAATCCTTAATAGGTAAAGAATTAAAGAAAGCCTATACAATAAAGGCAAAACAAGAACGCGCTGACAAAATTGCACAAATAAAAGAAAAAGCAATCGCATCAATATCAGAAGATGACGAAGTATCATTAAAAATCGCACCAACAGTTTTTTCTGATTTAGAAGCCGAAATTATGAGAACTGCAATTCTAAAAGGTGAACCAAGAATTGATGGTCGTGATACAACAACAATCCGCCCTATCAAATGCGAAGTCGGTATCCTTGGAAGAAACCACGGCTCAGCCTTATTCACACGCGGTGAAACCCAAGCATTAGTATCCGCAACAATAGGTATCAAAGATGACGAACAATTAGAAGATGACCTAAACGGTGTTCGTGGAGAAAGATTTATGTTACACTATAACTTCCCTCCATTCTCCGTTGGTGAAACAGGAAAACTCGGTTCCCCAGGTCGTCGTGAAATAGGACACGGAAAACTCGCATGGCGTGCAAACCATGCAATGCTTCCAACAGAAGCAGAATTCCCATACACAATCCGTGTAGTGTCTGACATCACAGAATCAAACGGCTCTTCATCTATGGCAACAACTTGTGGGGCAAGTTTGGCTATGATGGATGCAGGTATCCCTGTGAAGGCTCCTGTTGCTGGTATCGCAATGGGCTTAATCAAAGAAGGCGACAAATTCGCAATCCTTTCTGATATTATGGGCGACGAAGATCACCTTGGCGATATGGACTTCAAAGTTGCTGGAACTAAAAATGGTATCACAGCCCTTCAAATGGATATAAAAATAACTTCAATCACATTTGAAATTATGAAACAAGCACTTTCTCAGGCTCATACAGGAAGAGAACATATCCTAGGCAAAATGGCAGAGGCTATTTCTTCCCCACGCACAGAACTTTCAAAATACGCACCAACAATATTTGAAATGCATGTAAATCCTAAAAAGATTCGTGATATTATCGGAAGCGGTGGTAATGTGATAAGAAGTATCTGTGAAAAATCCAATACCAAAATTGAAATAGAAGATAACGGTCTTGTAAAAATCGCAGGAACAACCCAAGAAGAAATTCAAACCGCAATCGACATAATTAACGAAATCTGTATTGAACCAGAAGTTGGTCAAATCTATGATGGAACAGTTTCAAGAATAATGGACTTCGGTGCCGTTGTAACATTCCTTGGCAACAACGACGGTATGGTCCACATAACTGAAATCCAAGACGAAAAACCATCAAAGATAGAAGATGTATTAAAGGTAGGTCAAAAGGTTCGTGTTCTTTTAACAGAAATAAAGGACGGCAAAAACAGACTTTCTATAAAACAAGCAAAAAAGAAAGAAAGCGGTGAAACAAAGTCCGAAGAAAAAACTGAAAAAGAAAGCAAACCTAAAACAAAAAGAAAAACAAAATCAACAAAGTAGAAAAAGGGAGGAAATATCCTCCCTTAAAATTTTAAGGTAAAAAATGAATATAGGTTTATTTGACAGCGGACTTGGCGGACTTATAATTACAAAATCAATAATTGAAACCATGCCAGAATATAACTTCTCATACATAGGTGACACAGCCCATGTCCCTTATGGTTCTCGTTCAAAAGAAACTATATATAACTTTACAAAAAATTGCGTTGACTACCTTTTCAAAAATCAAAACTGTGAACTGATAATAATTGCTTGTAACACCGCAAGCATTGCTGCTCTAAGACGCCTTCAACAAGAATATCTAAAGGAAAATTTCCCAAACAGAAAAATCTTAGGTGTTGTAATACCAACCATTGAAACTGTTATTGAAAATAATTATAAATCAATCGGACTTCTTGCAACAAATGGCACAGTTGCATCCGATGTATTCGGTCAGGAATTAAGAAAATTAAACAAGGATATTAAACTATACTCAACCCCTGCACCTCTCCTTGTCCCTTTAATTGAAAATAACGGGGACAAATATGCCCTTCCTATAATTCAAGATTATATCAGAACTTTCAAAGACAAAGACATAGAGGCAATAATCCTAGGTTGTACCCATTATCCACATTACAAGGATATTATAAAAAAAGAGGCAGAATTTATCCTTCAAAGAAAAATTGATATAATTTCCCAAGACGAAATAATTCCTCAAAAAATAATCACATACCTACAAAACCACCCTGAAATTGAAGCAAATTTATCAAAAAATGGTGAAAGATTCTTTGGCATCACAGATATAACTGAAAGTTATAGGCAACAAGCATACTCAATATTTGAAAAAACTATTGAAATTGAAAAAGTCAATCTTTAATTTCAACACCACAATGTTCATAAATTGAATTTTTCATACTTGCTAAATAATCATTATAACATAATCTTTTATTTTGTGCATAATTACACTTCTTTATTAAAAAAGTTTCATAAGCAGAAACACACTTCATTTGCTCAAAACTAACTGTTCTCACTTTTGGTGTCGGGGAAATTTCTATACAGGAAGCCAAAAATCCCCCAACAATAATAAATAACAAAGACCTTCTCATAATAGGCACTTATTCTCCTATGATATTATAATATCTGATATTATTATATCCTATATAATAAGTCAAATCTTTTCTATATTATAAATATGATAAAAGATACAGAAAAAATATTAAACAGTGTTATAGATATTTTAAAACGCGAAAGAATAGCAAGAGGAATTTCACATGAAAAACTTGCGCTACTTGCTGGCGTCCACAGAACATCTATCGGGCATTTGGAAGCAAAAATCACAAAACCCACACTATTTCTTTGTCTTAAAATAGCAGACGCCCTAAACTTAAAATTATCAGATATTTTAAAAGAAGCAGAAAAGAAAAATAACCACTTGTAAAATCCAATTTTAATTATTACATTTATATCTATGATAAATAAAATACTTACAAATTTTGCAATTTTTTTGGTTAAAATCTACCAAACATTTATCTCCCCTGTAATAGGAGGAAGATACCATTGCAAATTTCATCCTCGTTGCTCCGATTATTCTATTGAAGTTTTAAAAAATTTTGGTATATTAAAGGGAAGTTACTTAATAATAAAACGAATTTTAAAATGTAATCCATTTTCAAAGGGCGGACTTGATCTTCCACCACAAAAATCAAAGGAGAAATAAATGGAAAAAAATATAACACCAACAAAACAAAAACCAAACTTTTTCAAAACATTCATATATGTTCTTTTTGTTTTTATGATTTTGCAACTTCTTTTCGGAAATAAAAAAGAGGAAAATAAAAACATCAACATCCCACAAACAAAACAAAAAATAATAAAAAGAAACCTTATCCCATTTGAAACAGAAAGCCTAAAAGGTAATTTTAACAGTGTAGGTTTAAGAATCGATGATGTAATATTAAAAAAATATAAACAAACTATAAATCCCGACTCTAAAAACATAGAACTTTTAAAATACATAAGCAATGAAACAAAATCAGATGAAAAATCCTCCTATGTCGAATTAGGATTCCTATCAAACGACCCTGATGAAAACCTTATTCCAACAGAGGAAACAAACTGGAAAGTTCTATCAAAAACAAATAACTCTATCTCCCTTTCTTGGACTAATAAAAACGGTGTTAATTTCATTCGCGATTTATCATTTGATGAAAATTATATGTTAACAGTCAAAGATAAAGTAATAAACAATTCAAAGGAAAATCTTGAACTTTTCCCTTATGCAAGAGTAGTCCAATCCCACAATATGTATGAGGCACCAAAATCATCACACACAGGATTCGTTGGATTCTTAGATGGAACATTAGAAGAACACACTTACAACAAAATAACCAAAGAAAAAACATCCGAATTTTCATCAAAAAATGGCTGGCTAGGATTCGGTTCAGATTACTTTATGACAGTCCTAATCCCAAACCAAAACACTCCATTCACAGCGCGTGTATTAGAACTTCAAGGCCAAGAAATTCCAACACCACAATCAAAAACTAACTATAAACAATTCCAAGCAGATTATGTCCGCGATATAGTCACAATTGAACACGGCAAATCAGAAGAAATCACATCTCAAATATACATAGGTGCAAAAGTTTCATCAATAATTTCCAAATACGAAAAGGAATTTTCAATCCCAAAATTCGACTTGGTAATTGACTATGGATATTTCTATATCCTTTCAAAACCATTCACAATAATACTTAAATGGCTTGATACACTAACAGGTAATTTCGGCTTAGCAATCATACTTTTCACAATAATGATTCGCGCAATACTTTTCCCTATCGCACAAAAATCATTCAAAAGTATGGAAAAAATGAAAAAGATGCAACCAGAAATGAAACGCATTCAAACCCTATATGCAAACAACAAACAACAAATGAATATAGAACTTGCAATGCTTTACAAAAAAAGTGGTGTCAACCCACTTTCCGGTTGTCTTCCATTACTTTTGCAAATTCCAGTATTTTTAGCACTTTATAAATCCCTCGTCATCTCCATAGAAATGAGACAGGCACCATTCTTTGGTTGGATACAGGATTTATCAGCACCAGACCCAACAACAATTTTCAACCTCTTTGGACTTTTACCATTCGAACCTTGGATATGGCTTCCACATATAGGAATATTGCCAGTAATTATGGGAATAACTATGTATTTCCAACAGGCATTACAGCCAGCAATGTCCACTGACCCAACACAAGCAAAAATTATGAAATTCTTACCACTAATTTTCACAGTTATGTTTGCAGGACTTCCAAGCGGTTTGATTTTATATTGGACAGTAAATAATATCTTAAGCATCATACAACAAAAATGTATCAAATAGGTGTTATATGAAACTAAAAGAATTTTTAAAAAATAAACCAACTTTTGTAGGAAGTTTTCCAAGCGTTTTTGATATTCCCGCAACATTCCTTCCTGAAATAGCATTCATAGGACGTTCCAATGTGGGAAAATCATCACTTATAAATGCAATTTTTTCTACCCCAAACCTTGCAAAAACATCATCAACCCCAGGGCGAACACAAACACTTAATTTTTTCAATATACCAGATACAATAATGATTGTTGACCTTCCTGGGTATGGATTTGCAAAGGCTCCAAAGGTGGTGGTAAAAAACTGGAACGACAATGTAAATACTTACTTAAAGGGACGCGCACAACTTCGTCGTGTATTTTTATTAATCGATTCGCGACAGGGTGTAAAAAACGTCGATATAGATATGATGAAAATGCTCGACATTGCAGCAGTCAACTACCAAATAATCCTTACAAAAACAGATAAAATTTCATCAAAAGAATTGGAGGATATAAAGGAAAAAACACAACTTATATATAACGAACATCCTGCAATGCACCCAACAATAATAGCAACCAGCGCCGAAAACGGAACTGGTCTTGATGAAATTCGCGGTGAAATTTTTGATTTAACTAAATAAAACTTATCGTGATCTAAAACCAGAAGTTTCCCTTAATAAAGAATGCCTCTCATTTTTAAAGGACTTTTCTGCCTTTAGAAATAAATCATCTAATTCTTCATCTTTCAATCTAACAATCTTACTTAATAACCTTATACTCAACAAATCCTTACTTCTATCTAAAACATTAGTATGAGAAATAACATACTTATACCCATTCAATTTACCTTCAACTCGCTTAAAATCTTCTGGCTTAAACAATTTTCCCTTAAAAAAATTAATAACAGAAATATCTTCATTTGATAACTTTTTTAACACACCCTTAAAATGAAAAAATTTAGAACTAAAATCATTTATAGGAACAAAAATAGGAATATAACCTAACCCAGGAAAAGTATTATTGTATTTAATTACTTCATCATTTGTATAGATACGATTTTTAATCATAGGAACCTCAAAATTAATTATATATAGAATATAAACTAAAATATTTTTTAGTCAAGCATTATTTAAAGGCTTCAAGAATCTTTCTGCCAATAGGAGAATTTTCAAGAATTTCAACATTTTCTTTTAAATCAATATCAACTAATTTCCCATCGACAAGAGCAATTTTTCTATCCATTTTTTTTGCAAGTATAGGATTGTGTGTCGCAATAAATGCAGTCATATTATCATTTCTTACACGCGACAATAAGTTTTCAAAAACAGTCTCTGAATTATATGGATCAAGATTTCCAGTTGGCTCATCCGCCAACAATAGCATAGGAGAATTTGCCAAAGCCCTTGCAATAGCAACCCTTTGTTGCTCACCACCGGAAAGTTCCGCCGGTCTGTGATTAATCCTGTTACTTAGTCCCATTTTATCCAAATGAGATTTCGCAATTTCCAACGCACACCCTTTATTCACACCATTAATCAACAAAGGCAACATCACATTTTCTCCTGCTGTAAAATCCGAAAATAAATTGTGTTGCTGATAAACAAAACCAATTTTTTTACACCTTAATTTGGTTTTCTGATTATCATTTAACTTTGATGTAACCTTTCCATCAATAACTACATCCCCACTGTCCGCTTTATCAAGAAGTCCCGCAGTATAAAGAAGTGTCGATTTTCCAGTCCCCGATGGTCCAATAAGCGCAACAATTTCCCCCTTTTTAATTGAAAAAGAAGCATCTTTAAGTATGACAATCTTGCTTTCACCTTGATTGAAAGATTTATTAAGCCCCCTTAATTCCAAAACAATTTTATCTTCCATTTTATTCATACCTTAATACATCAATAGGTTCTTGCTTTGCCGCCTTTCGTGAAGGATAAAGTGTCGCCAAAAATGAAATTATAAGTGCCATTCCAACAACCCATAACACCTCACTATATTCCACCTTTGATGGAAGTTCAGTTAAAAAATATACATCATCAGGAAATAACTTTGTCCCTGTCAATGTTTGGAAAACTTGCCTTACCCATTCAATATTAAAACTGATAAGAAGACCAAGCATCACCCCACAAAATGTTCCAACAACACCAATAAAACTTCCTGCTATAAAAAAGATTTTCATAACCTCACCTCTACTTGCACCAATAGTTCTAAACACAGCAATATCATGGGATTTTTCCTTCACCAACATCACAAGCGAAGAAATTATGTTAAATGAGGCAACCAAAATAATCAAAGTTAAAATTAAAAACATCACATTTCTTTCTACATTAAGCGCAGATACAAACGACGAATTCTGACTTTGCCATGTATACGCCCTAAATGCAGGAGTAATCACACTTTTTGCCTTATCCACAAACACAACTGAATCATCTGGATTATTCAAAAATATTTCTATATGAGAAATTTTATTTTCCAAATCAAAAAATAATTGCGCATCATCAAGTTGCATAAACACAAACCCAGAATCATAAATTGACATTCCAGTATTAAACACTGCCCCCACACGATAAGATTTAATCCGTGGCACAGTTCCAAACGCTGTAATATTCCCCCTTGCAGTAGTCAAGGTTATTTCATCACCAATATCAATACCAAGTTTATTCGCAAGTTGATACCCAATAACCACATCACCGCGTTCCAATCGAGGAAACTCATTTCCTTCCATATCAAGCCCATACACACTTTTAAATGTAGGTGATAACTTCACCATATCCTCAACACTCATAGCCCTTAACATTCCACCCATAGAAACACCCTCGGACGACATCATAACTTGCTCTTCAATAATAGGAACAATAAAATCACCATCTTTTATATAAGATGACAAATCAGAGGAAGTAATCTTTCCAATAACCCTATCCGGATTTTCAAATTCACGCACAAACGAAGACATCACAGTAACATGCCCATTTATACCAAGAATTTTAGAAAGCATTTCTTCCCTAAACCCATTCATAACAGACATAACTATGATAAGTGTTGCCACGCCCAAAGTAATCCCAATAAGTGAAAGCCAAGAAATTATTGAAATAAAACCATCTTTTCTTTTCGATTTTAAATATCGCCAAGCAACCAAAAATTCAAAATATTTAATAAACATAAACGAACCTTTATTTATCTTCCAAAGGATGAACAATCTTTATAATTCTAGGACTTACTAACACAACCAACTCAGCATTAGGTGGAATAATAGTTTCCTTTCCCTCAACAAAATATTGCGTTGGAATACCAATAATCAAAATATTATCACCAAGCCTGCTTGGCACAGTATATTTTGCAATATCACCATTAGAAGTTCTAAGCACAATAGTAGAATCAATCTTACCAACATTTTTATCATTCGGATAGAATTGAGCCTGAGTTAAAATATTAAGATCCGTTTCAAGACGAACTTCACGACCACATCTACCAATATCAAACCTACCCTGCCATCTGTCAGGAGTAATAAAAGTTCCACTTGAAACTAACACAGTATTTGCCTGTGGCTTCAAAAATTCATACAAACTGTCACGATTGAAATTAGATGAAACAACAAGCGCACGCCCAATCACACCCTTTTGAGAAAGTTTTATAGAACCAGGATTAAACGCCTCCAATATATTCATCCAAATAATCGAATTATCCAAAGCCCTAGGATAAACACGATAAACATCAATATCAAACGCAAGAAGATAATTTTCTATTGAAAACTTATTTACAATATTTCTGACCTTGTCTTCAACAACAACATCACCTTGAAATATAATAACCTTATCTTGCCAATCAACAACTATATCATCAATATCCGCGCCACGAAGAGAATCTTCCATCGCAAGAATAACATCAGCCGAAAGTGGCACATGCAAATTCCACTTTGCATACTTACGAAGTGTAAGTCGCTTTATCCTGTTATCATAGGAATAATATACATTACCAAGAGAAGCAATCAAATCAACAACCTTTGTTAAATCACCACTGATTTCACTTTGCGATATTTTTTTATAAAAACCATCAGTTGCATAAACCTGTATTCCAGTATTTTTAAGAAGAGTTCTTAACACCTCATCAACTGGTTTATTTTCAAATGATAAATTTTCCACCTTTAACACAGGAAGCACATCACCCTTATCAACCCTTTCTAAGAAGAAATCACGCCTTGCAAAAGGTTGCACAGAAATAATAGATTGAGAATCCCAATCCACCTCACACCTAAGAGGAGTTTCCAAATTAAACTTTTCTACATTTTCAAGTGTCCTTGATGGTAATTTATCAAACACAGGAACAAAGTCATTCACCTTTATATCGTATGAAGTATTATCAACCACATAAGGAACATTTACCCCATTATTTCCAAAATCATCAGAACAGGAAGACATAAAAATTAAACTGACTATATATATAAACTTTTTTAACTTCACTTTTACCTCACTTAAAAAGTATTTTATATTGTATTTTCAATAAATACCAGCAAAAATTTAAACACCTCTATTTTTCTTCGTTTTCGCCATTTTCAGATGGATTAGAAATTACAACTTCTTCCTGTTTTTGCTTTTTATAAAAGACAACAATCTCCTCCAATTCCTTCTTTCCACCCTTAAAATATTTAAGTATAACTTCTTCCGGCTGATTGGATAAAATCTTTTCTCCTTGTAAAACAAGATAATCTATCACATCAACAATAAAGCCATAGTAAGGATATTCCTCCAACGAAGTGGCATTTTTAAATAATGAAATAGCAGACATTACTTCACGAAGTTGCGACACAAACCCATAAACCTTCACAAAATTTGAAATCTCCCAAGAAGAAGCATCATCAGAAACCTTCTCCTCAACTTTTTCAACAGGAACAACACTTTCAACTTCCACCTCTTCCTTAACAACAACGGGCTCTTCTTTTTTTGGAAGTTTAACAAAAACTCCTTCTTCCAATTCTTTACTTGAAACCTTTTTTAAGATTTTATCAGGCTTAGGAGTCTCCTCAATATTTTCAACAACCTCCTCTTTAACCTCTTCTTTTGGTTCAGGCATATCTTCAACTTTCTTTTCCAAAACAACCACATCATCAGAAAGATTAAACTTTTCCTTTAATTTTTCAAGAAGCCTTACCCCTTCCACACCGAACTTAGGCAAATATTCCTCATACTCATCAATATTTTTCATAATATCGGCATTCATAGGTCTTGCACCCTTTAATACTTGTTGTGCCACCATCCAAAGAGAAACCGCTTTATCAAAAGTTAAAACATTACGGATTATTGGTAAATACTTATCTTTATCCTTTTTATCCATAGTGCTTATATAAAGTTCTAAATTAAACTTCCAATTTGTGCCAAAAAATGATGACGCAATTCGAGAAATTTCATTCAAAGATTTTGTGTCATTAGAAAAATTTTCCAAAGCCGATAAGACATCTTGAATACTAACTTTTTTCTTAATAAATTTTTGCATGAAACTCATATCAATTCCTTATTTTGTTAAAGCCTCAACTTTTTCATACAAACTTTTTCCACCTGCCCCAAACATATTCAAATACTTTTTATATTCAGGAAGTTTAGAGGAAATTTCTTCTTTGCTTTTTAATTTAGGATTTTTCACCAAACCAACTGCCTCTTGCCAAATATTCAAAGCATAATCAAACACACAAAGCCCATCAAAAACCTTTTTCAAATTCGCCTTATCAGGGACATTCGACTTACTAATCAAATCAGAAATTTTTGATTTCCATTCCGGACCAAAATCACGAACTTCCTCCTTTGATTTAAAGGCTTCCAACTCCTTTGGATTATTTTGAAACTTTCTTAATAAATCAAAAATAATCTTCGCATTGTCATTTGCTAAATCACTTGAAACATCCGCATCAGTAACTTGCTCTACAACAACCTCCTCTTTTTTCACAGATGAAGTTTTTCTTTCCTCACGCGCAACTTTTCCCACCTGATGGGTATCATATTGCACATATTTTTCAAGTAACTTTTTATCATCAAAAACCTCTGGTCCAAAAGGAAGCAAATCAAAATCAATCTTATCAATCGGCGTAATACCATCTTTAAGATTTTGTATATGCTGTCTGAATTTTGCCCCACCAGCAAGTTCCGGCAAAATTTCCACCACATCATCAGGAAGAGCAATAAACTCTTTGTTTAAAACAGTCAAACCAGCAGTAATTACATGAAGTTGGTGAAAAAGGTTAAGATACTTTTTCCCAACCGCAATAGCCCTTTCTTTTGCCTGAAATTCGGTAAAATTTACTTTATTTTTCTCATTCTCTGCCATATATTCCAAAGAAATTGCATATCACAACTTCTCTCCCCCTCAAATGTAATAAAACTAATTCATAGAAATAAGCACAACTCTTTGAAGTTTGCTAAGTTCATTTGAATTAAGTTCAATTTTTTCATCTGGATTGAACATAACACCATAAAACTTACCGTCAATATCTTCTCTTACAGATACAAAACGAATTTCCATTTTTTCTTCCATATCTTTAAGAACTTGAACAGCAATATCCCCACTTCTAACTGCTTGATTACCATCAACAAAAAGAATAGAACGCATAGGAATTATATTGCCAAGTCTTCTGCTTGAAAGTTCCAAAGCATAAATATTTTCAACTTTTTTATCACTTACTGGATAAACGATATAATCCTTGTTTGCTTTATCAACAATCATATTACCATTTTCCAAAGTTTTTGAATAAACAAGCACTTTATTAAATTTCACAACACCAGAAGGAGTATAAACATTTTCTGTTGTTTTAAGAATGTCACTCATCTTTGCAATAGAATCAATAGGATTGTTATTTGCATTTATAAATCTGTCAAGACTTCCATCTTTTTTAAGTTCATAAATTTTTGTTAAAACTTCCTTAGTAGTCATACCCAAAGCACGAGCAATATTGAAAAGTTCTTGTTCATAAATTTCGCGTTGACCTATTTCAATTCTATGATAAACAGAAAGAGTAAGACCAGCGGCCTCCGCCACTTCCATCAAAGTCATATCTTTGTTGCTACGAATAAGTCTTAATCCAGCACCAAAAATTTTAAGTCCATTATTTTGATTAAGTTGAACGCGTCTTTCAATTTCCTTTTTCCAAGCCATAAGAATAGCTTCGTCTTCTTCATCTTCGGAAATAAAAATATCAGTCATAGCACAGCCCAAGAAGTTCGCAACAATCATCATTTGCTCTTGGTCAATTTTTCTATATCCCTTTTCAATTTTGGAAATCGCAGACAAACTAACCCCAAGTTGATCTGCCAAATCTTGCATAGATTTTCCAGCCATTTTTCTTAATAATCTTATTTTATTAGGGAAAATAATTTCTTCCATTTTTTAACTCCTTATAATTTAAAATTTACCTTACAAAAACAAATATATAGTATATTTTTGAAATTTCCACAACTTTTTTTCATTTTTTCAAACAAAATTTTCAAACATAGTAAAATCAAGATATTAAATATACATATTTAAAGTTAAAAAATTTTTTTATAAAAAGAATCTGTATTATTAGAAATCAATAATTCCTATCGCATCATAAAAATGAACACCAGACAACATAGCCCTTTTAACTGATTTTTGCAAAGATGTTTCCTCTGATAAATCAGATATATTTGGATTATCATCAGCATTATTAAATAAAAAATTATAAACAGATTCGGAATTTCCTCTTTTAATTATACGAAAATAACGACGAAAACCAGCAATATTACTATCAGCCTTTATATAATTACCCAGTTGCTTACCTAACAACCAAGAATCACATATAAATTGCATTTTTAAACCAAAATATTTCCTTGCCATTTTAATAGATTTTTCTACGACATCAGAAGTAAATAAAGCTCTATTAGGAATATGAATTGCAACAATAGTATCTCCAATTGATATTTTATCACACAAATGTTTATCATCCGCTATTTTAGTTTCATATTGCAAACACCCCAACTTTACAAGGTTTGCATTAAGTAATATACTGGCCCATATCATTTGAGATATAAGCATACCGGATTTACCATAAACCCTCATACCCTTTGTTAAAGTATTTTTTAACTCTTCCTTATTAAATTCTATCTGATTTATATCAAACTTTTTATTTTCCATATTTCTAATATGTCGCTTCCAACCTGAAAGAATTATCACAGCAGGCAACATATCAATAACATCCCGTTCAAACTTATGCCACAAAGGTAACTTATCATTATCAAATAAATAATTTGATATACTATAAATAACATATTGCAATTCATCACTTTGCAAAACCCTTTGCCAAACATCATCAAATAATTTCATAAATTCAACATCACTATCCAAACCATAATAAATCAAGGCATCCGGAATGTTACATCCTTTTAACCATTGAGCCAATCCCATTCGAGGAATACAACACGATATATCTGTTGGATATTTAGTAAATCCTGCAATATTAAAACAATCTTCATTCATAATGCTAATTATATATTAAATATAAGATGAAGACAAACAAAATTATTTAAAATTATCTACCTTGTCTACCTAAAAGTGCATTTGCAACATCAAAATCCATTTGTTTTTTAACTTTATTTTCTTCTAATGATTTTCTAAGCATTTCAATTTCTTCAAAAGAAACATTACAATTATGTCCATCAACAATTTTAAAGCAACATTTCTTAACTTTTTCAGATTTACCATTCATTGCGATTTGAGAAATATGCAAATCATTTGGTTCAAAATGTAAAACATCATTTGCTCCAAATTTAATAAATGGTAATATTCCAAAGTCAATTTTATATGGAACAACAGATACAAAACCTATATCTTCCTTTTCATCAAATTTATTATCAAGATTTAAAGCCCCTTGTTCTATACCAAAAGCCAACTCTTCACCATCTACAACTATAAATACATCATGATTTTTTCTGTGCCATTCAATTTGAGCATCATTATTGAAAACTTTTGTTTGATATTCTTGAAGTAAAAGACGAAATCCCTTATTTATAGGATATTCACCAGCAACCGCATTTTTAAGTTCAGGAAGAACCCTTTTATAAACTTTAATAGCAGCATCAATATATTTATCCCTATATTCCATATCTACAAGTTTCATTATAAAACTCCATACTCAATTAATATTAGGTATTATAATAAACAAATTAAAAAAAATGTCAAGAAATATTTTACTCTCATCCCTTACTTAATTTCTAAGTCAGTAGACGGTCACCCTCCGCCCTACAAGTCGCATCCACATTCACATTGTGCTGACCACATTTTTCTTTCCTCAATCTTCAAAACCGACAGGTTTTGTGGAACACCCCCAGGGGGGGGGGTAAGGGGTGTTCCACCACAGACTTTGAGTTATGTATTGTTGTTGCATTTTATCTATTGCGAAATGTCCACGGTCGTTTCACTCACATTATGCAAAATCTTTTCTCTATTATAACTTAGTTTCTTTGGTGCACCCAAGAGGATTCAAACCTCTGACCTTTGGTTCCGGAAACCAACACTCTATTCAACTGAGCTATGGGTGCATATACAAAAGTATATACAAATAAAATAAAAATTGCAAAAAAAAATCACAAACCACTTTATTTTGACTAAAAAAAATAGTATAATATCAAACGGAGAAAAGGAAATGAGTGATAATTCGTATGTAATAGTCGTTGGAAACGAAAAAGGAGGCAGTGGAAAATCCACTATGTCAATCCACTTGGCCGTTGCTTATCTATACGCAGGCTACAAAGTTGCAACCATTGATTTAGATGGTCGTCAAGGCACCCTTACCCATTACATAGAAAACAGAATTCGCTATGCAAATGACAATAAATTAACTCTCCCTATGCCAGAGCATTTGGTAGTAACTCCATCACAATTTTCAAACAAAAAAAGTTCTTCCGAGGACGAACAACAACTTGACGCAGAAATAAAAGATTTAAAAAAAGAATACGATATAATCATAATAGATACCCCCGGAACATTCAGTCATCTTTCAAATGCCGGACATAAAAATGCAGATATACTAATCACTCCTGTAAATGACAGTTTAGTAGATATTGATGTAATTGCAAACATAGACCCATATACAAAAAATATTATATCGGAATCACAATACACCAACAATATAAGATATATCCAACAAAAAAGAGAAGAACTTGGAAAGCCCGCTCTTCGTTGGATAGTTTTAAGAAACAGAATTTCACATATTGATGCAAAAAACAAACGCGAAGTAGACCAAATTTTAAAACTACTTCAACAAAAAATTGGATTTAATTACATATCAGGAATTGGCGAACGAGTTGTATACAGAGAAATGTTTTTAAAGGGATTAACCATACTTGACCTTATGGAAATAGGTAAAGAAGAAATCACCCTTTCACACATCGCCGCCAAAAACGAATTACTAACAGTATTAAATACTATCAACATACCACTTAAAAATATAAATAACAAAAATTAATTCTTACCCTTCTTTATCATATTTAAAATAAAGGATACAAGGAAACGCTCCCCCTCCAAATAATGAAGTTCTTCATTAGTGGCATTAGGTGGCAAATATCTACCAAGACTTAAAGATATAAGATATTTCAAAACCTTTTTACCACTAGAACTATTAAAGGTCCTTACAAAATCCACCTCTATATTATCAAAATTTTCTTTTTTATCTTTTAATAATACATCTAAATTTTCATCCATATTTCCCCCTATAAATAAAAAAAGAGGTGGCAAAACCACCCCTTTACAATTAAAAAACAAACGAAATTAAATAAATATTTGACCAGTTAATTTTACATCGTATGGAAGCGCCCTAATACTGCTCTTACCCTTAACAAAAATATTACCATCAATAAAGTTTTTACCCATAAAAGTAAGTCCATCAGAATTTATAACATAAACATTTCCTATCACAGCAAAATTTTTCGGAATTTGAAGGAAATTTATATCACGAATATATAAATCACCAACTATCTTAGTATTACTTTTAAGATACTTTAAATCATTCTTTGAAAAAGTAACATCGCCTCTTACAACTTTAATTTTAACCTTACTTTTTTTATTACAGTTAGAAGTAGTTGCATTTTTACCAGTCAAAACCTGCCTTTTGCAATTTTTACCACTGCAAATAATTTGAAAATTATCTAATTCTTCAATAAATCTCTTTGTTCCTAAATAATGAGGAATACTTCTTTCAAAGTTAGGAATTTCATACACGAAATTAAGAGGCAAACCATTTGGCTTTTCCGCTTGCACTACTTTTACAACTTTCACAGTTTCCACAGAATAAGAAACAGGTTTTGTCAAGCGAGTTGTTTTATTTTCTATTCTTTTAGACGAATCGATAAAATACACAAAAAAACCTACAAAAATTAAAAATAATCCTGTAAAAACAATATAATATTTTTTATTAGCCATATTCATATCATACCTCTTTTATTAAAATATAATTACAATATAAACTTAAAAATACGATTTGTCAATAAATATTTGTCCATTTAAAAATCTATATCAAAATTAGTCTTTATCTTAAAAGTTTTTCCAGCCAAACTATACCGTCCCCTTACAGTAGAAACAGAAGTTGTAGGAAGCCTAAACGGTTGCGAAGAAATAGCCCCCGCAACACTATCAAGCCCATCATCATGAGATTTTGTATCCACGCCCCAATCACAAAACTCCGCAATCCAAGGCGTCTCCTTAACTTTCTCATTAACAAATAAATACCCAGCGGAAATAATCACATCAAACGCATCTAAAATCCTCAAATTCTTTGAAATCCTAGATGTTTTTTCAACAACTGTTGCACTTACCCCCATTTTTGAAAGTTCACCCCTCAAAAATTCCGGTAAGAATTTGCCAATGCCATTACTTTCCACATACACAGAAGGTATATGATTTTCACGCAAAAATTCGCCCACTTGCCTGCATTGTTCAACCGCCGACTGAATTTCTTCCTTATCCTTATCAGAATGATATAAATACTCCACATCATGAAGATAATATCGCCCCACTTCATCAATAAAGACAACAGAAATCACACTTCCATCACCACCTCTTGATCCATAGGACGGATCCCACCAACAAGAACAACTTACAACCTTACTTCCATTAATTGAAAAATTAAGAAGCCTATTTCTTTCCTCCACAAGAAGTTCTGATGAATAAAATTTCAACTTTTTAACATCAAACCTTCCCTTGTTGGTATCAATAGGCATCAACATCATTTGGGAAGAAAATTTTTTAATTCCAACTCTTACTTTAAGTTCTTCTATTTTCTCAATAGGAAACTTTTCTTTCCAAGTCGGCACACCATTTTCAATCACAGGTATTTTAAGGACATCAAACCCAGCCAAAAAAGGCTTACTTAAATCTTCTTCCATAATAAACCCTTCAAATTAAGACATAATAAGTTTTTCAGACACACCAAATACTTTACCAAGCCACAATGCGACAGCCTTTTTATCAATAATACTCATTGCTTCTTCACCAAATTCCGCCAAAGTCTTTATCCAATTTAAAACATTTTCAGCATCACGAACTATCTGATTTTGAGCAAGTGGAGATTGATACTTCAAATCAACTTCATACCCATTCACCATTATATCAGAAATTTCCCCACGCCTTTTCAAAATGCTAACCGCACGAATAATCACAGGAGTCAAAAACTCCGATTGCAACCTACCATAAGTAGCACCCAAAATACGAGATATTTGATTTATTCGCTCTATCACTTCCGTTGCAGTCATTTTACCACCAGACGAAGCATTCAATTGATCCACCAACAAACATCTGTTAATATTCGCCCTTAAATCAGAAAGAACAAGTTGCGATACATCAAAATCAGCCCCACTTCTAATAGGTGTAAGTCCAGCAGATCCAACCGCCTTTGGTATAATTGTTCCAGGTGAAAGCGTAATATTTTGAGGATTCAAAATTCCATCATCATCCGCCTGCCAAATACCACTTACCGCAATAGACGCATTTTTAAGGATAAGTTCAACAACCTTGTTTGCAGTTTTAATATCAGGAAGAGCCTTCATCACTGGCGACCTTCCATAAATTTCCGAACTTACCTTTTGCCATCTGAAACAAATAAATGGCGAATTTGCAAACACCCCTGTTTTAAGGACAATTCGCTCATCCCTACCAAATATTCCATCAACATCATCAACAAAGGCAAAATAATTATACCCTTGTTGCCCAGTCGATGTAATACGAGGAACCACCGCCTCAATCACATAAACTTTTTTATCAGCATTTTTTGAAATAATATCCTGCTGTCTTTCATCAAAAACACTATTTACAAACCTTGCCTTCAAACTGGAAAGAGTTACATTAGAGCGCCTAAACACACTATCCAATTTTCCATTTCCACTGTCTTCAAAAACAATTTCATTCATAGGCACAGCAGTAAATTTAAACGCAGAATTTTCACCAACTGCATTTTCTTCAAATAACATCACAGCCGTTCCAACAGTTATTAAATCAAGATAGCATTGATGTGCTTCCACATAAAAATTAGACCTATCAAAATGCGATTGCAAAATCTTTTCAATATTTTCAAGTTGAAGAACCTTTTCCGCCCTTTCCTCATCATCACTTATATCAACACCAAATTCAAGACCAAACCATTTTGACCAAGGAGGTGTAAGTTGTGAAAGAAGACTACTTGCAAGTCTGTCCACCGCCGATTCAGCAGTAGAGTCAAAAACAGTCGAATTTTTCTTCACACTTCCATTATCATTTTTGAAAATTCCACTTTTTTGTGGCAAAGCATATTCATAACATTCTTCCCAATAATTTTCCCAAACAGCACGCTTTTCTAAGGCATTCACATACCTTTCATAAATACTATCTATCATATTTTTATCTATAATATTTGTTTCTATCATATTTAACTCCTTTATTTGTAAATAAAAAAAATCCCTTTGAAAAAATCAAAGGGACTAAATAGCAAAAATAAATCTTTAAGAACCTTTTTTAAATATTGCAGGTATTTCCAAAGTTTCCTCCATCTTCTTAATCATCTCCATCAAATCAATTTGCTTATCTTCTTGATTTTTAGTATCAAGACTACCTGCTAAAAAAACAACATTATCTTCTTCTTTTTTATCAGAAATTTCCTCATCTTTCTTAAAGGTAATATCATCATCTTTTCCCAAATCAACATCATCAAAGAAAGTATCATCATTACCCTTTTCCCCAATCATATCAAAAAAAGATGACAAAGGATTTTTCTTTTTTCCCTTTGGGGGTTCAGGATTATCATCACCATCATCAGAAGAAGAAATCTTATCTGACTTATTTGCAAAAAGTTCATTTGTTACATTACTTGCAATGTTAAGTTTTTCCGCTTCCTCATCAATAAAACTTTGAATATCCTTTTCATCACCAGTTTCAAAGAAACTATCAAGTTTATCAGGATTTACAACTGACTCCTGCTCAACTTTTAAATTATCTTCTTCTTTAACAACAGGCTCCTCTTTTTTAACCTCAACTTTTCTTTCTTCTTCAAAGGAATAAGGCTTAGATTTTGCAACCTCAGAGGCAAAACTATCAAAGCCACTATGCACTGGCTTTTGTGACACACTTGCCCCATCAATTCCAGTTGCAATTATTGCAACCTTTAAACTGTCACCCATAGAATCATCAAAACAAGTTCCAAATACAAAATTTGTATCTTCTGAACTTATTCCAGCACGAATAGTATTCATAATCTCACCAACTTCTTCCAAAGAAAGATTTGACGCATTACCAGTAATATTGACAAGAATACCCTTCGCCCCACTTATAGTTTCATTAGAAAGAAGAGGATTAAGAAGAGCACCTTCAACAGCCTTTAACGCCCTATTTTCACCACTTTGAACCGAAGTTCCAATAATTGTTTTACCTTGTCCTTCCATAACCGCCCTAATATCAGCAAAATCAAGGTTAATAAGCCCAGGTTTCATAATCAAATCAGTAATATTTCTGACCCCTTCATAAAGGACATTATCAGATAATTTAAAGGCATTCATAAATGACATTTGCTTATCCGCAACCTTAAATAAATTTTGATTAGGCAAAGTAATCACACAATCAACATTAGGGATAAGTTTTGAAATAGCTTCATTTGCAATACGCTTTTTCTTTTCCCCTTCGAAATCAAAAGGTGTAGTAATAATTGCAATAGTCAAAATTCCCTTTTCCTTTGCAACAGAGGCAATCACAGGCATAGCACCACTACCAGTTCCACCACCCATACCACCGGTTAGAAATAATATATTAGAATTTTTAATAACATCAGTAATTTCATTTAACGATTCTTCCGCCGCACTTTGCCCTACTTCCGGACGAGATCCTGCACCAAATCCACGAGTTGTTTGCTTACCAAGTTGTATTTTTCTTGGGGCCTTTGATTGCATCAAAGATTGAGCATCGGTATTTGCAACAACAAAATCAACACCATCAATACCCTGAGAAATCATATTTCCCACAGCATTACAGCCAGCCCCACCAATTCCCATCACAGTGATTCGTGGGATAAAATTTTGAATATCATCATCATTTTGTGAATTATAGCCGAAGTTTCCTTCTCCTATCATAACCTCTCTCCTTACTTTATTCCCCAGTATTATAGCATAAAAAAAGCAAAATGTTAAGAGATAAAGAAAATTTTTAAGAAAAAAAACTTTCAACCACCGACACAAATAAAAAACTCCCAAAAATGGGAGTTTAATCTTTTATGGTGGCGAGGGGCGGGAGTCGATAGTTGGCAAAACAAGGACAAAGTCCGAAGTTGAGCCTTACGAGACGAACGAGGGCAACGCCCGAGGACGAGTCGATAGTTGCTTAAATGCGAGCCAAAGGCGATGCTTTAAGCTTACGAGACGAACGAGCGATTTATCGCGAGGACAATCGAACCGCCGACACAAATAAAAAAACTCCCAAAAACGGGAGTTCAACCTTTTATGGTGGCGAGGGGCGGAATCGAACCGCCGACACAAGGATTTTCAGTCCTTTGCTCTACCGACTGAGCT
>JBJEXC010000005.1:0-4092 GCA_051885355.1 Alphaproteobacteria bacterium | reverse complement strand
GGTTGTTTCAACCACAACGTGTTCGCCCTTTCTTTGGTTGTGCTTCCTGTCTCGCTCTTTGAATATTAAAAATTAATTCTTATATTTGTGGCGCGGTTTTTCATAGCCGCGCCATATTTAGAAACATTATGACTATAAACGAAAGTAATATATATAGAAATCTTAAGAGGTTACTTAAGAAATTATATCAAGCGCAGTTCTTGATGCCTAAATCATATAGACCAATTTATGGTACTCCTATGATAACGGAGTGTAAAAAATCATTAGCATTTTATATACTTGCGTTTACATTTAAGGATGATAAATTAACATATATGGATAAATGTTTAGGTTATTTCTCGGTTTTAAGAATTGATATAGATATTGCGATGGAACTAAACCTTATTCATTTTCCAAAAAGGAAACCAAAAAATAATGAAATAATAGATGAAACATCTTATGTAAGTAGTCAAAAAGTAGAATTATATGAAGTGATTGGGAGAATCGACAGCGAAATGATGAAATTTAGGAATAGTCTCACAAAGGGCAAGCCAATATCCGATATTGATTAGGATATTGCAGTCTGACAAAGATAGAGGAGCATTGGTATCATTTATACCTAAAACCTATTTATTTACTAAAAATAAAAGGGATTAAATGCTCAAAGGTCGCAACCTTTGGTGTTCGTTGCTTAACTCCGTGCAGGGTTGTTGGTACTCCAACGGCGGCACGGGTTGTTTCAACCACAACGTGTTCGCCCTTTCTTTGGTTGTGCTTCCTGTCTCGCGCTATCTAATAAATCAGAATATTATGCTGACATTAAATGTGATATATGAAATAATATATGATTTACATCAAAGAAATCCTCAAAGCCCAGGTCAAGTTGAATTTGAACTTCATTGGCAAGCGAATGGATTAAAGATAAAAAATGATGTAAATAATCGAAAGTTTAGACCTGAATCATTCACTTTCGTTGCCGATTATCCCATATATAGAGAGATATTTACATCGGATAAAAAAACTGGCGTATTACAAAGATTGTTATGTTCAAAATTTACTCCTATACTCGAAAAAGTACTATGTGAAAATGTACACAATAATAGAATTGGTAAGGGTACTATTGGATGTATAAATTCTGTTCTTAATCATATATATGAAATTACCGATGGATATAGGACAGATGGTTATATTCTAAAATTAGATATAAAAGGTTGCTTTCCTAATATCAATCTTGATATAGCATACGATAAATTAAAAAACCTTCTTCTTAACCATTATAAGGAAGATGATTTAGATGATATGTTATATATTCTTCAAGTATGTATCTTTTCTTATCCAACTAAACACTGTATAAGGAAAAGTCCAATATGGAAATGGAAGAATATTAAAGAAGAAAAATCATTATTTTCAAAACAAGATGGAATTGGAGCACCATTAGGATATGAACTAAATCAAAAAATGGTATTGTATTTCTTTTCGGATATAGATTGGTATTTATATGACTTACATATCCTATTTGACAGGTATGTTGACGATATATATATTTTTTCGAAATCAAAAGCGATTTTATCTATTATTCCTCAGATAAGAGATAAAATGAAGGAATTGGGCGCAACACTACATCCAAATAAGTTCTATTTTCAGCATTATACAAAAGGAATGGAATGTCTTGGGAAACATATAAAGAAAGATAGAATATATACCAACAATAGAATTATAAGGAAAGCAATAGAAAGAGTGAAGTATTACAATAAGCATATTAATGAAGATAATATTTTACCATTAATTAGCACAATAAATTCCTACTTAAGTCACTGTAAACAAGGAAATGGATATAATCAAGCAAAAAAGATAATAAAATTTCTTGATAAAAAATGGATGAAATATGTGCATTTTAATAAAAAAAGATTAACTTTGCAAAGAAACGATGAATATAGTCATCGTAAAGTAATAATTAAAAAATATAATTTACTATGAAGTTATCTGAAAAACAACAAAAACTTCATTCTCTTTCAGAAGAGATGAGGAATCTCAAAAGAATTATGCGAGCATCTGATGAATATGCTAACAAATGTCAAAAACTAAACAAAATATTTAAAGAAGAATATCCACTTATATACGATGTATATATTACGGCAAATAAACAATATAATGAACGAGAGGAGGAATATAAAAGAATTTCTCAGATAGAACCAGAAGATGATGAAATTCCCAATATTGAATAAATAAGATTATATGGATGTAGTATTAGGAACAAAAATAAAACTCAATATTCATATTGATAAATACGATGGATTAAGTATGTCTGAGTATAACTTTGATGCGAAGATATATACGCCTCGTAGCGATAATAGTATCTTCTATGAAAAAGAAGATATGATAAAGATTGATGATGATAATTATTGCGTTCTTGTTGATACATCCATCATTGGATTAGGAAGAATATATGTTAGAATACACGCATATTTGGATGACTTTGATTTCGAGGATTCAATCCGAGACGAGATATGCGTGTATGATACTATGTTAAATATCGTAAAATAAAAGATAGAAAACAAAATGGGGTGCTTAAATATATGTATAACAGATATAACACATAGATTAAACTCAGTTGATATTCATATTAAAGATATTACAAAAAGACTTGAAGTATGTATATCAATGATATGTGCTGCAAGCATAAATTACGAACCCTTTGAAACCGAAGACGGATATCTCTTAACTAACGAGGGATTCCGTTTTCTTGTTCTAAAAAAATAAATTATAAGATGGAAATACAAAGTCGAATTGAATTATTTGTTTATGTTGACGGGGTAAATGATATTCCGTTTTATGGTGTTGACTATATTGACTTTATAGATTCAAACGGAGATACATTTACTACATCCGATGGTGAAATATTTAATGTATGGTCGCTTAATGAACAAATAACGATAGGAGAATTTAAGTATAGTGCTACTCGAATGGGTGGTGCACCTACTATAACATTTAATTTGTATTATAAAGAATGCCTTGATAAGTTTTGGGGAAGTATGAAGGTATATGGCATCTTTGATAATGAAAAATTCTTCTTAAAACAGATTCCGACAAGCAGTATTTCTTCTGATAATTTTAACTATGTTCATAATGTTGAACTTGTTAGCGAAAGAATCGTCCTCGATAATGTATATTTCTTTGATGTCACAACCAATGAAATAATTGGCGATGATAAACCAGTCTCTAATGGGAGTTCATTTAGTTTTTATGGTGATATACATCAGTTCGTAAAAAGATTAAATTCATCTTTAGCATATACGGGCTTATCTAAAGATGGTTGGAAAGTTATAGATAATCAAAGCATAAATACGGATGAACTTTTAGTTTCATTCTCCGATAAATCATTTACTCAAGCGGCTCAAGAGATTTTTAATACATATAAAGTCCCATACTATTTCAAAGGTAAAGAACTTATAATCGGTTTCTCTAATAATGTAATTGAAACAGTATTTAAGCAAAAAAATGAAGAACAACTTCTTAGTATAACAAAAACAAATGCAAACTATAAGTGGGTAAATAAAGTTACCGCGATAGGCTCGTCTGATAACATACCATATTATTATCCCAACAATTCTCCAAAAGGAGTAATTGCAGCGGAATGTTCTAATGGTAAAAATGCCGTTATAATTAATTCGGAGTTATATTCCAATAAGATTAAAGTGGGAGGAGAGATAGAATATAATATTGGCGGCGTTGGCGAATTATTAGGATTACAATACAGTTTTGATGGTATTTCATATAACGGATATCTATACGATGATATTGACATATCAATAGAAAATATGAAGCCCGTAAATATATGGGTGAGGACGACATTAAATGTTTATAGAAAAGGTAAAATCATCATTAATGGTAATATATTAATTGATAATTCATCCTATTCATTAAAAGACTTTATTTCATACGCAAGCATAATATCAAATGAATCAAATAAAGACCTAAAAACGGATGACGGAATAATTAGATGTGAAATACTTGAAAAAGGTAGTTATCAAATCGTAATAGGTCTAACTTTTGGGTATAGGGGAAGAGACAAATATAAAACCAAATTCTCTTTTAATTCTAATAGTGAAGACT
>JBJEXC010000004.1:0-4153 GCA_051885355.1 Alphaproteobacteria bacterium | reverse complement strand
ATATTAAATCCGAAATGATAGAGTCTAACGGAAAGAGATTTGCGATATATTGGCTAAATAAGCCCGAATAAGCCAATATCTTTTCAAAATAGTGTAGTTATTCATTTATTTAGAGAAAGTGTCTTAAAATCGCTTATTTTATCCAAATTAAATAGATTGAATATGTTTATTGAGTTTATTTTATTTTTGTATCTTTGTATAATGTTTCACTCTTAACTTAACTACTATGGCAAGAAAGAAAAAGACAAGAGACAAAGGTAAGAAGGGATGCTAAATATTCCCTATGAGCCACGAATGGGTATGTCAATTCATACCCATTCTTTTTCTAAAAGTTTTCTTGTATCTAAAAAGATTTTGTATATTTGCATTGGAAAGCAACTCGCACTTGCTCAGAAGAAAGTTATATATATCCCTATGAGTAGGAATGTTGTGCGAGAACATTTTGAAAGTGGGGATATGTTTTTGAATAATTATGGCAGAAAGAAAACCATTAAGTAAAAGTTTGAGGTTCGAAGTTTTTAAGCGAGATTCTTTTACTTGTCAGTATTGTGGCGCAAAAGCACCTGATGTAATCCTTGAAGTTGACCACATAAAACCAGTTGCTGAGGGCGGAACAAATGACATTCTAAATCTTATAACATGTTGCAGGGATTGTAATAGGGGTAAAGGTAAACGAACTCTTAATAATAACAGTGTAATCGAAAAACAAAGGCAACAAATCGAGGAATTAAATATTAGAAGACAACAATTAGAAATGCTACTCCAATGGAGGGATGGATTAAATAGTTTGGATAGTGAGATAAGCAATGCCGCTATTGATTATTACAACAACAAGTGGTCTGAAACAGTATTGTCAGGACAAGGAGAGCAAAAGATGAAGATGGCTGTAAAAAGATATGGCTTGAATAATGTTATCGAAATGATAGATGCTCAATATGATAAGTATTATGCTTTTGATAAAGATGAGGATTATAATTTTAGATTCATATTCGAAAAGGTATTAAAAGCACTTAACTATAATTCAATGCCCGCATATCGCCAAAAAATATCATACATTAAGGGGATTCTCAAAAACAAAATGTCTTATTTTAATGAAAATAAATTCTATTGCATTATAAAAGACATTAATAATAGTGAATCTTATGACCTACTGTGCTTTATAGAGGAAGAGATAAAGAAATTCTCAAAAATTAAATGTTCAGAATTAGAGAGTATTATTTATGGACTTATTGGCATTTTTAATTCAAGAAGCAATGACTAAGGATGGTTTTGTAATTTATAAGAGTTTCTATGCCCCAATACAAAGTCTATCCGATGAGTCTTTGGGCAAGTTATTTCGTGCCATTTTTGAATATCAAATACACGGAGTATGCGTAGAATTACCTGTTGAATTAACTATGGCTTTCAACTTTTTCAAAACTAAATTTGAATCTGATAACATTAAATATGAAGCCATTGTTCATAGGAATAAAGAAAACGGAAGAAAAGGAGGCAGACCTTCGAAAGAGGATACTAATAGCGAAAACCCAAAAAACCCATTGGGTTTTTTAGAACCCAAAAAAGCCGATAAGGATAAGGATAAGGATAAGGATAAGGATGAGGATAAGAAAAATAAAGAAGAAAGAGATAAATCTCTTTCTAAGAAAGATGGTATTGACTTTGATGAAATAAAAGCAAAATGGAAAGAGTATAACCCAAATCTCGAACAACCCCGTATGCTCAATGATAAAAGAAAAAAAGCAATACGGATTTTATTGAAGAATAATAATGCAACTATTGATGACCTATATATGGCTTTTAAGTTGATTTCTACTTCATCTTTTTGTCAAGGAAGAAATAAAAATAATTGGAAAGCGACATTTGACTGGCTTATTAATGATACCAAAGGATGTTTTAATCGAGTATTAGAGGGCGTTTACGCATATTTGCCATCAGAAATGGAACAAGTTAAAAAGATAAAAGAAGGTATAGATTTTTCTAATGGTAGTAATTATGCGCCTATTGCTGGCGTAGATTTCTTCTATAATGACTTTTATAAAACTTGGATGTACATTGGATATGACACATCATTTATCCCCGATGGTTATAATAAAGATAATCGCCCCGATGGCGCAAAAGTAACACTCAATAATGCAAGAGGAGTTTTAGTATGGAATGCAAAAGATAAAAAGTGGGAGAAAGAGTGATGAATGAAAATGAGTTAAGAAAAACCCTTGATGTTTTTAGAACTGATAATGGACTAAGGGAGTTGCGTGTCATCAATATGCTCAATGGTGGAGAAAACTATTCCGCTATATTTGACAATGATGATGACCTTATTCGAGAAGTTCAACAATTTGATAAAGAACCATATAACATATATTTTATCTTTAACGAACTTAAAGATGCAACAAAGGGTATGGTTCAACTTAATCACTTTGTAAGAAGGGCTTCTACAATTAAAGATACAAACATCAAGTATCTTCGTTGGTTAATGGTGGATTTAGACCCAATTAGAGAAGGAGGTGTCAAAGATATATCATCCAATGAGGAGGAGTTTGAAAATGCTCATAAGAGAATGATAGAAGTATATCGTTATCTAAAATCGTGTGGACTAAGTGAGCCAGTAATATGCAAGAGTGGAAATGGCTACCACGCAATGTATAGGCTTAGTAATGTAGAGCCAACAAAGGAAAATACGGATTATATCAAAGATTTCTTCAACTATATGTCGTTGATGTTTACTGACGATAAAGTGGACTTTGATACAAAGAATAGCAATGCTGCACGATTAACTAAATTTTACTCATCAACGGCAAGAAAAGGAGCGAATATTCCCGATAGACCACATAGAGAAAGTAAAATAATTAAATGTCCCGATGCAATAACACCTATTGATTTCAATATAATAATTGTTTTTGCTAATAAATATCGTTCAATACAATCGGAAAACCCTAATGAAAATATTGATATTCATAATAAAAGAAACTACAATAGCGAAAAGAAATTTGATATAGACGATTTTCTTAGGTCGAATAACATTGAGGTATTAAGAGAAACAAGACAAGGTACAAGCCGAAAAATAATTCTAAAGGAATGTCCTTTTAATCCCGAACACGGAAAAGATTCAGCGATTTTCGTAAGTGAATCTGGTGCAATATCTTTTACTTGCTTTCACGCAGGATGTTCCAATAATAATTGGCAAAAACTTAGATTAAAATATGACCCTCATTGTTACGATAAGAAAGAATACGATAAATTGGATTATCAACCACGATATAGAGGCAATGTACCACCAAAGAAAAAATATGAAATCAAGGATGAAAATGATGAATTGGGCAAAAAATGGTATAGTTTATCGGATATTAAGAAGATAGATTTATCAGAACTTGAACATATTAAGACAGGGTACACTATTCTTGATAATAGCATACAAGGATTATATTTAGGCGAAGTAACAATTCTTTCAGGTTCTAATTCAAGCGGAAAGTCTTCTTGGTTAAATAATCTTATTCTTAATGTTATTAATCAAGGTTATAAAACCGCATTATGGAGTGGAGAATTACCGCCAGCAATATTAAAGAATTGGATTCAAATGTGTGCTGCAGGAAAAGAGTTTTTAAGACAATCAAGGAGGACAAATAAATATTATGTTCCCAACGATATTGCCACTAAGATAGACCAATGGACTGACGGCAAATTTTTTCTCTATAATAATGACTATTCAAATAAATGGGAGCAAATCTTTCACGATATGAAAGAACTTATAAAGTTAGGCGTTAAGTTATTCTGTCTTGATAATATGTTTTCTCTTGATATAGATTTATTTGATGGAGATAAGAATAATAAACAAAAAGAACTCGTATTGCAAATATGTGATTTTGTAAAAGAGAATCAAGTTCATATTATCCTTGTAGCACATCCGCGGAAAGTAACATCATTTCTCCGTAAAACAGATATAAGCGGAACGGCAGATATAACTAACGCAGCAGATAATGTTTTTATATGCCATAGAGTTAACAATGATTTTATTAAGGCGGGGGGAGAATTTTTTGGTCAAGGAAAGATTCAAGAATACACTTCTTTTGGTAATGTCATTGAAGTTGCAAAAAATAGGCTATGGGGTGCTGTTGATATTCTATGTGGTATGCACTACGAAATAGAAAGTAGGAGG
>JBJEXC010000003.1:0-4316 GCA_051885355.1 Alphaproteobacteria bacterium | reverse complement strand
TCCGCCTCCGCCTTTATATTGTTTAATGTCCTCTCACTATCTTCTCTTTGTAAAGTAGTTGCTACATTTGCAATAGTCGTTGTATCTTTTATCTTATTTTTAATAATAACTGCCAAAGCATCTTCCAAATAATTTTTTATCTGTGTATCAAACTTCGCATAATTATTATTTCTTACACTTATAAGATTCTGTTCATAAATATCACACGCTTTTTTTGCTGACATAAAATCAGTTTCTTCATAATCTGTGTTTGTATTATATGTTCCATCAGACGATGGTTCCACATCTTCCTTTGGCCAATAACCAGATAAATAATATCTTTCCAAATCATCCTTATAAGTTTCTTTACATGCTGCTAATATTTCTTTGGTTTTATTAAATTCTATATATTTAGATCTCAAAGTTGAGGAAACTCCAGTAGTCTTTTTCTTATTTCCATCAAAACAATATGTTGTTGCACTGTTAAATAATGATGATGGGAAAACCAACCCTGAACCAAGAGGAGGTATCACATTGATAGAAAATAAAGAACTATCCCTGTTTATACCCAAATCAGTATAAATACTTCTTGCATTAAGTTCGCTTTCCTTTTGTGCAGGCACTATAGTTGTTTTACCTGAAGTCGTTTCTTTATCAGTATCTTGACATCTTCTGACATCACTATTCCAAACACTACCAGTTAAACATCTAGCACATTTTTTTGTAACACTATCATAAACATCTGTTGTCAAAGGACAACTTCCAGCAGTAGTAGAAGTTGCATTAACAAATGTTGCAGTAGTAAGTCCCGCATTATAAAAATCCGCCTTGCTACTATCATAAAGTTGGCACGCAGAAATAGTAGCATTATATTTATATCCATCATCACATTTTGTAGAAGTATTTAACAAAGACGAAATATCATATGCTTGAAGAGTTTCCAATCCCAAAGTTTCAATCTTTTGCTTATAAAGATTAGAGTCTTGGAAATTTACCATTTTAAGTTCACCAGATTCTAACCTCTTTAATGCTTCTTTATAATATTCAGAAGAAGAAGTTGTTCCAAAAACATTTGCAATTTCCGCCCTAACCTTTGCTTCTCCTGTTAAACCATCTGTATTTTCTTCCTCTGACGAAAGTTTGCAATAACTTGTTTTCACCCCAATTGCATTTTTAAGCGTTGAAGTTCTTAAATCACAATAATAATTATACGAAAAATACAAATCATTCACATCTCGTGCAGAACAATTTTCATAAACAAAATTCTTATACTCACTATCTGCAGTAGTAATATCTTTAACATCTTTATTGTTATTAACAAGATACTTTTCCTTACATAAAGATTGATAATTTTTCCATGCTGTATTAACAGTGGAATGACTTGATAAAAATGAATTCAAAGTTTTATAATCACATTTTGAACAAATACCAGTTTTATCTTTAGAATTGATAGGCAATTCTGCCACACCAGATACCGAACAAGTAGGATTTTTAATATATAAAGCATATTGTGTTGCCAACGAATTCATATCAGTTTGTGCGATATTAAAACTTGTAACAGTTGCTTCATTCAAAATTTCACGACAAGAAGAAATCACTTGCATATTTTCAGGCAATTTAGAATAACCCTTATCATAAAATAAACATCTAAAAGGTTCACTTGTATCAAGATAAGCCTGCACAGCCTCATCATCATAAAGATAAGTGTATTTATCTATAATATCTTTTATCTGAGCATCCATACAAGAAACATACGCTTCCCTGCACTTATTTTGCTCATCTTTTATTGATACAGCCTCACTTGATAAAGAAACTTTTTTGCTTACAGTTCTTGACGGAGATGACGATCTTCTTGCAGAAGTAGTTGTTCCCCTTTTAGTAGAAGTTTTTCTTACAGTAGTCTTTTTTGCAGAAGGTGTTGTTGTAGTTTTTCTGACAGTTTTTTTTGTTTGTGAAAAAGCAATATCAACACAGGAAATGAATAACATTCCTGTCACTATAACCAAACTTAATATATTTCTTAAGATTTTCCTCAACATAGTTATTCACCTTTTTCTGGGAAATTTGTTTTTAAATTATCTTCTACATTTTCTCCCACAGTAGTATTAAGAGCCTTAACATTTGCTATTATAGAAACAAATAAAGACATCTTATAATTAAATGATGGGACATCAACACAATATAAAGGATAATATCCTTCTGTTTTAGTTTTATCAGAACTATTTTCTTTTGTTATAACATAATTATCATAACCAGTAGTTGCTTTATTATTTGTATGTGAAGGTATAATATTACCATTTCTTGATATTTTAATTGCCCTTTGACTTATATCACTAATCCAAGTATAATAAGGCGTTAAAATAGTTGTTTCTGAAAAACATTTAGAACCATTAGAACCACATACAGAATCATAAGAATCTTTTACCATAGTCGAACACTTAGTTAAAACAGCCTTTGAATAATTATTAACATAAGTTTTTGCTAAATCCTTTTGAGCAATATTAGTTTGTGTTTTGGCTTGTTGAAGTGCTATATTATATTGTGTATTTGCTACATCAATTTCAGATTCGGTTTTTAATTTATTAAAACTAATTTCTTGTGCAGTTTTTTCCCTATCAAAAGAAATAGTATCATCAAGAGATTTCAATGCTGTTTCTGCTTGCGTCAACGAAGATGTAGATTTAATCTTCTTTTGTATCATTTTGGCGATATTATCCTCAATCCAATTTTGCATTTGATTATCAAACTCACCATACTTAGAATCACGCACAGAAATCAAAGCCTGTTCATACAAATTACAACTATCTTTTGCTGAAAAGAAATCTGATTGAATATCTTCTGCAGTTGAATTAATTTGATTACCATTTTCATCTAACTGAACACCTTTCCATTTTCCAGTCAAATAATATCTTTCCAAATTACTTTTTAATGAAGAACAATTTCCTTTTAAATAATCAGTTAATTGATTTCTTTCTATTGCTGCTTTTCTTTGTGCTGTTGTCATTCCAGTAGTATCTTGCACAACAAAACAACTATTGGAAACAGTATTAAATTGTGAACCTGCCAAATAATTATTTGCACCAACAGGAGGCACAACATTTATAGAAAATAATTCCGTTTCTTGATCCAAATTCAATTCGTTAAAAACTTCAACACTAATACTTGGATCCAAAACATAACTATCCAAATTTTTCAAATCTAATTGTGTAAGAAAATTTTTATAAATAGTAGAATTTTCCAAATTAATCATTTGCAATCCATCACCATTCATTCTGCTTAAAACTTCATTATAATATGCGACACTGTATTTTGTAGCAAATGTATTAGCATGAGACAAATTACATTGATTTATCTTTCTACCAATATTATTTTTCAAAGCCCTATTTATATCACAATAATAATTGTAAGAACTGTAAAGTTCATTAACACCGCGTTGAGTATAACAATTATTTGCATCTGAATTTATACAAATGCTTTTATCATCATTTAATAAATTTGTATCAGATTTCAATAAATTAGAATTAGTATCATAATACACACATCTAAAAGGTTGACCAGTATCTAACGCAGTATTAAGTGCTTCATCATCACTTAAAAATGAATGCTTAGAAATGATAGTAGAAATTTTATCATCCATACACTGAGTATATTTTTCTATACAAGTTTGCTCTTCTGCAGTTGAATTATCATTCAATTGATTAAGGAAAGATAAACTATTACCAATAGTTTTTCTTACTTTTGCAGTCCTTCTTGATGAAGCAGAAACCGCAGATCTTCTCGCAGAAGTAGAAGACCTTGACGCTTTAGCCAAACTTCTTTTTTTTACTGTAGTAGTAGTTTTTCTTACATTTTTAGAAGTAGAAGTAGCCGGGCTAGATTTTACTGTTTTAGAAGAAGATGAAGAAACCTTTGCCTTTGTAGTTTTTCTGTTAGAAGAAGATGTGCCTGTCGTCTTTCTTGCCACAGTTCTTTTTGTTTGCGAAGAAACAGGCAAAGAAATAGAAAGGACTACCATTCCTGATAATAAAAATAGCCCCAAAACAGACAATAATTTTTCTGAAAATATGTTTTTCATCTCTTTTTTCTACTTCTTCTCAATATAATTATATAAAAAATACAAAAAAAAGCAAGTAAAATCAAAAAAAATATAGTTTTACCCCCCCCCAGAAGAAATTTAGTAAAATCAATAAGTTAAACATATAAAAACCCGCTTCGGTATATTTTGAAAATCAAAATAAAGCGCTTCTCGCTTTCCAGTATAAATTATACTGGATACCGAAGATGATCTTTATGAACAAACCCTTATTTCTACTCGTAATAAGGCTTATGCTGATTTC
>JBJEXC010000002.1:0-77895 GCA_051885355.1 Alphaproteobacteria bacterium | reverse complement strand
AAAAATATACACAAAAATATATTAAGTTTTTTGTTCATGCTCTTTTCCCTTTTTTGTTTATGTTCCACGATAAAAATCGTAAAACTTTATTATCCCATCGCATCCACAACAGGCGGGGAGTTCGCAAATCAGTAATATCAATGATTCTTATGATCTTTAAGAATATGTCTGAAGCATACTCTCTGGACATGCACCATAAGCTCCCCAACAACGGGGATATGACTTTAAGTGCCTTCCAGCACCGATATTACTAAGGCTTGCGACAGCCCGCATCCTTTTATGGATACTAGTTTAAGTTAAACCTAAACATATTTTCATAATATTATATTTAAGATAAGTTTTCAAGATAAAAAAATACCCTCTATAAAAAGAGGGCATTTAATCACACAGAAATAAAAGACATTAAGCCTTAACTTCCTCCGCTTTTTCTTCCTTTACTTCTTCTGTTTTTTCAGCAACCGCTTCTTCTTTTTTCGCTTTTGCTTTTTTCTCTTCGGCTTTCTTTGCATCATTTATAACTTTTGCTTCATAAGCCTTTGCTTCTTCTTCAGATCTAGCAACATTTACCTTTACTACTTCAATAACTTCTGGATGAAGAGCAACTTTTACTTCGTAAATACCAAGTTCTTTAATAGGTGTATCAATAGTGATTTTAGTATAATCAATATTTGCACCATTTTCTTTAAGAACATTTGCTAAATCACGAGTAGAAACAGAACCATAAAGATGACCAGTATCGCCCGCTTGTCTTATAACAACAAAGGATTTACCCTTTATTTTATCAGCAATAAGTTGAGCAGATGTTCTAGCCGCTTCATTTTTAGTTTGTAAATCCGCTTTTTGTTTTTCAAACATTTCAAGATTTGCTTTTGTTACACGCAAAGCCTTTTTTGAAGGTATAAGAAAATTTCTTGCATAACCATCTTTAACTTTAACAACATCACCAAGATGACCAAGTTTTCCTACTTTTTCTAATAAAATAACTTCCATTTTATTACTCCTTATTCATTATTTGCAACATAAGGCAACAAAGCGATATATCTAGCGCGTTTAATTGCATTAGCAAGTTTTCTTTGATTAAGTGATGAAGTTCCAGAAATTCTTCTTGGAACGATTTTACCACGTTCTGTAATAAATTTTTTCAAAAATTTAACATCCTTATAATCAATTTCAACATTTTTTAAAGGATCAGATTTCTTTCTTAATACTTTTTCTGTCATAGCCATTTTTATTTCCTTTCATCTTTAAAATCTTTTTGGGAAAGAATAGCAGAAGGACCTTCACTAGGTTTTGCAAGTTTAATAGTCATAAATCTTAAAACATTTTCGTTTATGCCCATTTTTCTTTCAAACTCAGCAATTGCAGTAGCAGGAGCCTCTGTTTCAAAAAGAACATAATGACCTTTTTTATTTTTCTTGATTTTATAAGCAAGAGTTCTTAAACCCCAGTTTTCTTCTTTTAAAAGTTTTCCATTTCCATCAGTAATGATTTTTTTGAAATTCTTAGATAATTCATCAACCTGTTGAACGGTTAAATCCTGTCTAAGTATGAAAACGGTTTCATAAATCGCCATAATTTTAATCTCCTTATGGGTTTTCAAAGGTTTCATTTTTAAATTCCAGCACCTACCGGAATCCTTTGAATTATCCGCTTAATTATCGTAAATAACGAATCTATTAAACAGAAAGGTGCATATAATATAATGCACCCTTCAAAAAAAATCAAGTTTTTTTAAATATTTATTCTTTTTTAAACCAAAAATAAACATCATGATTATCTTGACAATTCTTAGCAAACTCATCTACCCCGTATGAAAGAGAAGTAGTTCCATTACTTTTTGGATTTATACCAATAGTATCATCAATAAGAGCAGATGAAAGTTTTACACAATTTGCCTTTGAAAGTTTCATTTTAATTCCAAAATATGGACGCACAAAAGAACCTGTTCCACCAGTAGGAGCATTCTTTGCAGTAACAGTAATTGCCCCCTTCCATGGATCAATAAGATTTATATTTTTTGCTTTTAGCTTAGCTGTAATATCCCCGCTTGTTGGGAAATCTCTACCTATATAAATCATATTAACACTTTTTGCAATATCCCTTATTTGATTTTGTGCATTTATAAGTTTAGTCTTTTCAACCGATTCGGTATAAAGTTTTATAGCCGCCGTAGTAACAACTATCACCAAACCTAAATATAATAGCATTTCCATCATAGAACGACCAAACGCTTCTTTAAATTTTTGCATTTTTTTCTCCTTTTTTGTTGTTTTCTCTAAACTATACCACAAAAAAGCAACATTTTAAATAAAATATTGTGAAAAAATAAAAAAAGAACTAACATATATCATTATGACAGAAAATTATTATGATAATCTTCCACCTATATCAAGCTTTATTGAAAAATACAGCCTTAATGCCCTAAAATCCTTAGGCCAGAATTTTATATTGGATTTGAATTTAACTGACCGTATCGCAAAATCCATACCAAATATAAAAAATTCTGTGATAGTAGAGGTAGGCTCTGGTCCAGCAGGACTTACCCGCGCCCTTCTTAAAAACGATACAAAAAAAGTAATTGCTATCGAATTTGACACCCGTGCAATAGGTATCTTAAAGGAACTACAAAAAGTTTATCCAAACAAACTTGAAATAATACAATCTGATGCCCTAACCGTAGATTTCAAAAAATTAAAGGAACAATATGCTAAAGATTGCGATTTCAGAATTTGTTCCAATCTTCCATACAATATTTCAATCCCCCTTACAATAAAATGGATTTACGATTCGGATATCATAGATTCTATGACTCTTATGTATCAATTGGAAGTAGGCAAACGAATTACCGCCATCCCAAGGACAAAGGATTATGGAAGAATTTCTATAATCTCCCAACTAAATTACAAAACAAAAATTTTATTTGAGGTCAAACGAACTTGCTTCACCCCTCCACCAAAGGTCACTTCTTGCATAGTAAGTTTTACAAAACTTTCCTCCACTCTCCCTCTTCCATTATTAAAAAAAATAGAGGAAATTGTAAAACTCGCCTTTTCACAAAAAAGAAAAATGCTTCGCTCTACCTTAAAACCACTATTTAATAATGACGAAGATTTAAAAAATACATTAAATAAAATCGGTATAAAGGAAACTTCCCGCGCCGAAGAATTAACTCCAACACAATTTTTAAAACTAGCAGAAATTATTTAGACAAGTTTTTTTGCACCTCTTGCACATCTTCCCAAGCCTTCAACCTTACCTCTTTTAATCCCTGACGCCCAGCATTCAAAATATATTGCAATGAAAAAGTCGGCATCACAGGAACCCCATTATACTCCGCCCATTTCCCGCGAAGGGATACAATAGTATCACTTACATTAAGGATAAGCGAAGAAGGAAGTCCCCCCATAGTAAGAATTACCTTAGTTTTCAATAACTCAACAGCCTTAAACACAAACGGCTTTACAGTATCCATTTCCTCCGATGTTGGCATTCTTCCTCCAGCGGGTCTATAAAACATTACAGGCATAGCAAAAACATTCCGTTGCAATGACAAACCTATCGCACCCAAAATTTTTTCCAAAAGTATCCCTGTATCACCACTAAAAGCCTCCCCACTTTTATCTTCCACAGCATTTGGAATTTCCGTTAAAACTAACAAATCCGGATTAACCTTATTTCCGCACCCAATAATAGTAGATGAACTTTTCGCCTTCAACGGACAATAATCAAACTCCTTAATTTTCGCCTCTAATTCATCAAAAGAAGAAACAGAGGAACAAATATCCATCGCCATTTTATGTATTTGGGAAATTGAAATAAGACTATTATCTGCCTTAAAGTTTTCCTCAAACACCTTTTGTATAGGCTTGTTTTCAGCCACACTGACATCATTTTTCAAACTTAAAAAATTAAATGGAACATCATTATATGTTTCATCCACACCCGCTTGAACATAAAATTCCAAAATATCTATATTACTATTTTCCATTTCTACTATTCAAATTTTTACAATTTAACTTATCAAACTCAGTATTTGCTCTAAATTTAACTTTGTCAGCAACTTCTTCTTTTGAATTTATAATATTTGCAAACGCCTGACAAGAATTATTAATTTTATTTAACTCAGCCATAGAAAGTCCAAGGTATAAAAGTGCCGAATAAAAATTACCACCTTCCGGATATTTTTTAATAAATTCCGCAAACTTTATAGCCGATTCGGTATAGTTTTTATCATTATAAAAAGAAAGCGCATCTTTATATTCATTATTCTCTTCAACATTAACAGACGAATTTTCTCCACGCTCTTCTTTTTCTTTATTTAACACCAACAATTCATCTTCCAATTTCGAAGAAACAACTGCAGGAGAAGATTTTGCCTTCCCTTCAACCAAACTCAACGGCTCCTTTGTTGGAATAGTTTTAGTAAAATCATCAATCCTTAAAATATCTTGCTCCATATTATCAATTTTTTTAATAAGCAAGTCATTAGAGGTTTCAAGCATCTTCACCCTATTTTCATACGCCTCAAAACCATTCTTTAATTCCTTAACAGATAAATCTAACTCCTTAACTAGTCCTTCAATTTTTCCATTTTCTTGTTTTTGATTATAACCACTTTCTTCCATTTCAGAAGTCAAAGTTTTTACCAACTCCTCAAATCTATCTATTCTTGCTTCTATATTAGATAAAGTATCATCATTAACCTGCGCCATAACAGACGAAGAAAACAGCACCATAAAAATAAAAACAAACTTCATCATTTTTCATTCTCCTTATCTAAAAAGATATTAAAACATAAAAACATTATCTGCAATAAAAAAAGCTGTCGCAAAGGACAGCTTAAATTCTCATTTTTTAAATTTATTATTAGAATTTAACTCTTGCTTTTACAAGGAAAGTATGGATTTTTGATTTAGCAGAAAAATCACCATCGTCATCATTAAATCCTTTAAACTTAGTATCAATATATCTATATTCAACACCACCTGCTATTGGAATAAGTGGTAAAGATATATCAAAACCTAACATATATTGTGGAACAACAGTCCAATCAGATTTATCCTTTAATTTACCAAGAATTAAACCATTATCTTCATCAATAAGAGGCATTTTTAACTCTTGTTGCATATAACCAAGTCCCATACCAACATAAGGTTTAATAATAGGAAGAAGAGGAAGTCCCACATACGCATTTGCAGAAGCACCATAAGTTGTTGCATCATTGCCATCTTTATCTGATTTAAGATGTAAATATTCAATTTCAGCCCTTATTGGAATAAGAGGTAGAGGAATTTCCATACCAGAATAAACAGAAAATGCTGTTTTTTCATCACCCTTTATATCAAGGTCATCAACTCTTACTTTTGTTTTTGATGAACCGACACCAGCACCAACATAAAAAGCATCTGCCTTTAAAGAAGTTCCAACAATTGAAGAAACAACTAAACTTGCAATAAGTAATTTTTTATTCATATTTTTCTCCTTTTACTTAAAATTACGCAGTTTTATAAAAAAACTACTACTAAATTATATATCAAAATGGGAATATAGTCAATAATTTCCCTTATTCTATAAGTTATAGCCAAAATCTATTTTATATCGCCTCTATTTGTAATAACATTATCAATAAGACCAAAGTTTTTTGCCTCTTCCGCACTCATAAAGTTATCTCTTTCCACAGCACGCTCCACTTCTTCCAAGGAACGACCAGTATGGAAAGAATAAAGTGTATTCATTCTATGCCTTATATTAAGTATTTCCTTCGCATGAATTTCAATATCTGTTGCCTGTCCTTGAAATCCACCAAGAGGTTGATGTATCATAATCCTTGCATTTGGAAGAGCATATCTTTTACCCTTTGCACCACCAGCAAGCAAAAATGAACCCATAGAGCAAGCCTGTCCAATACAAAGTGTTGCAACATCCGGCTTTATATATTGCATAGTATCATAAATTGCCATACCAGAGGTAATCACTCCACCCGGAGAATTTATATACATAAATATATCTTTATCAGGATTTTCCGATTCTAAAAATAAAAGTTGCGCAACAATCAAACTTGCCGAAGTATCATTAACCTCACCATTTAAAAAGATAATTCTTTCTTTCAAAAGTCGTGAAAAAATATCATAACTTCTTTCACCACGCCCTGTTTGTTCAACAACAACTGGCACTAAATCCATCATTTCATTCATAATTTTCTCCTTTTGTTAAAATATGAATAATTATACATTTTTTTATTGATTTTGTAAAGGAATCTATTTATAATAACTTTACATTCTTACAAAAACAAAGAGTGGGAGCCTAAAGCCCCGCTTTTTTTAATATATTGAGGTAAAAATGCTATTAACTGAAAAAATAGAAGAAGTTTTAACCCCTCTTGCGAATGAGGCAGATATGGATATAGTCCAAATAACCTATACCAAAAAAACTCTTCAAATATTACTTGAAAAAAAGGACGGCTCATCTCCTACTATTGATGAATGCGAAGAATTATCAAAATCTTTCTCCGCCACCCTTGATGTAGAGGATTTAATAAAAGAAAAATACTTTTTGGAGGTTGGCTCTGCTGGTATGGACCGCCCTCTTACAAAACTTGCCGACTTTGAAAAATTTATCGGTCGCGATATAAAGGTTGAACTTAAAATGCCACGAAACCTTGATGATGAAAGAAAGCGTTTCAAGGGCAAAATCAACCATATCGAAAACCAAACAATATTCCTTGATACATTTTTGGACGATACCCAACAAATCATCTCTTTTGATTTTGATAATGTAGCAAAGGCAAAATTACTCATCACTGATGAACTAATAAAAGAAATTTTAAGAAATAACAAACAAACTAATAAGAAAGGAAAGTAAAATGACTTCTAAACTATCTTTACCACGCCCTGAATTAGTTGCAATCGCAACAAGCGTAAGCAGTGAAAAAAACATTGATGCTGAAATAGTATTTAAGGCATTAGAGGCTGCCGTTGAAAAGGTTGCAAAAAATAAATACGGATACGATTATGATATAGTCGCAAGCATCAATCGTCGCGATGGAACTATTACCATTCTTAAAAGAATCACTGTTGTGCCAGACGATAAAATTCTTGATGATATGGGCGAAGAAGTTGAATTTGATTCTAACACAATGATGCGCCTTTCTGATGCAAAAAAAATTGATAAAGAATTAGAAATCGGCTCTTTCATTGACGAAGAATTATTGCCTGTTGATTTTGGACGTGCAAATTTCCAATCTGTTCGCCAAATAGTTCTTCAAAAAATCAAATCCGCAGAAAAGGAAAAAGAATACAACGAATTTGCAGACAAAGTTTCAACTATCATAAATGGTGTTGTAAAACGTGTTGAATACGGAAGCATTTATGTTGATATAAATGGTAAAGCAGAAGGTTTAATCAGAAGGAACGAAACTATTCCACGCGAAAACCTTCATGTTGGTGACAGAATTCGTGCCCTTATTTTAGAAGTAAAAAGGGATAACAATTCCTCCCAAATTTTACTTACTCGTTCACACCCTCTATTTTTGGCAAAACTTTTTGAAGCCGAAATCCCAGAGGTGTATGAGGGCACAATAGAAGTAAAATCCGTTGCTCGTGACCCAGGTTCTCGTGCAAAAGTTGCTGTATTTGCTAGCGACAGTTCTATTGACGCAGTCGGTGCTTGCGTTGGTATGAAAGGAAGTCGTATCCAAAACATAGTGAACGAACTTGCTGGTGAAAAAATTGATGTCATAGAATGGACTACAAACATTGCTGCTCTTGCAATTGACGCATTATCTCCTGCAAAAGTATCAAAAGTTATCATTGATGAAGAAGCAAAGAAAATCGACGCTATTGTGGAGGACGATCAACTTTCTCTTGCAATTGGTCGCCATGGTCAAAATGTCCGCCTCGCTTCTCAACTTCTCGGTTGGGGAATTGATGTGATGAGCGAAGATCAATCATCTGAAAAACGTCAAAAGGATGTAAAAGAACGTATTGAAAAATTCATCAACGCTCTTGATATTGATGATGTTATCGCACATCTCCTTGTTGCAGAAGGATTTACAACTATTGATGAAATCGCACTCGTAAATATCAATGAACTTAAATCTATCGAAGGCTTCGACGAAGATTTAGCAACCGAACTTCAAAACCGTGCAAAAGAATTCTTGGAAAAAGAAAAAGCAACATTTAATAAAGAATCCAAAAAAATCGGTATTGATGAAAATCTTGCTCAATTCGACGGACTTACATCTGATATGATTTTAACCCTTGGAAACAATGGTGTAAAAACTCTTGATGATTTAGCAGATTTAGCCGCATACGAACTTGTCGAAATTTTGGGTGAAGAAACAATCAGTGAAAAGGATGCAGAAAAAATCATTATGTCTGCTCGTTCACATTGGTTTGAAAAGGAATAATTTTAAAAAAAAGAGGTATTTAAATGGCTGGAAAATTAACATTAAAACTTGGAACAAAAATATCTTCCCCTCGCAAGGACGGTGTGGAAGTTGAAGTTATAAAGAAAAGACGTGTTTTTTCAACTGCTGAAAATACCTCTTCTCAAACTGATTCCGCACAATCAAAATTTGATGCTCAAAAAACAGATAAATTAAAAAATATCCTTGAGAATGCAAAACGTCTTGAAGAAGAGGCAAAGGAAGAACAATCCATAATACAAAAGGCAGAACAAGAACGTCTCGCCCTTCTTGAAAAGGAACGTCTTGAACAAATTGAATTAAATAAAAAGAAAGAGGAAGAAAAATTATCAACTCCTGAATCTTTACCAGAAGAAGTTTCTTCCCCAAAGGAAAACTATTCTGATAAGAAAAAATCCAAAAACAAATCTTCTTACGAAGATGATGACGAAGAGGAAGATAATAACGACAAATACAAAAACAAAAAATCAAAATCCTCTGATGATGAAAAAAATTTCAAAAAGAAATCTTATGATAATAAAAAAATTAACTTTTCTAATATCATAGTTTCCAGCAGTGATTTAGATTTCGAAGACGACGATGATGAATCTTCCGAAGGTCCATCAAACTCTCTTACCTCCGCAATGGAAGTTGTCGGTGTTTATCAAAAACGTCGCTCTTTTGCCTCAATAAAAAGACAAAAGGAAAAGCAATACCGTAAATTTATGGAACGTCAGGAACCAAAGGAAGTTGTAAAAACTTATCACGAAGTCATACTTCCAGAAACTATTTCCGTAAAGGAACTTGCTATTCGTATGGCTGAAAAAAGCAGTGATGTCATAAAAACTATGATGAAACTAGGCATTATGGCAACAATCAACCAAATAATTGATGCCGACACTGCCGAACTTATTGTAATGGAATTTGGTCATACCGTAAAACGTGTATCCGATTCCGATATAGAAAAGGAAATTTTAACCGAGGATACAAAATCCGAAAACTTAGAATCTCGTCCACCAGTTGTCACAGTTATGGGACATGTTGACCACGGTAAAACCTCACTTCTTGATGCTTTCCGTAAAACTGATGTTGTAAGTGGTGAAGCAGGCGGTATCACCCAACACATAGGTGCATACCAAATCAAATCTAAATCCGGAAGAAAAATTACTTTCATTGATACTCCAGGACATGAGGCTTTCTCCGCAATGCGTGCCCGCGGTGTCAACATCACCGATATTGTGATTTTGGTTGTTGCCGCAAACGACGGTATTATGCCTCAAACTGTGGAGGCTATAAACCACGCAAAGGCTGCAAATGTCCCAATGATAGTTGCAATAAACAAAATCGACCTACCTGATGCAAATCCAGAAAAGGTTCGTATGGACCTTCTTCAACAAGGTGTAGTTGTTGAAAAAATGGGTGGTGAAGTTTTGGATGTTGAAATCTCCGCAAAACAAAAAATTAACTTAGATAAACTTGAAGAACTTATCCTTTTACAGGCAGATATGCTTGAATTAAAGGCTGACTATAACGGCAATGTAAAGGGCGCTGTGATAGAGGCAAAAATGGAAAAGGGTAAAGGTTCCATCGCAACAATCTTAATCCAAAAAGGAACACTTAAAAAGGGCGACATTTTCGTATCAGGTTCCTCAACCGGACGCGTTCGCGAACTTCTTGATGAATACGGAAAAAAAGTAACCGAAGCAACCCCATCAAAACCAGTTGTAGTTTTGGGATTTGAGGGAACTCCTGTTGCAGGTGACGATTTCGTAGTTGTTGAATCAGAGGCAAAGGCCCGCGAAGTATCCGATTACCGTAAAAGAAAGGAAAAGGAACGCCAAATGATTGCGAAAAAATCCAACTGGCAAGAACTTTTCCAAAATATCAAGGAAGGGCGTGCAGAAACCCTACCTGTTATTATTAAAGCAGATACCCAAGGTTCAGCCGAAGCAATTGCAGAATCTTTAATCAAAATTCCATCTGAAAAGGTGCAGGTCAAAGTTATGCACTCCGGTGTTGGTGGTATAAACGAATCCGATGTAACCCTTGCAAAAACAACTGGCGCAGTTATCATCGCTTTCAATGTTCGCGCAAATACAAATGCAAAGGAACAAGCCCACCATGACGAAGTGGATATAAGATACTACTCAATCATCTATAACATTATTGATGATGTAAAGGTTCTTATGTCAGGTCTTCTTGCCCCTATTACAAAGGAAACCTTTATAGGTTATGCCGATGTCCTTCAAGTATTCAATGCTGGAAAGGCAAAGGCTGCCGGCTGTAAGGTTACCGAGGGTATAGTCAAAAAAGGTTGTGGAGTTCGTATGCTTCGCGACAACATAGTTATATTCGAAGGCAAACTTGCTCAACTTAAACGTATGAAGGACGATGTGAAAGAAGTCCGCTCCGGTATGGAATGCGGTATTTCATTTGAAAACTTTAACGATATCCAAGTTGGCGACCGCCTAGAATGTTTTGAGGTAGAAGAGGTAAAGGCAACTCTTTAACAAAATCTATCAACTAAAATCAAAGGGAGAGGCTAACAAAAACCTCTCCCTTTTTTTCTCAGGAAAAGAATAAAACTTGTTCATGGTCTTCATTCTCCCTCCCGATAACAAGGAACAGCAAAGGAAAAAACAAATAACATAAAAAACCATTCCTTGCTAAAAAAATAATACCAAAATATTTATAAAATGAAAAGCAAAATATGTGACTCGGATTTTTTTCTTAAAAAAATTCCCCTACAAAGAGGGGAAAATTTTTATTTGGCACACCATTGACTATATATAAATTGTTTAATTTCTATGTAACCATTTTCTCCATTACTTCCTCTATCATAGTGACCCGTTTTACTACCTTTTCCACCGAGACCACCTTTTCCTCCTAATCCTAAATCTGTAGCATCTGTGCTTCCACTTTCACATGCTCGTCCACCACCGGCACCACCTCTTGCTGTAATTGATAAAGAAAGAAGAGTATTAGATACATATGAATTTCCACCGCGCTCTCCCGCATCAGAACAGCTACATCTTCTACCACTTCCTCCATTTCCTCCTGTACCAACATTATAAGAAAATGAAGTCGATTTTAATATATAAATAACCTTGCTTATGTATTCTCCACTTCCTCCATTACCACCATCTTTATGTATAATATGCATAAATTCAGGACAATAATGTCCGCCACCACCACCACCACCGGCGCCACCAATGTTAATATAATATATTCCAGGGGACAAAGTAAAACTACCACTTCCTGTGGTAAATTTCGATATTTGTACAATATCACCACACAGACCATGAATCTCATCTACAACAGATTTATATCCATCACTTTCATAATACCCATCAAGGTCATAACAATTAACTTCATGATATGCTCGTGCGGAATTATAACCACTTGCTCCCTTTTTAATTATATTTCCATCAGAATTTATTTTTACTTTTTGCCTATCACGCATATCAATAATAAAGTCTGATGAATAATATTTTTTCCACGAAATAGTCCCATTCTTAACAAAATCTTTACCTATTTCTCCACATGCTGAAAATATTTTATCTTTATATTTGGATAAATAAATTGGTGCCCCAGTTCCCTCTGGACACACAGCCCCAGACGGACACGCCGTACAACTTGTGCTTGTTCCATCACTATAAGTTCCCTCTTGACAAGTCCTACACTGATAAATCGCAGAATGTGCAATTCCAGCAAAACTCAACAAAGTTATTGCCGATATAATATATTTTCTATTGTTCATAGTTTTCTCCTTTTTTTGTTAATAAAATTTTGAGAGCATATCCCATCAGCAAGCAATCACCCCCAGCCCTCCGAAGAGGTGACCGCAATCACTTAATTCCTTATGTGCTGATTAAATTTCTCATTCATATTCTCCTCCATATTTTTCGGGAGGGAGGAAGCGAAGACCATGATAAACTTCCTCCCATAACTTCTTAATTTTTCATCTTTGTCCTAGAATTGCCTGCACCACAAGAATCCGTATCATTCCTGTAATATATATAAGTTCCTGACGGACATTTAGGGGCATAACATTCCCTATCTATATACAAAGATTTTCCAGAACAGACACATTTACCATTAGAGTATGTTGCTTTATTTATGCAACTACCCTCTCTTGGCACACAATATTGCAAAAGCAAATTATCCAAGTTATTTGCAAATACATCTATTGATAGAAAATTTGTTAAAAATACACACAGAAATATATAAAATTTTTTGTTCATGTTCTTTTCTCCCTCTTTTTTTAAAAAATCGCTTGCGTTTTACATAGCGACTGGAAGTTAAGAACTATAAAATAAAATAGCGTAATATATTCGTTATACATAAAACTACATATAACTTATTTTATCACCTTCCAGCCTTTAACAAAGGCCGGATGGTAATCCATTTTTATTTTAGAGGTTCTTACGCCCCAGTTTTGTTATGCAAAACTAATTTTATAATACAAATAATAAAGACAATTATCAAGATAAATTTTTAACTACAAAAAAATTTATAAAAAAAATCAGCACTAAAAAATGCTGATTCTAACTTTGGTAGGAATCAGAGAACACAAACGCGAATAATTCTTAACGACGAACGGCGATAGTGAGGAATTTTAGAATTGTAAGTTTGTATCCTCGTTTGGCAATCGCCTTTACTTAAAATTTTTGGTAGGAATGGAGAGAATCGAACTCTCAAGGGTCGCCCCAGCGGATTTTGAGTCCGCCGCGTCTACCAATTCCGCCACATTCCCAAAGCACAATCTCTTTAATGGGGCGAATGACCAGATTCGAACTGGCGGCATCCAGTACCACAAACTGGCGCTCTAACCAACTGAGCTACATTCGCCATAAAGATGTAAAGATTTATATCCCAAAAATTTTAAAATTGCAAGTCTTTTTAATGATTTTACTTGACTTTTTTTCCAATTTGCACTATTTTTTATAAATCTTTATTCTTATAAAGATAAATACACATATTCAACATTGGTACTTTTCCTTTTGAAATTGCCGTTTAGTCCGAGAAATCGGTTCGTTGAATAGAGGGATAACTAATAAAAAATGAAAGGATACAAAAATGACATTCCCTAAATTTACTATGAAAGAACTTATTGAAGCAGGAAGCCACTTCGGACATCATACTCGTCGTTGGAACCCAAAAATGGCACCATATATCTTCGGTGTAAAAGATAAGATTCACATTATCGACCTACAAAAAACTGTTCCTATGCTACACGCTGGTCTTGTTGCATTAAGAAATGTTGCCGCAAACGGTGGTAAAGTTTTATTCGTTGGAACAAAAAGACAAGCTCAAGATATAGTTCGCGAATCTGCTGAAATGTGCGGACAATACTATATCAATACTCGTTGGCTAGGTGGTATGCTTACAAACTGGAAAACAGTTGTAAATTCCATTAAAAAACTTAAAAGAATGGAATCTGATATTGAAAATGCTGACAAATTAGGTCTTACAAAAAAAGAAATCGCAAAAATGGAACTTGAACTTAGAAAATTAAAGGCTGTTCTTGGCGGTGTTATGGATATGAACGGCGCTCCTGATATAATTTTCGTAATTGATGCAAGTAAAGAAGATTTGGCTATTGTAGAAGCAAACAAACTTGGCATTCCAGTTGTTGCAATTTGCGATACAAATTCTGACCCAAGCAATGTTGACTTCCCAATTCCTGCTAATGATGACGCAATCAAGGCAATCAAACTTTATTGTGATTTAGCAGTAAAGGCTGTTCTTGACGGCTTAGAAGAACAACTTAAAAAATCTGGTGCTGATATAGGTGCTGCACTTAACCCAAAAGTTGAAGTAAAAAAGGAGGCATAATATGACAGAAGTTACTGCTAGTTTAGTTAAAGATTTAAGAGAAAGAACCGGTGCCGGAATGATGGATTGTAAAAAGGCACTTATTGAAGCAAATGGTGATATAGAAGCCGCAATTGATATCTTGAGAAAAAAAGGTTTATCAAAGGCTGCTAAAAAGGGTGACAGAGAAGCATCTGCCGGCGTTGTTGCTGTTAAAGTTGAAGGTAACAAAGGTGTTGTTGTTGAAGTAAACTCTGAAACTGACTTCGTTGCAAGAAACGAAAAATTCCAAGCATTCGTTAAAAAAGTTGCTGATGTTGCATACAACGAAAATGGCGACATTGAAAAAATCAAATCCGCAACTATTGATGGTATGCCAGTTGCTGATGCTTTAGCAAATGAAATTGCAACTATCGGTGAAAACCTTAATATTCGTAGAAGTGATATGGTTGAAGTTTCAAACGGCGCAGTTATTTCATACATTCACAACCGTGTCGCAGAAGGTATGGGTATGATTGCTGTTCTTGTTGCAATTGAATCATCTGCTGACAAAGCAAAAATTATGGAAGTAGGCGACACCATTGCAATGCACATTGCTGCATCTGCTCCTGCATTCTTAAATATTGCTGATGTTGATGAGGCTTCTCTTGAACGTGAAAAGGCAATTTTCCGTGATACAGCAATGCAATCTGGAAAACCTGCTGAAATAGTTGAAAAGATGATTAACGGAAGAATCAACAAATATTACGAAGAAGTTGTTTTAACCGAACAAGCATTCTTTATGGAACCATCAAAGAAAATCAAAGATGTTGTTAAATCAATATCTGACGATGCAAAGATTGTAAAATTTATTCGCTTTGCTGTTGGTGATGGTGTTGAACATAAGGAAGAAGCCGACGCTTAACACTTTATAAACTAATAAGAAGGGGGCTTTTTTAAGTCCCTTTTTTTCTTTACTTTTCATTCTCTCTTTAATAATATATATACAAAACCAAAAAGAGATCAAAATGGAAATTTTCAAATTATCAGATACAATCATCAAACCAAATTATAAAAATGATACAACAAGAATATATTTTAAGGATATTAGAGATACCATTTTTACAGATAAAGAATATTTTAATACATATACATCTATCTTTACAAACAGTAATACTTTTGTAATTCAAGATAACGACTTAGTAGCACTTCACGAATTACAATCAAATGAAATTATTTTTTCACATTTCTTATTCAACTTGGAAAAAAATACTTTAACTGATTTATTGTCATTAAGATTATCTACTTTAAAAAATGAGGTTATAACAGAAAAAAATCATAGCGATTCTTTTGTAAAAGTATTTAATAATGAAATTAAAAATAAAACAGTAAGTATCATCTCATATCTTGGACTTGATGTAACCGGTAAAAAAATTATTGCAGCAGATGGGTCTCCGATTGTTGAAGTAAAGGATAATAAATTAATCCGTATCAATTTTACAAAAGCAAAAGAAATTCCAACATCATTTTTATATCTTGATAAAGATTTAGAGGAAGCAAATTTCCCAAATGCACTAAAAATTTCAGATACCGCATTTTTCAATAATAAAAATATGAAAATACTTAATGTTCCAAAAGCAAAATATATTGGAAATTTTGTTCTTTATAATAATAAAATAATGGAAAAAATTTATCTTCCATCAGCAACCTATATTGGTTCAGAATTTCTTTCAAAAAATGAAAATAAAAAAATACATATATCTAATAAATTAGAAAACTTTAATAATATTCTGTTTAAAATACAAAACAAAGAAAGGTAAAAAAAATCCCCTTTAGTGAGGGGAAATTTTTTACACTTTCTTTATATCAAAACTTAAATCCGTATTATCAATTTTGACCGTCAAAGGCAAACTTGCCAACTCAAACTTTGTTGATAACACAGTTGATGATATTTCATTTTCAAACTTTTCCATACCATCAATAATTGATTTATCATTTGTATAATATGAAAGTTCAATCCTGTCAGAAACATTATAATCACGCGATTTTCTTTCTTCTTGTATCGCACGAATGAAATCACGGATTATTCCTTCTACTTGAAGTTCTGGTGTAATTTTTGTATCAAGTATAACAACAGCCGAATTATCAGATGTCGCCCTACCCTTTACATCACCCAAAATTTCAACCCTAATTTCAAATTCATCTGGGGTAAGTTCATACCCTGCAATCTTACAAACGCCATTTTCAATTTTGTAATCATTCGCCTTCGCAGATTTTTGAATTTCAGCCAACGCTCTACCTAACCTCTTTCCAACAATAGGTGTATAAATGTAAAGAAGTTTCTTTGCATACTTATCAATATCATCAGTAAAGACTATCTCCTTTACATTAGATTCAGCCTTTATAATATCAGAATATGGTTTTAAAATTTCCTCCTTTGGCGATGCAACAGTCATAGAGGATAAAGGTTGGCGATTGCGTATGCCCACTTCCTCACGAATATTTTTCACTGCGGAACAAACATCTTGCACCATATCCATAGCCTCAATCAAATCCTTATCAAACTTACCACTTGATTGAGGATACATAGCCAAATGCACAGAATCTTCACCTGTCAAATTTTTATACACAAAGTCAGTTATAAATGGCATAAGCGGAGCCATTATCTTACATAAATCAATAAGAACGGAATAAAGTGTATTAAAGGCCTTTTGCTGAGTAGCCCTATCAACACTTGTTCCCCAAAATCTTTCACGACTTTGACGAATATACCAATTGTTAAGTATATCAAGGAACTTTTCAACCTTAGTGCAGAAAGTCGCAATATCATATTTATCAAGCGTCAAACTTGCACTTTCCTTTAATTCATCAAGTTTTGCAGTTATATATCTATCCATTATGTTATCAGAAGATAAATCATAAACCGCCTTTATATCATCAGCATTCGCATACAAAGTAAAGAAATGATACGCATTATAAAATGGTATTTGAGATTTTCTTGCAGTAGTTGCAACTTCAACCCCCTCTTTCGAAATACGAGCAATCTCCCCTCTTAAAAGTGGAGATGAAAGAAGAAGCCAGCGGAACGCATCAGAGCCATATTTATTGAAAAATTCTGTTGGCTCAGAGTAATTACCCAGCTTTTTTGATAACTTCTGCCCTTTTTCATCAAAAACAAAACCAGAGCATACACAAGTTTTAAATGGAGCCTTTCCAAACAAAGCAACCCCCATCACAACAAGAGTATAAAACCAACCACGAGTTTGGTCTGTCGCCTCTGTAATAAAATCGGCTGGGAAATTCTTTTCAAACCAATCTTTGTTTTCAAATGGATAATGGCAAGATGCAAATGGCATACTTCCACTTTCAAACCAACAATCAAAGACATCAGGAACACGAACCATCATAGATTTTCCTGTTGGATCATCTGGATTTTTATATGTAATTTTATCAATGTGTGGACGATGAAGATTTTCCACCTTCATACCACTTGCCTTTTCAAGTTCAGCAATTGAACCAAACACATCAATCCTTGGATATTCTGGATTATCCGATTTCCAAACTGGAATTGGTGCACCCCAGAAACGGTTACGAGAAATTGACCAATCTCTTGCTCCCTCCAACCATTTACCAAAACGACCATTTTTAATATGCTCAGGAATCCAGGTAATAGATTGATTTGCCTCAATCAACTTATCCTTTATATCAGACACACGGACGAACCAAGAACTCATTGCTTTATAAATAAGTGGCTTGTCAGTCCTCCAACAAAATGGATAGGAGTGAACCATTTGGTCTTTTTTAAATAATTTATTTTCAGCCTTCAACCTTGCAAGTATTTCATCGTTAGTTTCAAAAACTTGCTTGCCCTTAAAATCCTTCACTTCTGCATTAAAACTTCCAGTGGAATCCACAGGACAAAGTATAGGAAAGTTTGGATTAAAATTCTTACAAAGTGCAAAATCGTCTTCACCAAACCCAGGAGCAATATGCACTATACCTGTTCCATCCTCTGTTGAAACAAAATCCCCATTTAATACCTGAAAAGTATCATATTCATTACGATAATTTTCAAAATATGGGAAAAGTGGAGTATAATGAATTCCCTTCAATTCTGAACCCATAATTGTGCCTGTTGGTGTGGCACCCTCTAATTCTTTCTTATAAGCAGGAACACGAGCAGTTGCAAGAACCAACTTCTCACCATCACGCTCAAAGATTGTATATTCAATATCCGCTCCTGTTGCAAGCATCAAATTTGATGGCAAAGTCCAAGGGGTAGTAGTCCACACAAGAAGTGTAAGCCCATTTTCCAACTTAAACTTTACTGTCGCAGTAGTATCAGTTTTATCCTTATACCCTTGATTAACCTCAAAATTAGAAAGAGGAGTTTCCGCCGCCCAAGAATATGGAAGAATACGAAAATCTTCATAAAGAAGTCCCTTTTCATAAAGAGTTTTAAAGGCCCACATAATACTTTCAGAATACTCTTTATCCATAGTTTTATAAGCATTTTCCATATCAACCCAGCGACCAAGTCTGTTGATAATTCCCTTCCAATTATTAGCATAGGTTAAAACATCACACCCACATTTATCAGTAAATTTATCAACACCATACTCTTCTATCGCTTTTTTACCACTTATACCTAAATCCTTTTCGGTTTTAAGTTCCGGAGGAAGCCCATGGCAATCCCATCCCCAACGACGATTAACTTTTTTCCCCTTCATAGTTTGATAACGGGCAACAGTATCCTTTGTATAACTTTGCAACACATGACCATAGTGAGGAAGCCCATTTGCAAACGGAGGACCATCATAAAAAACAAACTCATTCTTCTCATCACGCTCATCAACAGAACGTTCAAAAATCTTCTCTTTATTCCAAAAAGCAAGAATTTTTTCCTCTATTTCAGGGAAATTTGGTTTTGACATAGTTTCTGGATAATTTTTACTTGACATAATCATTTCCTTTGTTTAATATTTTGTATAAATTTTAATAATAATATATTAGTAGGATTACAAAATGAATGCAACAGAAAAAGATAAATATTTAAGAAACAAATTTGCTGGAAAAAGTATTTATGAACTAAACACACCACAACATAAAGAAGAAAAACTTGTCGTTTTCGATTTTGATGAAACATTAGTTCACAGTAACGCTATGTTCCTAAACCTTAACAAAAAAGCAATGGATATACTAAAACTTCCATACACAGAACAAATTGCAAAAAAAGTCTACTCTTTAGCATTAAGTAAGTATATAGGTTGGGGAAAAGATTTTAACGAACAACTATCTATATTTCATAACAAATTTTCTCCACTTAGCACAAAATTATGCAATCAGGAAGAATTTCTTAATCAAGTAAAACTTTACAATGGTATGCGTGAGGTAATAAAGCAACTTGCAAAAACAAATATAAAATTGGCTATTGCTTCCTCCCGTGATTTATATTCTATAATAAAAATTTTAAAACGCGAAGCACTATTTTCATATTTTGATATAGTAGAAGCAACCGAAGGTGGTAAACATTTCAAGGATAAACCACATACCCAAATCGTAAATTATATTTCACAAGAACTTGGCATCCCACTTGAAAAATCAGTTATGATTGGCGATACATCAGGCGATATAAAAATGGGACATGATGCAGGTATGAAAACAATAGGCGTTGGTTATGGTGATATAACTACTCTTGAAGAAATAAAACTTCATAAACCAAATGCAATACTTTCATCAACAGATGATATAAAACAAATTCCACAAATAATAGATTCTTTAATAAACGAAAGATAATTAAAATGACAGTTGTCGTATTTGATATGGACGGAACTTTGGTTGAAAGAGAATATCCACTCGCATGGGCAACTGCCTCTGTTATTAATAATTTAAAACTTTCCTTTAAAACAATAGAAGGTTTAAAAGAAATTCACTCCGTCTGGAAAGACAAAGAACTTTTTGATGGTATAGATTTGGAAACTCAAAAAGAAATTTATGAAAAACAAATCATACCCGACATTATACAAATAGAAATGACCAAGGAATTCTACAATCAAATAAAACTTTTTCCAAATATTGAAAACTTATTAAAAATTTTATTTGAACTTGATTATAAACTTATGGTTTGCACAAGCAGAGATACAGAATCTACCTCCGAACTTCTAAAATATTTAAACATTCGAAAATACTTTATAAATGTAATTGGCACACTGGCAGGAAGATTCATAAACGATAAACCTTCACCTATTCCTGTTCATTATATGATGAATGAATCAGGCATTGATAAAACAGAACAAATTTTTACTGTTGGCGATAGTAAAAAAGATATACAACTTGCAAAAAACTTAAATGGAATGGGTATAGGCGTTTGCTATGAAATTCCAGAAAATAAAAATATGCTAAAAAAAGAAAATCCTATCGCAATTATTGATAAAGTTAATGATATTTTAAAAATTAAGGATATAATAGTATCTAATACTAAATAATTTTTTAAAAGGCTTATACTATGGAATACGATGTAGTTGTTGTCGGTGCCGGACATGCAGGTATTGAAGCAGCAAGTGCTTCTGCAAGATTAGGGCAAAAAACCGCCCTTATAACTTTTTCAAAAGGAAATATTGGCGAAATGAGTTGTAACCCATCTATCGGTGGTTTGGGGAAAGGTCATCTTGTCCGTGAAATTGATGCTTTAGATGGTGTTATGGCAAGGGCTATTGATAAAGCCGGAACCCAATTTCGTGTCCTTAACGCATCAAAGGGTGCCGCAGTCCAAGGCCCTCGAGCACAAGCAGACAGAACCCTTTATAAAAAAGCAGTCAACGAAATTCTATCAGAATATAAAACCCTTGATATAATAGAAGATGAAGTTATTGAAATCTTATTTAATAACGATTTTTCATCTGTAAATGGTGTTGTTTTAAAATCCAAAAGACAAATAGATTGTAAGTCAGTTGTCCTTACAACCGGAACATTTTTAAATGGCATTATGCATACGGGAGAGGAAAAAACCATAGGTGGAAGAATTGGTGAAAATGCCTCCTACGGAATAACAGAATCGCTCAAAAAAGCCGGCTTTTCCATTTTACGACTTAAAACTGGAACCCCTGCTCGCCTTTCAAAAAAAACTATTAATTACTCCGAACTTGAATGCCAAGAAAGTGATGAAGTGCCAGAGGCTTTTTCATATATGACCGAAAAAATAAGTCAAGAAATGCTTCCTTGCTACATCACTTATACAAATCTCAAAACCCATAAAATTATTACTGATAATAAGGACCGAACCCCACTTTATAACGGACAAATAAAATCTATTGGACCTAGATATTGCCCAAGTATAGAGGATAAAGTTGTCAGATTCGCCCATCACGAATCTCATCATATATTTTTGGAACAAGAAGGTTATGGCTCCGATGTCATTTATCCAAACGGTATTTCAACTTCCCTTCCAAAGGATGTGCAAGAAGACTTTATCCACTCTATAAAGGGTTTGGAAAATGTAAAAATTCTTCGCTATGGATACGCAATTGAATACGATGCAATTGATGCAAGAGAATTAAAACCAACTTTGGGTTCTAAACGAATAAAGGGACTTTACTTTGCCGGTCAAATAAATGGCACCAGCGGATACGAAGAGGCCGCTTCACAGGGAATACTCGCCGGTATCAATGCCGGACTTTTCGCAAAGGGTTGTGATGAAATCACACTTGATCGTTCCCAAGCTTATATTGGTGTCTTAGTTGATGATATTACAACCCTTGGTGTAGATGAGCCATACCGAATGTTCACCTCCCGCTCCGAATATCGCCTTTCTATAAGGGCGGACAACGCCGACCAACGACTAACCCCTATCGGTATCAAAATTGGTGTAGTAAGTAACAAAAGAGCCGGCTTTTTTAATGAAAAAATTAAAAAGATGGAGGATTTTAAAAAATTCTTAACCTCCCACAAACTAAATCTTAAACTACTTAAAAGTGTCAATATCAATGTCGCAGGCATCGCCGGAAAAAATTTATACGATGCCCTCCGCTATGCTGAAATTGATATGGTAGTATTAAGAAAACTTTTCCCAAAAATTGATACCTTTGAAAATTCTATCGTAAAACAAATTGAAATAGAGGGTAAATATCAAGGCTATCTTAAACGACAAGAAAAGGATATAGAGGCATACAAAAAAGATCAAAGCCTAAAAATCCCAGCAAACATTAATTATGATAAAATAGGCGGTCTTACATTAGAGGTAAAAAACAAACTTAAAACTACAAAACCAGAAACTCTTGCCTCTGCTTCACGAATACCTGGAATAACCCCTGCCGCCTTGACATCCCTTCTAAAGTATGTTAAGAAATAACAAAGGGGAAAAATGAAGACATATTGTAAATTTCCATTCGAAAATGTTATTATAGAGGCAGGTGGATATGTCTACTTTTGTTGCTCTGCATACAACAACCACTATTGCCTAGGTAACTTTTTTGAAAATTCATTTGAGGAAATATGGTATGGTGATAAAGCAATAGAATTTAGAAAATCTATATTAGATAAATCTTACAAATATTGCAATCTTAAAAAATGCTCCCAATTTTGCGAATTTGATAAAGAAAATTTAAGCAAAAAAGAAATGGAAACTTTACTAAAACCACCATATCCAAAAAAAGTCTATCTAAGTCATACTGACTCATGTAATGTAAGATGTATGATGTGTAGAGATAATATCACTTGCGAAACAAAACAAGAAACCGAATATCTTAACAATTTCACTGATAAAATCATTGATATATGTAAAAATGCAGAAATTATTTATATGAATGGGTGTGGTGAATTTTTAACCAGCCCTCATTCAAAAAACCTTATCAAAAAATTAACAGATAAATATCCGCATCTAAAATTTGAATTAAGCACTAACGGACTTTTATTTAACAAAAAAAATATCAAAGAAATTGGATTAGAAGGAAAAATAAAAGAGATATCCATATCAATTCACTCTGCAACAAAAGAAACCTACGAAAAAATTGTTCGTGGTGGAAAATGGGAACAACTTTTACAAAATTTAGAATATATAAAATCTTTAAATAATACAGAAATCAATTTCAACTTTGTAATACATTCCCTAAATTACAAAGAAATGCCTGCTTTCGTAAAAATGGCAAACAAATACAATGCTACCGCTTTATTTTGGAGAATGGACAACTGGAGCAATTCCCAAATGTCTCAAGATTTTAATATCTATACTTGCTGGAAACCATGGCATTCCGATTACAAAAATTTCTTAAAAACATTAAATAAACTTAAAAGGATGAAAAACTATCATCTATTAGAACCTTTTTTAAGAGAACTTCAAGCCCAAACAAAGGACCCATGGTATATAAAATTGCTACATCTTTTTAAGAAGGATTAGTACTTATAATATAACTCATAATAGCCTTAAATATCTTTGCTGGAATTGTTCCACCATAACTGGAATTACTCATCGCTTCATTATTATCATTACCTATCCATACCCCAGCAATATAATCAGGCGAATACCCTATAAACCAAGCATCTCTATTATTCTGACTTGTCCCAGTCTTTCCACAAATATATGTCCCATATATATTTGCATTTGCACCAGTTCCCCCTTGTATAACGCGTCTTAACATATAATTCATATTTTCCACTTCTTGATTAGAAAGAAGTTTTCCAACACCACTTCCACTTCGCTCATAAATAACATTTCCACTTGCATCAGTTATCTTTACAATAGAATGAGGAATCACCCCATACCCCTTATTCGCAAAAGTAGCATAAGCCGAAGTCAAGTCAAGAAGTGTTGTTTCCGAAGTTCCAAGTATAATAGTATAATCATTACTAATTCTATCAATAAGTCCAAGTTTTCTCGCCATAGCAATTATGCTTTTAAGCCCTATCTGCTTTGCAATTTGCACAGGCACCGTATTAACCGATTTTTCAAGTGCATCAGCCATAGAAATAGCCCCAATATACTTTTCATCATGATTTTTCGGCGTCCAATTTTCAATAGTCGTCAACTTATCCTCAAACATATCCGTCGGCTTAAATCCCTTTTCAAGTGCAGCCAAATAAACAAAAGGTTTAAACGCAGACCCAGGTTGACGCTTCATTTGATTAGTCCTATTAAACTGACTTTGTGTATAATCCTTTCCCCCAATCATCGCAAGAATATTTCCGTCCGTATTCATAACAACCATAGCAACCTGAGAAAAATTATATCTTTCCCCATTTTTTTCCATATAGGTTTTTGCAACATTTTCCGCCGTCTTCTGTATATTATTATCTAAAGTTGTATGTATCACTATATCCTTTGAAAAATCACTTACCAAAGAATTCATCTCATTCAAGGTATAATCAATATAATACCTTACCAAATTATGCTTATTTGATGGAGCCACATATTGATACTTCATAGCCTCTTCATACTGGGAATCTGTTATATAATTTTGCTCCTTCATAAGGGAAATCACAATTTTCGCCCTATTAAGAGAAGCCTCCGGATTATTCATAGGATTAAGTCTTGTTGGTGCCTTCAACATACCAGCAAGTATTGCCGCCTCCGCAACATTTATATCATAAACAGATTTATTAAACAAAGCCTCCGCCGCATTTGCAATTCCATACTTTCCACCTACAAGAGAAACTCTATTCAAATACAACGATAATATCTGATTTTTCGTAAATTTATGCTCAAGCCAAAAAGTTATCATAACTTCCTGTATCTTACGACTAATAGACCTTTCGCTGGAAAGAAAAACATTTTTCGCCACTTGCTGAGTAATAGTGCTTCCCCCTTGTGCAGCACGACTCTTTCTTATATTATTAACCACCGCACGAAAAAGTCCCTTAATATCCACACCAAAATGAGAATAAAACCTTTTATCCTCCACCGCCACAATTGCCTGCCAAATATGAGGAGGAAGACTTTCCACCTCTACTGTTTCACCATAAATATCATTAATAGAAGTAATTTTCTGATTATTTCTATCAACTATTGTAATACTTGGCTTACGCGTCTGATTAGTAATATGCTCAATATTAGGAAGGGTCAAAGCCAAATAAAGAAGCACAACAGATAAAATTATTCCAACCCATATTCCACAACAAACAAAATAATAAAACACCTTACCCCAAATACCTTTCGTATATTTAAACCCCCTTATCTTTTTATGATAAGCAGGTCCACAATGAAACGACTTCGCTCCATTAGAAAGTTTATATTTGAACTTGTGTATCCTCATTTTCTATATTATTTTGTGTTAAAAAAGCCTTTATAGTATTACCCATTAACATTGCAATAGTCATAGGTCCCACACCACCAGGAACAGGTGTAATATATGATGCAACCTTTGACACAGATTTAAAATCCACATCACCTGCAAGTTTGTTTGTTTCAAAATTCCTTATCATAGCAACATCAACAACTACACATCCCTCTTTTACATAACTTGCATTAATCATACCAGCCTTAACCCCCATCGCAGATATAATTATATCCGCATTTTTGGCAATCTCCTTAAGATTTTTAGTCCTACTGTGGCAAATAGTGACAGTCGCATTGTTTTGAAGCATCAATTCCGCCATAGGCTTCCCCACAATAAGAGAACGCCCCAAAATAACAACATTTTTCCCTTCTATTTTTACTTTATAATGTTTAAGAAGTTTTAAAATCCCAAATGGAGTGCAAGGAATAAAACCTGTCACATCCCCTACCGCCAATTTACCTTTATTTACAACATTAAATCCATCAACATCCTTTTCTGGACTCACCGCATTTATTACAGAACTTTCATCAATATGCGAAGGAAGAGGAAGTTGCACCAAAATTCCATTTACCTTTTTATTCTTATTCAATTTAGAAATGATTTTCAAAAGCTCCTTTTGACTGACATCTTTTGATAAATGTATAACCTCGGATTTAATTCCTATTTCCGCACATCTTTTGCGCTTATTTTTCACATAAATAAGAGAGGCAGGATTTTCCCCAACCAACACAACAGTAAGCAAAGGAACTTTTTTATACTTTAATTTTACCTTTTCAATCAAAGATTTAAAAGATTCCATATATTTCAAAGAAGTTTTTTTCCCATCAAGCAATTTCGCACTCATTTAACCCTCCATAACACATAAAACACATTATACCAAAAAAATAAAAGATTTAAAAGTTTTTTTATACTTGAAAAAACAAAATAATATTATTATCTATAATTATATAAGGAAATAAAAACAAAGGATTTAAAATGAGTAAAAAATTCAAAAACAAACACAACGATAATATGGATAATAAACAAACTGAACATACTTGTGAATGCGCCTGTAATGAAAATAAAGAATGCCACTGCCATAATTGTGAATGCGAACATCACAAAGTCAACGCAGATTGTGGCGAAGGTGTAAAATGCGCACCAGAAGGTTGTGAAGCCGAAAACGATAAAATCGAAAATCTAAAGGCAGAAATTTCCTCATGGCAGGAAAGATACCTCCGCACAATGGCAGATTGCGAAAACGCTAAACGCAGAGCCGAAATAGATGCAAAAAATATGGTTGATTACAAAATTTCTAAATTTGCAAAGGATATGTTGCCTCTTGCTGATAACCTTGCTCTAGCCCTCACATCAATGGAGGGTAAAGTGGATGAAAATATCTTCAATGGACTTAAATCTATAAAAGACAGTTTCATTTCCGCCCTTGAAAAAAACGGTATCTGTAAAATCCCTACCGTTGGCGAACCACTTAATCCAGCCCAACATTGCGTAGTAATGCAAGTCGATGACCCAAATGTAGCGGAGGGCACCATCGCACGCGAACTTCAAGCAGGATATAAATTAGGCGACAAAGTAATACGCGAGGCTATGGTTGCAACATCAAATTCAAAAAAGAACTAACTACTCCATAGGGATAGAAGCAGAAAACAAAGCAAAAGAAATTTTGCAAAATATGGGCTTTTCTATTTTCACTTCCCGATATCAGGTAGGCCATGGACTTGAAGCCGGCGAAATTGATATAATCGCCATAAACAAACAGAAAAAATTATTACTTTTCATAGAGGTAAAAAAACGAAAAACCTTATCCCTTGCGGGCGAATCAATTGGCACAACCCAAATGAAAAGAATTTATTCCTCCGCCGAATTTTTCCTAAGCAATCATAAGGAATTTGAAAACTTTGATTGCCGATTCGATGCAATACTTTTTGACGACTTTTTCAATCACGAATACATTGAAAACGCTTGGGGACTATAAAAAAATCGCCCCACAAAAGGGCGACTTTAAAAAATCTATCATTTTTTATTATTTTAACTTGTAAAGTTCAGCACAGGCATCAGCCTTATTGCTTCCACCACATAAATTCGAAAGGTTTATATTCGAAATATGTGAACTTTCACCATCATATCCGGCTCTATGGTGAGAGGCTTGACAAGCAACACCACCTTTACCACCGTATTGTTGGCTTTGCTTTGTAACTTTACCGTCAAAGTCAATAATGTTTATAGTATCTATATTTGCAACAGCACCCTTTGCACAATTAGCGTTACCAAACCATTCTTGACCGTCACCACCGTCACCACCATTTCCACCACCGGCACCACCACCGCTTCTACCAGAATCACCCATCAAAAGCGGATTACTGTCATTTAAACCCTTCGCAATATCAGGTATGTAACCGTAAAGTTTTGTTACACCACTTTTATTATTATCATTATATTGCTTGTATACTCCACCAGGGTATTTTCCACTCATACCACCGTAACCACCATAACTATAACCTTTACCTTCACCAGCAGCACCACCGGCACCAATACCGCCGCCGCCACCGCCGCCACCGCCGTCTTGACCAGCATAGTCTGCGGATGCACCGCCACCACCACCGGCAACAAAGTAGACATCGCCAGAAAATTCAGGTGAATTAATGTTAAGCCATGATCCACCACCGCCACCGCCTCCTTCATTTGGAGAATCTGTATCAGCAGGCAATTTACCATTTTCACCGGCACAAATTTCAAAAGTTGCATTTTTACTCAACTTAAATACATATTGCAATTTTGCACCCTTTCCACCGGAAACATCTTTCTCTGTTTGACCAGCCTTATTTTTTCCACTACTACCGCTGTTTCCACCATTACCACCTTTAAGTGTAACTAAGTAGACACCAGCCTCCAAATCACCAGTTGGACAATTGGAATTACCAGATTTTCCTGTGGCAACTCTGTTAAATTCAGATGCAACCAAACTAGATATTGCTTTACAAGTTCCATCTGACATTTTAACTTCATTTGAACCACAAACTTTTTCCACACAACTATTGGATTTTGAATCAAAAGTATAATTACTATCATCACAAACACAAGTTGTGCCATCAGAGGAAGGTTTTGAACCCTCTGGACAAGATTGTTGTTCATTGGATGATGTTTCTTCCGCCTGTTCACTTACATATTTGGATTTCTTTTCACCACCAGAACATACATATCCAGAAGGACAAGTCACACATCCATCAGTTCCATATCCCTTACCATAATAACCATCTTTACAGATACAGGAATTACCCGATACAGAAGCATTCGCATCACAAGCAACACAACTTCCATCATCAAGTTTAATCTTATCCCCTTTACATTCTTCCTTACATTCAGCAACAGATTTTGCACCAGCAGAGGACACATACCCACTTGGACAAGTCAAACATTGATAATGCACTTCCGAATCAGAACCATCTAACACAGCAGAATATTTATTTGCATTACATTCTACTATATAAGCATTTTCATCATCCAAATCACTTCTTGTATTTTCACCATCTTTGACAAGTCTTGCTTTTGAATTTGCTGGAACAGAACAAATCAAACCATTTGTTGGAGAAATATATTTATCTTCATAACTTGCACTTTTTTCCAAAGCAACATTCAAAGGACAAACTGATACACAAGTCCTTATACCATCACTGTTATTTTTAGCAACATAACCTTCCTTACATTTAAAATAAAAAATTTCATCACTATCATCCAAACTACCCCTAGGATATTTTTCTTTGTCACTTTCTTTCCATTTATATAAATCAGCAATTTGATTAGATAATATAAGTCTTTCATCACAAAAATTTTCTCCATTAAAAGGTTCTTTTCCTGTATAGAAAAATTCATCACCATCTTCATCAATTTTTCTACCAAGAGCCTTTTCAACAGGACAGTCGTTTGCCAAACCTTTCAACTCAGCTAATTTTTTAAATTTTCTATCATGTTCAGACATCTTATTTACTACTTCTGAGGATAAAGTTTCTGTCTCTTCCAAACTTGCTTCCTCTTCGGCTTTTATTTTTCCTCTTAACGCCCTATTATTAACAGTCTTTCTAGCAGAAACCACTCTAGCCTTTCTAACATTTCCAGAAACGCCAGCCCTTTTTGCATTACCTGAAGTCGCAGACCTTTTATTAGTAACAGCCGCTCTAGCCTTCCTATTAGCATTTACAGGTATAGATTTATTTGAACTACTATTAGATTTATTAACATTACCTGCTTTCTTTGCCCCACTTGTTTTTTTAACACCACCATTTCTGTTACCTCTAACATTTCTTGCCGCATTCACAGAACCAGACAAAGCAAATATAGTTAGAGATATAAAAAATATTAAACAAAGACAGATTGCAAAGTTTTTGTAACTATTTGATTTTACAGGGTTTTTACCCCCCCCCATACCAAATTTTTCAGCAAATAATTTTAACATTTTGTTTCCTTTTGTTATAAAATATTACTTTAATAATACACTATTTAAACCTTTTTTACAATATCAATTTACACCATATAACTCACTTTTTAAAATATAACCTTCAAATTTTTTCTCATTATAATTTGTTTTTACTTTACAAAACTTTCCTTCACATTTATCAACAAGGAATATTATACCCTTATCAATCTTTGCTAAAATCTTTGAAGTAAGTTTTGCTTTTTTATACAAGGCTACATTATTGCTTTTTACCATAGCATAATCCTTTGATGTAAAATTATCCCTATACACCCAAGACAAATCACCGGTAATATCCCTTATCTGATACCAACCATAATATTCATTTACCACTACCACAGGCAGAAATTTTTTCACATATACATATTTCAATGGATATTTAACATTTGGACCAACTCTCGCATTAACACTGTTACTCCTTAATGCGGAAAACCTAGGTAACTCTTTTCCCGAAAACCGGCTTTCCTGTGCAAAGGCATTAAAACTAAAAAGCATAAATAAACACAAAAATATTTTCATCTCTATCTCCTAGCAAAACATTATAACATACTTTTTTCAAAATTTTAATTTTTTTATGGATTTTATTTTTTTTTGTGATATAAACACTCATATATTATTAACAATTATGCGGATGTGGCGAAATTGGCAGACGCGATAGACTTAGGATCTATTGCCTTACGGCGTGGGGGTTCAAGTCCCTTCATCCGCACCAACTAACTTAATCAATCAAAGGATATTAAAATGCAACCAACAAAAGAAAAAATAAAAGGAATTAAATACGAACTATCTTTTGAAATCCCAACTGAGGAATTTGAAACAAAATTAAACGAACAATTAACCGAATTTGCAAAAACACATAAGGAAAAGGGTTTCCGCCCTGGACATGTTCCTATGGAAGTAATCAAGCAAAAATACGAAGGTCATTTCATTGGTGATGTTATAAACACCCTTATAAATGAAACTCTTTCTAATTATTGCAAAGAGCATAAAATCACACCAGCAATTCAACCAAATGTAAAGGTTGACAGTTTTGTTCGTAACGAACCATTAAAATTTTCTGCTGATTTTGAAATACTCCCTATTATAAAAGATATAGATTTTTCAAAAATCACTCTTGAAAAAAAGGTTGCACATGCAACTGATAAAGAAATTGATGAATCCATTGAAAACATCGCAAAATCAAGATACACAACAGAATCTATCAAAACAGAAAGAAAAACAAAATCTGGCGACATCGCTGTTATTGATTTTGAAGGATTCGAAGGTGGCAAACCATTTGAAGGTGGTAAAGGTGAAAATTACCCACTTGAACTTGGCTCTAACACTTTCATCCCAGGATTCGAAGATCAAGTAATAGGTCATTCAAAGGGCGATTCTTTTGATGTTAATGTTGAATTTCCAAAGGATTACGGACACGACAAACTTGCTGGAAAACCAGCCGTATTCAAAGTAAAAATCAATGATATAAAGGAAAAGAAAATCCCTGAAATCAATGATGCTTTTGCTGTTGAATTAAAAAGAAAGGATTTAGCAGACCTTAAATCTTATGTAAAGGAACTATTGGAACAAAATTTTGAAACTGCATCAAAAAATATGATGAAGGACGAACTTCTTGAAAAATTATCTGATGAAAAAATTGAACTTCCAGAATCACTTATAAATCAAGAAGTAGAATATATGTTCCATCAATTCCAACACACAACATCAGAAAAATTGGATGAAAAGGCTGAAAAAAAGAAAAAAGATGAATTAAAGAAACAAGCCGAAAGCCGTGTAAAACTTGGTTTAATAATTGCTGATATTGGTAAAAAGGAAAAAATCGAAATCACCCAAAACGATATACAACAAGCAATTATGGCAGAGGCTATGAAATATCCTCAACAAGCAGGTCAAATTTTTGAATACTATCAAAAAAATCAATCTGCAGCAGAAGCAATTCGTGCAAATATCTTTGAAGAAAAGGTTCTCGACCTACTTCTTTCAAAAGTAAAAACAAAGGAAAAAGAAGTTCCATCTACGGAATTTACAAAACCTAAAAAATAAAAACAAAGGGCTCCTAACGGGGCCTTTTTTAATATCAAAAATATTATAAAAATTTACTTGCTTTTATAATCCTTTATGGACTAGAATAAACTTAAATTATAAATAAAGGAGATGAAAAAAATGTATATTACTATTGAAAAAGCAAACCTATCAAAAACTCTTTCTCACTTATACAGAATTGTTGAAAAAAAATCTACAATTCCTGTTCTTTCAAATATTAAAATAGAAGCGGGCGATAACCTAAAATTCACTGCTACAAATATAGATTTGGAAATTATCGAGGTTTTAGAGGCAACTATAAACGAAAAGGGTTCAACAACAATCCCTGCACATATCTTATATGATATAGTTCGTAAACTTCCAGAGGGAAACATTGAACTTAAAACATCATCTGATAATGCAAAGGTTGTAATAAAGGCTGGAAATTCAGAATTTACACTTCCATCCCTTCCAGTTGATGATTTCCCATTAATGAACAGTTCATCAATGCCATTCAAATTCACACTTCCATGCGATGATTTAATAAAACTTATTGATAAAACAAAATTCGCTGTATCCACAGAAGAAACTCGCTACTTCTTAAACGGTATCTTCTTCCATACATTAGAAAAGGACGGCAAGGAACTTCTTCGTGCTGTTGCAACTGATGGTCATCGTCTTGCTCGTCAAGATGTTCTAAGTCCAGAAGGTGCAAAGGGTATGCCAAGCATCATTATCCCAAGAAAAGTTGTAACTGAACTTCGTGCTCTTCTTGAAGATACATCATCAGATATCAATGTTGAAATAAGCGAAACAAAGGCAAGATTTTCTTTCAGCGGAACAACAATCACTTCAAAACTTATTGATGGAAAATTCCCTGATTATGAAAAGGTTATTCCAACATCAAATGACAAAGCAATGGAAGTAGATTGCAAACTTTTCTCAGAGGCAGTTGACCGTGTATCATCTGTTGCTTATGAAAAATCAAAGGCTATCAAACTTAAACTTTCAAAATCAAAATTAACTCTTCTTGCATCAACCCCAGATTCAGGTAGTGCATTCGAAGATTTAGAAGTTGTATACGACAGCGATGCAATGGAAATTGGATTTAACTCCAAATACCTACTTGATATTGCATCACAGATAGAAGGCAAATTTATGAAATTTATGATTTCTGATGGCTCATCACCTGCAATAATAACAGAACTTGATGACACATCTGCAATCTATGTTCTTATGCCTATGAGAATATAATTAAATCATATTAAAAACTAATCCCTATCCCAGCGGTAGGGATTTTTATTTGCTTTTACCCCACAAACAAAGTATATTAACCTTATGAATAAACTATGGGAAGAAATAATATCATCAATAAAACCCCTTAAATCCAAAACAAAGGGGAATTTATCCATTCCTACATCAAAACAGGTAAAAAAACAAAACGATATTGAAATTTCATTTATTACACCGGAGGATATAAAGCCAAAACCTCACCGCTATATATTTGAAAAAGATTTATCTATATCCGATACTTCCCGCATTGATAAAACAATACAGAAAAAAATCAAAAATGAAACAAAAAAGCCGGATTCTACACTTGATTTACATGGATTTACCCTACAATCCGCTTATGAAACTTTCATACAATTCATAACGAAAAACTATCTTTTACATAAACGAACTTTACTTGTAATCACAGGCAGAGGCAATCCAGAAAAACAAACTGGCACAATCCGTCGCGAATTTACAAAATGGATAAATTCTCCTGACATAAATCAAATGATTCTTTATGTTGAATATGCTCCATACAAAACAAAAAACGATGGTGCTTTTTATATATATTTAAGAAAATAAAAAGCCTATATAAAAATATATAGACTTTTTTAACACAAAGAAAGTAAGAAAGTCGGCACAAACCAATTTAGTTTGCTTTCTTACATTTATCAATATAATACTATAAAAAAAGAAAATCAAGTATAAAATCCTAAAAATAAAAAATTCGTTTATTTAAAGGAATTTCTGTGATTAGCATGACATATAGCCATAGCAAGCGCATCACCACTATGCTCACTATCTATCTTAGGATTAGAAAGCAACAACTTCACCATCATCTGTATTTGTTCCTTTCCAGCATGACCAACACCAACCACCGATTTTTTGATAAGATTAGGCGAATATTCAAACACAGGTATCCCCAAAAGCGAAGGAGTCAAAATCGCAACTCCCCTTGCTTGCCCTAATTTTAAAGTAGACGAAGGATTTACATTAACAAATACTTCCTCCACCGCTACCTCATCAGGTTTATAAGTTTTAAGTATATCTTCCAAATTATAATAAATTTGTGAAAGCCTTTCCGCCAAACTTAACTTTTCATTTGTTTTAAAAGTCCCATTTGCAATATGCTTAAAATTGCCAGAGTTATATTCTACTACACCATAGCCATTAAACCTTAACCCTGGATCAATCCCCATAATAATCATATTAAATCTCAACTATTTCATAATTAGATTTATCAGATAACACAGCCCTTACTAACTGATTATTGTGGAAATGCCCACCCTTACTATTTTTATAATAACCAATTATGTAATGACCAAGAAGATATAAATCACCAACTGCATCCAAAACTTTATGCCTTACAAATTCATCTTCAAATCTCAAACCTTCAGGATTTATAACTTTTTCCTCATCTACTGCAATTCCACTTTTAAGTGTAGCCCCTAAACATAAACCCTTAGAATGAAGATATTCCACATCACTCATTCTTGCATATGTTCGTGCAGGACTGATAAGATTTTTATAATTATCCTCATTCAAATCAATTTTTATCTTTTGAATACCAATAGGCTTTACCCCACTATAATCAATCATTACATCAAGGGTAAGAGTTTTATTCTCTGATGGCTCTATCGACACATCACCCTTTTCATCAGTATAAGTTACTTTTTTCAAAATTTTTATCGCCTTTTTAGGAGCATTTTGCTCTTTCAAGCCGGCTTTTTCAATTTCTTCTACAAATTTTACTGACGACCCATCACATATAGGAACTTCCTCTGAATCTGTTTCAATAATCAAATTATCAACACCAAGTCCATTAAGTGTAGAAATAAGATGTTCCACAGTTTTCAAATTATTACCATCTTTTTCACCAACACAAGTATATCCGGTTTCCCCAAAAACATTTTTAATATTATAAGGATATTCTTTTCCTTTCACTTTAAAGACAATACCAGTATCAACATCTGCAGGCTTTAAAACAATAGTATTTTCAGTTCCCTTATGTTGCCCAATTCCAGAAATAACAATTTCTCTACTTATTGTTTTTTGTTGCATTTTTCTTTACTCCTTTTGCTTTTAAAATATGTTTAATAAACCATCTATCATGAACCCAAAACCATTGAGACGGATTTTGCTTAATCCAACCTTCAATAACATCATTCACCTTTTGCATAGTTTTTACAGCATCTTCCTCTTTATTTTTAGATTTATAAGGCATAAAAGTATCATGGAAAATAATTTTATGCTTAACACCCTTTTCTCTTACAAGTTGCACAGGAAGTATAGGACAATTGAAATGACAAGCAAGTTTTGCCACACCAACAGGACTTTTCACCTTTGCTCCAAAAAATTTTGTATCAATACCAGTCATAAATTTTTGATCTGGCACAGCCAAAATCGCCCCACCAGAAGAAAGTATCTTCATCGCATCTTTTGTTCCATTAGAGGTATTAGGTATAAACTTCAAATTCCCTATACCATTTCCAAACGATTTTGTAACAAGGTTATTAGTCAAATTATTACTTGGATATTTGTAAATAATAGAACAATCTGCATGATGAAGGGCAAACGGTATAGAAATAAGCCCAACACTACCACAATGAGTAATAAATGCAATAAATGGCTTCCCTTTCAACTTTTCCAAAATTTCATCATTTTCAAAAGTTAAATATTTCTTATAATTTCTATATATATACTTAAAATGTGCAGGCTCACTTACATACCTACCCATCATATCCCAAACCTCTTTTTTAATCTTAGCCTTATCAGAAGCCTTTTTCCTTGGAAAAGCAATATTCAAATTTGCATCCATCAATTGATTATACCCTCTTTGTGTATGCCCTAACATTCTTCCTAAAAAACCACCTAATGCTGACGCCCACTCAACAGGAAGTATTTTAAAAATTAAATATAAAAAATGTGAAGCAAAGGATTCAAGCGGATGTTGAATATACTTTTTAAAAAAACTTTTCTTTCTATATGGATACGACTTTTTATCCTCCGCATCTAAAATCGCCCCAATAAACAAAAGCACATACAAAGTTTTTGCAAATACAGTCAAATGCCCCCTATCAAAATGAAAATCTTCAATTTTTACAAAAATACAAATGTAAAAAAGAAAAAAATCTAAAACATCAAATAAATAAATAATCTTCCTTTGTAACGATTGCTTTGCATAAACAATATACGAAGGCAAAAACACAAATAAAAACAATAACATAAATCCTTTAAAAGAAATATCTATTGGAAGAGTTGGAAGAATATCAAAACTAAATTTATTAAAGAAATTTTCAAAAAACATCATTTCCTCTTATAATTATTTTACCTTTTACTTTTACCTCAATTTTTGATATAATACAAGAGAAAAAATTAAAAACTAAAGGTTATAAAATGAAAAAAAATATATCTGAAAATCTTCAACTTTCAATAATATCAGCAACTTCACAAATAGTAAGCAGTTATATTTCAAATAATTCCATTGAAAAAAATAATATAGCGGAATTAATAGAAAGTGTTTATTCAAACCTTATTTCAATTACCGATAAAACCTCTTCTTACACTTTTAAACCATCTGTCGATATAAAAGATTCTATCCATCCAGAATACATAGTATGTTTAGAAGACGGCAAAAAATTAAAAATGCTAAAACGCTATTTAAAAACAAAATACAATATGAGCGATAAAGATTACAGGGAAAAATGGTCCTTGCCATCTGATTATCCTATGATTGCCCCAAATTATGCAAAAAAAAGAAGCACACTGGCAAAAAAAACGGGCCTTGGTAAAAACAAGAAATAAATAGAATTTTTACTTGTATTTTAAAGGCTTTTCATATAAAATTTACTATAAGTATTTAGGGGGGAATATTGAAAGAAGAACTTTTAAAATCAATTGCATATCCAAGTTTAATTTTATTTGCACCATTTGGACTATCCATTTTCAACTTAACCATTGGTATAGTTGAAATAATGATTTTTTTAGTCTTCAGACTTATAGGTTATATATGGATTCCTATGTTACAAATAGTAATAATCCATTTATTACTTATCCTTCTTGCAAAAAAAGAACCCCACATTGACAATATAATAAGTGCAAGAACAAACATAAAGGCAAAAACAAAAAATTTAATAAAAGAACATGGCAACAAATTTGCACCATAAGGAAAGTAAATGAATTTTAACTTATCAAAAATATTACTTATGAACTTATCAAACACTTACACAATATCATTGATTTTGGGTATTATTGCCATTGCTATAATAATAACTGTAATAATATCAAAAAAATCAAACTTATTTCTTCCACGCCCTTATGATACAAGACTTATTGACTACCTTCCATTTGAAAAATTATTGGATGATAAAAAAACTATACTCTGCTCCAACGGAAGTTTAGTTCGTATTTTCAAAATTCATGGTGCAAGCATAGCATTTGCCCGCCGTGAAACAATACAATCTTTGCTTGAAGAAAGAAAAAAATGGATTGATTCTTTATCTGAAATAAGTATTGAAAGCCGTATTTTCACAATTCGTGAAAAGGTCAAAACAGAAAAGGTTATAAACAACGATAACAAAGTATTAAAGGAAATTTCTGAAAAATGGAGCGAAGCACAAAAGGAAATTTTCAAAAACTCCCATTACATTGTCATATCTGTCAACGACAGAAAGGATGCCCTAAAGGATTTAGATACCGCATCAAGTAACTTAGAAGCAATTCTTTCCAACTTCGGTGTAAAAATTTTAAAAGAAGATGGCATAAACGAAAGCCCACTTACATTTTTCGCCCATATAATAAACCCTATATCTCGCCCTAACCCAAAATCTGAAAACATAGTTTTTGATAATATTTCTGAACTTATGGTATCCGATGAAATATTCTTTTCTAACAAAGGATATATTCGTTTTCGTTCCGGAGGTCGCGAAAAATATATGGCAGTTGTCGGTATAAAGCAACAATCAAATACAGTTGATGAGCAAATGCTCTCCGATATTCTCGCCCTTAACTATGAAATAACAGTTTTACATAACTTATTCCCTATTCCAAAAATGAAAGCACAAATGATTTTGGTAAATCAACGAAGAATGGCAAGTTCAAGCACTTTCTCTTACGATGTTTTACGCCAATTTGATGATGCCCTTGCATTAATAGAACAAAATGACGAAGATCACCAAACCCTTGTTAATTATGCAGAAACTTTTTTCATCACAAGCGACAGTTTCAAAGGTCTGGACGAAGCCGTATTTGAAATTGAAAAAATTTGCCGACTTTACGGATTAACACCAGTTCGCGAAGGTTGGATTGCACAAAGTTCTTGGTTCTCACAATTCCCAACCTATGATAAATACCCAAGAATGTATAAAATGCTATCCCGCGCAGTTGCAACAAGTTTTAATTTTGAACACCAACCGGAGGGTTTATCAAAATGCGACTGGGGAAATGGTCCTATTGCTATATTCCCAACATATCAAGGAACCGCATATCAATTTGAATTTCATGTATCCGATGAACCCGCAGCCGTAGCCCATACAGTGGCAATAGGTCCAACTGGTCAAGGTAAAACAACTCTTTACTCTTTCCTTGCCGGACAATCTTTGCGATTCGATGATTTAAGAGTATTCTTTTTCGATCGCCACCGTGGCGCAGAAATTTTCACTTACGCAGCCGGCGGTTCATACATAAATTTCGAAGGCGATACAAAGGACAAGGATGTTGTAAAGGGTGGCACAACCGCACACCTTAACCCTTTCCGTATAGATGATACCCCAGAAAATCGCGCCTTCCTTCGTCGTTGGCTAAAAGAAATCACTCAAGTTGATGATGCAAATAGCGAAGCCGAAATAGCCCGCGCAATCACAACTTCTTTTGATTATTTGGAACCAAATAAAAGAAGTCTTAAAAACCTTTACAAATCTTGCTTTTCCCCTGCTGGTAAAATGAGAAGGGAACTTTTCCGTTGGGTTGATGATAATCAATACGGACTTTTATTTAACAGCGAAGCCGACAGTTTGGATTTATCAAATCGCTTCAATACTTTTGATTTTACTTATATTTTTGAGGATGAAACCCTCGCCCCAGCGGTTGTCAGTTACATTATGAACCGCATTCAAAATATAACTGGCAGAACTGGTGCTCCAAGTTTAATCATAATTGATGAAACTGCACCTATGCTTGTAAACCCAGTATTCCGCAACAATTTTGTAATAGGTCTACAGGAAGGTCGTAAAAAACGCCAAGCATACCTTGCTGCATTCCAACAACCTAATGTCCTTGATAAATTAGGTATTGGTGAGGTTATCCGCGGACAATGTCAAACACAAATATTCTTCCGTAATGTTCAGGCAAGACCAGAAGATTACGACAGTTGGAACCTAACACCAAAGGAAATGGCATTTATTCAAGGCAAAATTTACAAGGATTTAAAATATGCCATCCTTTTCCGCAAACCAACTATTGATGAATCTGTAATATTAAACATAGATTTATCTGGTCTTGGTCCATACCTACAATTATTCAACAGTGGAAGAAAGGCTGTTCTCCTTGCCGAAGAATTAAGAAAATTGCACGGAAACAAATTTGTTGAAGTCTATCTTGATAATTTTAAATAGGCACTAAAATGAAAAGCAATTTTATCAAAATCGCTCTATTTTTATTAACTTCAACTCCAACATTTGCATACTCAGAATGCGACCAATTCAAAACAACACCAAAAATCACAACTACAATCAATTATGGCACACCTTCCTATACACTTGTCCCAAAAGAAGCAATTATCGCTGTATCGGGGCTCAAAAACCCACTACGCACTATGGGACTAACTATAGCAGATTTTCAAATTCAATACTCTATAACTATAGATAAAAATCCCACACCAAACGGAATATGCGTAAATATAAATACTATTGATTTTAACATAGGATATAACTCCCTTGATGTAATAATAGATGAAAAATACAAAGAAAATACCTGTCAATACAATGAAATAAAAAAACACGAACAAGGTCATATAAATATTTATCAGGAAGAACTTAAATACTACGGCAAACTTATCACTGATGAAATGAAAATCTTAATTGAAAATTTAAAACCATTTCTAACCTCCTCCGATACAACAAAAACAAAAATAAATAAAAAAATCGATATTCTATTAAAAAATGATGAAAAACTAAATATACTCAAAAACCGCCTAGAACAGGCAATAATAGATAAAAATTTAGCCCACGATTCAGATGAAGAATATATCCGTATAAAAAATTCTTGCTCATCCTGGTAATTTTCTCTTGACATTTATATAAATATGTATGTATTTTCAACTTAAATTAACATAAATCCGGAGGCATCAAATGGATATTAGAGGTAAAAAACATATATGTCCTTTCTGTAATGCAATTTTTTATGATATGAATAAGGAAGTAATAAACTGCCCTAAATGTAAAAAAACTCTTTCAAAGGATGACGAACTTGAATTTATAAAGAAAAAAAAGAAAGTCGAAAACAAAGTAAATGATGATGATAAAATCATTGATAATATAGATATAAACGACAATGAAATAGATTTATCAGAATCAGAAATGTTTTTTGATATGGATAACGACGAAACAATATCTTCAAAAAACCAATATGACGACGATGAATATTAAAAAAAGGGCCTTAAAACAGCCCTTCTTTTTTATTCTGAAAGATTTTTCATAAATTGTATATTATCATACAAAGAAATCAATTCCTGAACACTTGTCAAATTACATTTATTTGAAATTGCCCTATAATTCTTTTCCAATTTCTTTTTTATACAAGCCTTTTCATTTGAACAGGTTGCACCAATAGTCAAAGTCATAGCAGAAACGCATTGAACCTTTTGATTATTTTCTGCACCAATTTTTGATTGCATTGTTGAACAACTTGCAACCATCATTGCAATAATTAAAAATTTCTTCATTTTTTCTCCTTTAATTGTTAAACAGTAAAATTATATACTACTTACTCAACTTTTTAAATAATTTTTTCCTAAAAATATAAAAATATTTTATTTCGTTGATTTTACTTAATTTTTTAAAGAATAAATTCTAATCCCCTTGAATAAAATACTCTCTCAAACTTATATAATTTATTGTAACAACCAAACACAAAGGAGATAAAAATGGTATGTAACAAATGTAAAAACTTAGCCGTCAAAAATCACAATAACAACTATAATATGCTTCAAAATGAAGTAAATAGAGTATTCGATAACTTTCTTGATGTTTTCGATTTCCCTATACACACACATCAAATTTTAGAACCAAAAATAGAAGTAATTGAAAACGATAAAGATATCCAAGTAACAGCCGAACTTCCAGGAATGGATGAAAAGGATATAGAAATAGATATTTCAAAAGATGGATACCTAACAATCCGCGGTGAAAAGAAATCATCAAACGAAGAAAAAAGCAAAAATCACTATTTTTCAGAAAGAAGTTACGGAATGGTAGAAAGAACTATTTCACTTCCATCAGAAATTGATATAGATAAGGTTTCAGCCTCATTTAAAAAGGGTGTTTTAAAAATAGATGCACCAAAATTAAATCAACTTGAAAATCGCAAAAAAATAGAAGTAAAAGGCGAATAAAAACTCCCCCATTTCGGGGGATTTTTTTTATTTTATTAATTCTTTCAACTTATTTTTAACTTTCTCTAAATCACTACAAGTAAGTATAGGTATAAGAGAGTTTATCTCATCTATACTTTTATCCCACCACTTAAATTTAAGCATCAATTCTATCAGTTCATCATCAAAACGCTTACGAATTTGTCTTGCTGGATTTCCAACCACTATACTATATGGCTCAACATCACTACCAACTACACTATTCATCCCTATAATCGCACCATCACCTATATGAACACCAGGAAGTATTGTTGCATTCTGCCCTATCCAAACATCATTTCCAACAACAGTATCCCCCTTTATAGGCAAAGAGGAAACAGAAAGAACTTCCTCATCCCAGCCATTAAAAATATAAAAAGGATAAGTAGATACAGCATTCATCTGATGATTCGCCCCATTCATAACAAAATTTACACCAGAGGCAATCTGACAAAACTTTCCTATAATAAGTTTATCGCCATTAAAATCATAAAAATGAGTTATATGCTTTTCAAAATCAACATCACTAAAATAAGAAAACTCCCCAACAATAATATTTGGATTTTTAATAGTAGGCTTAATATAAGTCACACTATCACAACCTTTTACTGGAAATATTTGATAAGGATTAGGCTTCAATTTATCACTCATAAAACTACCTTTATTTTGTTATATTAATAACAATATAGTAAAAAATACCGCAAATTCAATATAAATCTACTTTAAAAATTCAAAAAAATATATATAATAAATTCAAAGGATTATATGTAAAATGAAAAAATATACAACTATAATAAAAAACAGAAATGGTTTTAATTTATCTATCCGTATTACTAAACCCAATAATACAGATAAACTTGCAATAATAGAACATGGACTTTCTGGCTGTAAAGATGAAAAACATATATTAATATTAGAATATGAATTATCAAAAGCAGGATATACAGTCATAAATATGGATGCAACCAATTCTATTAATGAAAGTGATTCAACACCAGAAGGATTAACATTTTCAGGACATTATAATGATTTAACAGATGTTATAAAATGGGCTAAAACTCAATCCTTTTATAAAGAACCTTTTACATTAGCAGGACATTCTTTAGGAGCTTGTTCTATTCTTTATTATACTGAAAATTTTCCCAAAGAAGTAAATTTACTATTACTTATATCTTTCCCATGGTTAAATATTACATCAAAATTAAAACAAACCGATATTCAAACAATAAAAAATTGGAAAAATACAGGTTTTTTTAATAAATTTTCAAAATCAAGAAACAAATCCTTATATATTCCATATAATTTTATTAAAGATTTAAAAAAACATAATTTTTTAAAAAAAGCAAATAAAATAACAGCAAAAACTATTTTAATAATTGGGGATTTGGAAAATAAAATAAGACTTGATGATAATAATAAACTTTATAAAAAATTAAATTGTGAAAAAGAATTTATAATATTAAAAAACACACCTCATAGTGTAGCAAAAACCTCTAATAATGCAAACCAATTCCGAACAGAGATAAGAAAAATATTAACAACAAAACAGTAAAATAAATTGATACTTCATAAAATTTTCTCCTAAGTCAGTGCTAATATTATTTTTTGTTAGTCTTAGCATCTTCAAGAGCAGATGTTATTAAAATATTTTGTGCCGGATGAGTAATTCTGTCTTCGTATTTGATAATTTCCACTTTGAATATCCTTTTGATATATGGTATCAGATAATAAAATATTGAAACCTCTTGGCTGGGGTGGCTGGATTCGAACCAACGAATGGCGGAACCAAAACCCGCTGCCTTACCACTTGGCGACACCCCAATAATGAAAACAAATATACTACCGTTTTTATAAAAATCAAGCAAAAAAACTATTTTTCAACCAATTCAAACCTTTTAACGACAACTCTATCTTTAAGAACTTCCTCCTCAAACATAGATAAAGGTCGCACCCAAACCAAACCTTCCCCATATAAAGCTTTATATACAACCATATCCTCCAAAGTTTCACTATGCTTTGCAATTGCTAAAACTTCATACAAATTTCCCTTATAATGCTTATAAATCCCACCTATTTTCACACTCATAAAAAAATCCTGTTAATAAATTGTTAATAACTTTGTAAAAAAGTATAAAAGCAAACTATACACAAATCAATAAACAATTTTATAAACATGTGAATAACTCTACACTTTACCAAAATTCTGTGAATAAATAAAAAAAGAATCCCAGTTTAAAAGGACTCTTTTTCTATTTTTTAAATTTTTTCTGTGAATAACCTGTTAATAAAAAGTAATTAACAATTTCCACACGACCAACAAAAACAATATTTATTATATATTATTTAGTTTAGTCATAAGTGTATCAAGTTCACCTAAATCCTTAAACTTTATGATAACCTCACCTTTGTTATTTTTACATTTAATATCAACATTCACACCAAGGTGTTCCATCAAATTATCTTTGAGAGATATAAGTTCAGGATTAAGCTCATCAGAAGATTTATGATTTACAGGAATGTTCTCTTTCATCTTCTCAGCATCCCTAGCATTAATATCCCCTTTGATAAGAGATTTTGCTTTTTTAGAAGGATTTTCCTCTCCAATCAAAGTTCTTGCAACAGTATAAGATAACCTTCCATCAGAAATCATTTCTTGCACATCTTTTGGAAGAGCAAGAAGTCGCAAAATATTCGCAACATAAGAGCGACTTTTATTTATCAACTTTGCAATATCTTCTTGAGTATAACCAAAATCTATCATAAGTTTTTTATAACCATTACCCTCTTCTATCGGAGAAAGATTTTCGCGTTGTAAATTTTCAATCAATCCTATTTCAAAAGTTTCTTTATCTGATAAATCTTTTAAAATAGCAGGGATTTCGTAAATTCCAGCAAGGTTTGCTGCTCTCCATCTTCTTTCACCAGCAATAATTTCAAATTGATTTGGTGTAGAAGTTTTCCTTACTAAAATAGGTTGCAACACGCCATTTTTTTCAATAGAAAGAGCAAGTTCGCGAAGTTGTTCCTCTTTAAACTCTTTTCTTGGTTGATTTGGATTTGCAACAATATTTCCAACAGGAATATATAAAATCCCGTTCTTTTCCAAATTTTCTTTTACTTCATTTACAGAAGTATCAACAATTTCTTGAGTTGTGTTATTAAAAACAGGAACCGCTTGATTTTTATTTTCAAAGAAGGCGGACAATCCCTTCCCTAATCTATTTTCAACTTTCATTTACGCAACCTTTCTTAAATTTTTATTTTCATTTCTTGTTAAAAATTCAGCAGCCAAATTTATATAAGATTGACTTCCAGCACAATCAAAATCATACAAAATCACTGGTTTTCCATGTGAAGGAGCCTCTGATACTCTGACATTTCTTGGAATAATTGTATCAAAAACAAACTCCCCAAAACAATTTCTTACATCTTTTTCAACAAGTTCGGAAAGTTTATTCCTTTTATCATACATAGTAAGAATTACACCTTCTATTTTCAACTCACTATTTATATTTTGTTGAACTAGTTGAATTGTGTTCATAAGATGACTTACACCTTCCAACGCAAAAAATTCACATTGTAAAGGTATAATCACTGAATCAGAAGCACCCAAGGCGTTTATAGTTAAATAACCAAGAGCCGGCGGACAATCAATAAATATATAATCATATTGTGAAAGAAAAACATTTTTCTTAAATAAATTTCTAAGTTTTAATGTTTTATCCTCTACATTTGATAATTCTATTTCCGCAGCCGATAAATCAATAGATGCAGGAATTACATCAAGATTTTTAATTTTTGTTTGTTTTATAGAATCTTTAAAAGTATTCTTTTCAAATAATAAAGAATAAATATCTTTAATCCTGTCGTTTTGTTCTATTCCAAGTCCAGTACTTGCATTTCCTTGTGGATCAAAATCAATTACCAAAACTTTTTTATCTACACTTGCAAGTGCAGTTGCAAGATTAACAGCAGTTGTTGTTTTACCAACCCCGCCCTTTTGATTTGTTATTGAAATGATTTTTGTATTTTGAAATATGCTCATTTTTCCTCCATATTTTGAAAATTCATATTATAAATATAATATTTTTACAAAAACTTTGCAAGCCATTTTTATAAATAAAAAAGTTATTAACAATATATTACAAAATTTTGAAAAATTAAGTTATTGATTTTACATAAAAATATGCTAAATTGTTTCACGTGAAACATTTTTTATTAACATTATTTTTTACTTATATTTGAAACATAAATTATAAATCCATCGTTGTTTTTATATAATTTATAATCAAAATTCCAGTCTTTTTGTGAGTTTTTTATTTCAGTATTTATATTTGTTCCTTTTAATAAAATCATTTCGCTATCTTTATTTATAATCCCAGAACATAAATTAAGAAATTTATCAAGAGGAGCAAACGCTCTTCCTATTATACAATTTTTATTTTCAAAGATTAGATTTTCCACTCTATCATTTATAATTTTTACATCAAGGTTATAAGCGCGTTTAATCTCATTTAAAAATAAGTATTTTCTTTTATCACTTTCCACAACGGTAATATTTTTTATTCCTGCAATACTTAAAACAAGTGCAGGAAATCCTCCACCACTTCCTATATCAAAAATATTTTCTTTATCCTTAACATAATCATATAGCGAAAGACTATCCTCAAAATGCCTTTCCCATAATACAGGTATAGTATTAGGACTTATAAGATTTATTGATTTTTGCCATTTAAGCAAAATTTCAACATATTTATCAAAATCTTTTTTATTGTAATTTTTCAATTATTTACTCTTTTTTTAATTTTAATTTTGTGTTATAATTATTTTTAAATAATAACAGAAAGAAACAATTATGCAAAATAAAAGTTTAAAAAAATATATAAGAAGATTTGTCCTTGCTTTAATATTTATATTTTTAGTATTAAGTTTTTTTATTCATCCTGTAAAAATTGATGAAAAATCAACAGGTTATAATGGTGTAGATTTTAAAGATAATAAATATGGCCTTTATCTTTCAAGTTTTCGTGCCGAAGTTATGGGCGATTATTTCAATCTTAACAAATTTTATAATGAGGCAGTTTCTCAAAATGGAAATGACTTCCTTGGTAAATCATATATAATTAATGCAAAAGATAATGAAGAGATTGCGGTTAAAAATGCACAAAAAGAACTTGAAAAAAATCCATCAAATGTTATTGCTACTATTTATCTCAGTTATGTAGATTTCAAAAATGGTAATTATAATGATGCCTACAATAAACTTAATAACATAAAAAATAAATCAGATACTTTTATGATAAAGTTATTAAAAAGTTGGGTTTTAATAGCTCAAAATAAAAACGATAAAGCGATGGATTTATTGGAAACAGAAATAAATAACCCTGCTTTTGATAATGTTATTTTAATGAATTTAGCTATTCAAGCCGAACTTTCAAATGATAATGATTATGCCGAGGAGTTATATGAAGAGGCTCAAACAACATCACTAAATTTGCTTGATATTGAAACAATTGTTAATTTTTATTTAAAAAATAACCGTAAGCAAAAAGCAATCGATGTAGTAATGCAGTATCTAAAAAAGGCACCTAATTCTATCTCTGCTACATCTTTATTAAAGGCTATTGAAAATGATACTTACACACCTTATTATATAGATACTCCACAAAAAGGAATGGCAAAATCTATTTTTGATATTTCAAATATAATTGTCACTTTATTCCCTTCCGCAACTGATTTATACCTTATGTATATAGATATGGTTCTAAATTTAGATAGCAATTTTTATATGGCACAAATTATGAAGGCGGAAATTTTCAGAAAATATAATAAGTTTAACGAATATAAATCTATATCAGAATCTGTCCCAACTGAAAATTATCTAAGTTTGATAAATAAAATAAATTATGCTGCATTTTTATTAAAGCAACCAGAACATCAATTTGAAGCAGTTGCTTTATACAAGGATTTAATAAAACAAAATCCGGCTATTTTGCAACTCTATCAAAATCTTGGCGATTATTATGAAGATAAAAATGATTGTGATAAAGCAATAGAATATTACACAGCCGGTATAGACCAAGCAAATGATAATAAAATTTTAAAATCAGAACTTTATTTTGCAAGGGGCGTTTGTTACGATACTTTGAAAAAAACAAATGAGGCAAAAAAAGATTTAGAACAAGCCGTAGTTTTAAGTCCTAAAAATCCAGTAATTTTAAATTATTATTCATATTTCCTACTTTTAAATAATGAAGATGTAGAGAATGCATTTAAACTTGCTGAACAAGTAGTAGGATACGAACCGCTAAATCCATATTACCTTGATACCTATGGTTGGGCATATTTTAAATTGGGTAAATTTGATGATGCCTTAAAAATGGTAGAATATGCAAAAACACTTCAACCAAAAAATGCAATTATTATTGATCATCTTGGTGATATTTACTGGACTTTAGGTCGAAAACAAGAGGCTATTTACGAATGGAAAAAGGCACTAAATTATTTAGCAACTACCAAATCCAAAGAATATTTAACTCCATCTAAATTAAATAAGAAAATCCATTTCGGACTTAAATAGTTTATCTGTAAATATAGGCATTTGAAAAACTTGTATGCTCAATATCTTCCTCCGGCAAATCATTTAGGAAAATAGAAGGAAGATTTTGTTGCCATTGTCCGAATACCATACGACTTCCCGCATAATAAATTTCCACAATTTTCTTTGCCCTTGTTATTCCAACATAAGCAAGCCTTCTTTCTTCCTCAACCGAACTACTACTTTCAGAAGTTGATTTTTCATTTGGAAATATACCCATTTCCCATCCAGGAAGAAATACTATATCAAATTCCAGCCCTTTTGCTGCATGTAAAGTCATCAAAGATACAGCATCTTGATTTGCCAAACTTGCCTCATTATTTTCAGTAAACAAAGTTATATATTCAAGAAATTCATTTATAGTTTCAAAATCCGACTTTATGATTCCCAAAAATTCCTTTATGTTTTGAAGTTTTGCTTCCGCCTCCGCCTTTTTGGAATTTTGCCACATATCAATATAGCCTGATTCATTAACAATCATTTCTACTAATTGATAATGCTCTGTCACCTTGCGATTATCCAATAAATCCACAGCATCCCCATTATAAATAGTTCGCCATTTATGAAAATCGTCAACAAACTTTTGCATATTCAAGCCTGCTTTTCCGGTTATTTTTCCACTTTTTAGCATTTCTTCACTTGCTTCAATCAAAGATAAATGATTATTTCTTGCATAAATATTTATATTTTGCAAAGTCTTATCCCCAATTCCTCGCTTTGGTACATTTATAATTCTTTCAAACGAAAGATTATCTTGCGGATAAACAAGCAACCTTAAATACGCAATAATATCCTTTATTTCTTGTCGCTCATAGAATCTAAGCCCACCAATAATTTTATATGAAATTCCGGCTCTTATAAATGATTCTTCAAAAAGTCTTGTTTGATACCCTGCTCTTACAAGCACCGCCATTTGAGAAAGTGAAAATCCCTTCCTTTGATAATATTCTATTTCATCAACTATACTATGAGCCTCTTCATCACCATTCCAAACACCATGTATTTGCACTTTCTTAGAATCTTCTGCAACCACAGCATCACAAGGTTTCAACCTTTTCCCAAGTCTGTCTTTATTTTTTGCAATCAAAGCAGATGCAACATTAAGTATATGAGTTGTAGAACGATAGTTAGTTTCCAACCTTATCACTTTTGCATTTTCAAAATCCTTTTCAAATCGCAAAATATTTTCAATTTCAGCACCTCGCCATGAATATATTGATTGGTCATCATCACCAACACAACAAATATTGTTATGCATCTTTGATAAAAGTTTTAAAAGTTTATCTTGCACAGCATTTGTATCCTGATACTCATCCACCAAAATATATTTGAATTTATGTTGAAATTCTTCCAAAACAGCCGGATTTTTTTCAAAAATCATAAGCGGATATAAAAGCAAATCCCCAAAATCCACAGCATTAAGTTCGCGAAGTTTTTGCTGATAAATCTTATATATTTCCAAAAGTCGCCCATTAATAGTATCGACATCATTCATAGTTATATTTTCATCATCAAAGTAATATCCCTTATCTTTCAATCTGCATATAGTTTCAAGCACATAAGCCGGAGGCCATTGCTTAGTATCAATCCTTAAATCCTCCTCCATAACTTTTTTAACAAGTATCTTTTGATCATTATCATCAAAAATAAGGAAATTATTTTTAAGCCCAACAATTTCGTGATAGCGCTTTACAATTTTAAGTCCAATAGAGTGAAAAGTTCCAATCCAAAGACTATCCGCGCCGTCGCCTATAATAGATTTAACTCTATTTTTCATCTCATTTGCAGCCTTATTAGTAAAGGTCACAGCCAAAATTTGCCATGGTAAAGCCAGTTGTTTATATATGATATAGGCAATACGAGAAGTAAGCACGCGAGTTTTTCCAGTTCCCGCACCGGACAACACCAACAAAGGTCCCTCTGTCGTTTCCACCGCTTCTCTTTGTTCAGGATTAAGTTTCACAAGCCATTCAGGCAAATTTTTTTCACTATCAATAATATTCATTTGACTCAACTTTCCTAATTTGTTCTACAAAGATTCTACTTTATGAAAAACCCTATGTCAAATTATATTTTTATTGATTTAAAAGTAAGTAGTTATATAATTAAGGATGTTTTGGGGTATCGTCTAGTGGTAGGACAACAGATTCTGGCTCTGTTAACAGTGGTTCGAATCCATTTACCCCAGCCAAGGATAATGAGTGAAGTTGATTAGGATTTGAACCACACGAAGTGGTTCGGAATCGCAGTCAATAGGCAAAAAGTTTTGCCGGTTGCGAAGCAAATTGACAAGATGAATGCGAGGAACGAGCAGACAATCCATTTACCCCAGCCAAATTTTACTTCTTCTTAAAAGTTATACAATTATTTCCTATAAAATTAAAAATCATAGAACAAGCAATACCTACTGCCTGCGAATAAAGAGCGATAATTTTCGATATAGTTTTTACATTCAAAATTCCGGCTGTAATTTGCATTATTTTTTCAACAAGCCACCATTTTATCATCATTGGCATAATATATCTTTCCATAATAAAAAGCACAATTAAGTTTATACAGAGGGAAAACACAGATACACACATAAACTTTACCCATAATGTTTTTGTGCAGTTGTGACCTCTGTCTTTGAAAACCCAAAGCGAATTTAGTATATAGTTAAATGTCGCCGCAACTATAAAAGACACTATCGCGCTTATTATAGAATTTATCCCAGCAAATGAGAGCAGGGCGAATATCACAAGATTAACTATTGTTCCAAATCCACCTACTATCCCAAATTTTAAAAATCGCTTAAACATTATTTTAACCCCTTGTAATTTTTAAGCTCATAAAAATAAAAAGTGCGTGAAAAAGCTGGGTTATATACATATTTTTGTGTATCAAACAAAATTATTTCATCTGCATTAAATATATTTTCAGGTTTTTGTTTTGCCTGTGAACCACCCGCAACATAAATCACATTTTTACCAATAAGTTCCGCTGGATTATACCATATTTGGAACTGGTCCCCCTTCCTGTAATCCATAGAATAGATTTTGCGATTAGGCATATAAACTCCAAGCATAGCCGTAGTTCTATATCGTGGAGTTCCCACATAAACAGTTTCACCTTTTGCCTCTCTATCCTTTATTATTTTTTCAAGATGTGCTGATGCTTCATCAAACAAATGATGGTCAAGAAAGTTTGTTGTCTCTTTCAACTTAACACCAAACGGATATACATAAAATACTGTCCCAATTATTGATACAATAACAGTAAAATTCAAAATCCATTTATCATATTTGTTAAGGACTCTTTTTACTCCATACAAAACAAGCAAAATCATATAAACAGATGCCCACCAATTTTGCATACTTTGCCCGAAAAATAAATTAACAAATGAAAATACTACTACTGCCGGAGCAACAAAAAATATCGTTGCTTTTCCTACTTCGCTTGATTTATTTTTATAAGCATTTATGAACAAAAGAACTGGAATAAATACACCCATAATAGCAACCTGATTTCCCAAAAATTTCAAAAGTTGCATAGGTTTAAAGCCAAAATGACCTTGCCTTTCAACTAAATGATATGAAAATGATGCAAAATCATTGTTAATATTCCAAATGACCGTTGGCAGGATCCCAATAAGTGCAAAAAGACCGGAAATATAAAGTTGTGGCTTTTTCCATTGTGATTTTAACTTTGGCATTCCTAACATACATAATAAAAGAGCAGGGTATACAAATACCATTTTGTATTTAGAAAGAAGTCCTAGAGCCGTCCATAACCCAATAAAATACCAATTATTAGGATTTTCAGTTTTATAAAGTTTCGAAAAATAATAAAACACCATCATATAGCAAAAAAGAAAAGGAATATCCGGATTACCAGCCTTTATCCCGAAACTTTCCGCAATCCATGGTATAAAATTAAAAAACATTACCGCATAAAACGCGCCTTTATCTTTACCACCCCATAATTTGATAGATTTATACATAAATATAGAAGTTGTAAGATATATCAAAATAGAAGGCAATTTTATCGCGAAATTATTCCAACCAAAAAAGAATGTGGAAATCCTTACAATAACGGCAACCATCATAGGATGGTCAAAATACGAAAGTTCTAAATGTCTGCTCCACATAGCATAATATGCTGGACCACCATCAAGCCCTATAAAACCCGCCAATATCAAACGAACAATAGTTAAAATTCCAAGAACAAGGACTGTTGCCTTTAAGTATTTATTCATATTTTTAATCTTTTGCATTTTCTTTCTTTCAAATTTTTTTATATATAAGTAAGTTAGAATAAAAACTTAATTTATTCAAGAAAATAAAAAAAAGCTCAGTTTGCAAAAACTGAGCTTTAAATTTCAAACCAAAAAACTATTTATTATTTTTAGCCATTTGGCAAGTTTTTCCATACATATATATACCGCAAAGTCCAGCAATACCAACAAGTATATAAATAATTCTTGAAAGTATAGACATAGAACCAAATAATACAGATACAAGGTTAAAGTTAAAAGCACCAATTAAACCCCAGTTAATAGCACCAATAATCATTAAAGGTGTGCAAATATAATTCATCATTTTATGCATTTTTTTATTCCTTTCATTAGTTAATATTTATCCTTTATGGATAAAATCATTATAATATAATCAAAAGATATAGTCAGTAGGAACATCTTCACCAAAAAAACAATAATAAAAATAGTTTTCCTTGACTGGTATAAAAAACTTGTGCTAAAATCCAAATCAAAATAACAAAGGAAATAATATGTATTTTACAAAAGAAAAAGTAAAGGCAAATGCCAAAATGGTTCGTATCGGTATGACCGATGAAATGGCCGAAAAAATGACTGGTGAACTTGAAAATGTAATTGAATGGATAAAGGGGCTTGACGATGTCAATGTTGACGGTGTTGAACCACTTATTTCCGTTGCGGATCACCCACTTCCACGAAGAACTGATACAATAGTTGTTGAAAATACAAGAGAAGAGGTTTTATCTTCTGCTCCTGCTCCTGATGATGAGGGTGAATTTTTCACAGTTCCAAAAATAATTGAGTAAAAAGGAATTATTATGTTTAAACTTATAAAACTTATCCCTATCCAAACACATTTTAAAATAATGAAAAAAAACACAATTTTCGTATCAATTGCTGTTCTTTTAGTTCTTTCATCAATCATTACATTGTGTGTAAAACCATTTAATTATGGTATAGATTTTACCGGTGGTGTTTTAATTGAAATCAAAACTAAGGAAGTCGCAAATATAGAGGATTTAAGACATAAACTAAAATCATTTTCTCCACAAATTCAATCCCAAGGTGATACTGGGGATATTGTTTCAATCTATCTTCCACAAGGGGCAAAGGATGAAACAGAAATTTCAACTGACCTTGCATCTGTTAAAAATATTTTAGGAGAAGAGGTTGAATACAGAAATACACAAATAGTTGGACCAAAGGTTGGTGCCGACTTAATCAAAAATGGCGTTTTAGCAGTTCTTCTTTCCATATTAGTAATTTCAATATATATATGGATAAGATTCGAACTTCCATTTGCCTTTGGAACAGGAATTTCCCTTTTGCACGATGTTTTGCTTGCTCTTGCAATGTTATGTATAACTGGAATAGAATTTGATTTAACAACTTTGGCAGCATTACTAACACTTGCTGGTTATTCCATAAACGATACAGTTGTTATATACGACAGAATAAGAGAAAATCTTAAAAAGTATAAATCAAAATCATTAAGTGAAGTGATAGACCTTTCCATAAATGAAACATTTTCAAGAACTGTTTTAACAGGTTTCACAACCATTTTTGCGGTTCTTGCAATTTTCTTTTTTGGTGGTGAAGTTTTGCGTGGCTTTTCCGCAGTAATGTTGTTCGGTATAATAGCAGGAACTTATTCCTCTATGTTTATATCAACATCATCACTGTTATTATTTAATAAATCAAAAATAAAGTAAGGAAAAATATGGGGGGAACAAAAACAATAGTTAAATTTTTATTAGGTATAATCTTTATACCTAATATTTCCCTATCTAACACAGTCCCAACTAACATAGTAAAAAATACTAATTCTGTTGAAATAATTCCTATAACAAAGGCAGACAGAGAAAAATATTCCTATAACAAGGGCGAATATTGGCTAAAAGGAACAGATATAGTAGATAATTTTTCCATTCAAAATGCTAGTGAGTTTTACACAAACCTTCTTCAAGATATTCAAAATAATTATATCTATGACATTTCATACGAAAAATTATTAAATTACATTTTGGAGGGATTATCTGGCTTTTCTGGTAAATTGGAAATCACCATTGCAAACAGTCGTGTTCTAATTCACGATAAGGATTTAAAGTTAGTTGGCAACTTTACAACTCCTACCGAAGGCGATGCAAAGGCATGGGCAAACTTAATTGTAAATATTATATTAAGTTTAAGAGAAAAAAATCCTATTGTAAAAAATGCTCACCCAGAACAAATTTTCTACCTCACATCAACTTATTTACTTAAAAGTTTAGATGAAAATGCAACTTATGAGGATTATATAAGCCTTCAAAAGAAACAAAAGGGTTATAACTCCCACTCGCTCGGTTTTACATATAGAAAAATTCCTTATGGACTTCAAGTTTTAAGTATTATAAATGAATCTCCTGTATATTTTTCAAATATAAAAGAAGGTGATGTTATAACACACATAAACGCTACCCCAGTATCAAAATTAAAAGATGAAGAGATAGAAGCAACTTTCACAAACGACAATTCCTCTATCATTCATTTAAATTATATAAGTTATATAAGTGGCAAACAGGAAGAAGAATATTTAAAAAGGAATAAATTCACAATACCATCAGTTTTTGTTGATAATTCCAATCCAAAAGTTCCAGTAATTTCTATTACCAATTTTAAGGAAAAATCATCTTACGAAGTAAAAGATGCAATTGATAACCTTAATAAAAACAATATAAATGGTATTGTAATAGATGTAAGGGCAAACAACGGTGGCGATTTGACAGAGGCAATAGAAACCTCCAACTTATTCATTTCTGGTGGTGAGATTTTAAAAACAAAGGGCTTAGGCGAAAATAAAAACCAAGTTTATACAGCAAAATCGGGCGATTTATTAAATGGAAAACCTATAATTGTTCTTGCTGATAATACAACAAAGGGCGAAGCAGAAATTTTCGCATTCATTCTTCAATCAAATAACAGAGCAGTTCTTGTTGGTTCACCAACATTTGGTAAGGGAACAATTTTTGAAACCTTTGATTTACCAAACAAATCACAAATAAAATTTACAACAAAACAGGCCGTATCTCCAAACGATTATGTATTAAACAAAGTTGGTGTAATACCACTTGTATGCGTATCAAGTTTTACCTCTGATAGTGACATTGATACATTCATTAAAAATGTTAAAGAAGATAAATTTAAGGATAACAGAGAAAGATTTATAAGCACCCCAACTGATACTGATGTCAAAAGGATAAGAAATTCTTGTAAATCCCTTTACCCACTTAAAAGTGCACAAGAATTACCAATCAAAATTTCCACAAAAATTATAGAAGATACTAATACCTATAATAAGTTAAAATCTATGAAATACTAATAAAGTTTTTCAAAACTTTTTTCTTGCTCATCAATAGATTTTTCCACTTCAATTTTTTGAAGCAAATATTGCCTGTCCGCAACAAGCCTTACACAATAATAAATAGATAAAATTATAAGTATAAAAAGAAAAATCTTCTGAAATTTAAAATAAATATTTTCCATAACTATATCAAAATTTTTCTTTGCCACATTATAAACATTTTTAAGTTTCACTTTGCTTTGTTTTTGTTGATACGCATCTTTTATCGCTTCCAAAGTAATAAGATTAATATTGTCAATATTTCTGTTAGAAATAAAGGAAATAACAACCCTTGGCATAAATCCTATAACCTTTTTATATTGACTAAGCGATAAAGCGCTAACAGATATAGAATCTATATACCTCATAGCAGAAATAAATGAAAAATGCGAAAGTTTATAACTTTTTACTTTCTTCTCCCTTAAAATAGAATAATTTTTATTTTTTAAAATCTTTTTTAAACTTTTATTACCACTTACAATCACTTTTAAATATCCAATAACTTCTATAATAGAGGTAAGGTTTCTGATTTGTGATTTATCAAGTTCCTGCATATCATCAATTATAAGTATAATATTTTGCCCCTTTTTATGAAATTTAGAAAGAAGTTGAAAAACGTCATCAACATTGCCTTTTTTTGTTTGTAAAGAAAGTTTCTCAGAAATCATCTTCAATATATCAGTTTTATCAGAAGAAGGTATAAAAACGACAATATCATTATTACAAAGATTTTTTTGAATTTGCTTTAAGACAAAAGTTTTACCAACCCCATTTCCACCAATAATACTGTAAATGCCAGAATTAAATCTGATAGAATCAGATATTTCATTTATAATCTTAAATTGCTTTTTATTTTCATAAATATAGTTAAAAGAGTTATCAATAAAAGGTTCTTTATCAAAATGAAAATGCTCTAAATATGACATTTTTAAATCCTTGTTGCAATTTTAATTAATTCTGGTTTATAATGATATAAAATTAAAAAAACAAAAACAACAAAAAAGGTGAATTTATGGATAAAGAAGAATTATTAGAATTCAAAGGAACAGTTATTGATAAACTTCCAAACGCAATGTTCAAAGTTGAACTTGAAAACGGTCATACAGTTATTGCCCATACCGCTGGGAAAATGAGAAAGTTTAGAATCTGGGTTATGGTAGGTGATGTCGTAAATATCGAAATGACACCATACGATTTAACAAAGGGTCGTATAACTTTCCGCTACAAAGATAAACAAGGAACAATAAAGGAAGAATTATAAAATGAAAAAAATATCAAGTTTAGAATTAAATAGTTTTGTGCATAAATGTCCTGAATATGATGGTCGTATGTATTATCCATGCGTTCAAAACTGCTTTGAAAATCAAGAATATATGAAAGATATTTGTAAAAAAGTAAAAAAAGAATATTACAATGAAATAGAAAGAATTGTTAAGGGACAAACAAGATAATGAGAATTGAAAACTTATTCATAAAACGAACAAAAGAACTTCCATCCGATGCAACAACCTCTGGTCATAAATTAGCATTAAAGGGTGGTTATGTTCATCAAACCGGTGCCGGACTTTACACTTATTCTTCCTTAGGCTTAACATTACTTTTAAATATAGAAAAAGTAATACGCGAAGAATTATCAAAACTTGGTTGTCAGGAAATACTTATGCCTATGGTATCACCTGCCACAATTTGGAAGGAAACAGGAAGATTCGATACAGTTGATGTTTTATTAAAATTCAAAACTCGTGCAGGCACTGATGCAGTTTTAAATCCAACACACGAAGAAATCATTTCCGATTATGTTCGTTCCACTTTGCAAAGTTATAAGCAACTTCCATTTTGCCTTTATCAAATACAAACAAAATATCGTGATGAACTTCGTGCAAGGGCAGGGCTTATCAGAACACGCGAATTTATGATGAAGGACGCATATTCATATCACACAGATTGGGAAGATTTGAATAAGTTTTACGATAAAATGCTTGAAATTTACAAGGTAATTTATAAACGTGTAGGTTTAAAAAATGTTGTAGATATTCTCGCTCCTACCGGCGATATGGGGGGCAAAATTTCCCACGAATTTCAAATGATAACCGATATTGGTGAAGACACTATCTACATTTGTGAAGGTTGCGATTACCGTGCAAATAAAGAAGTCCTAACTGATAAAGATGCAGACGATATCTTAATCTGCCCAAAATGTGGAAAGAAACTTCAAAAACTTCGTGGTGTAGAGGTTGGAAATATCTTCCAACTTGGTGATAAATATACAAAGGCAATGAATGTCACTTATATGGATGAGGATGGCAAAAAGCAAACCCCTATTATGGGTTGCTATGGTATTGGTGTTTCTCGCACCCTTGCGTGCCTTTTGGAACAAAGTGAAGATGAATCAAAGGCAATTTTCAATATGACAATTGCTCCATACAAAGTTCATATAATTTCCATTGGCGATGATGAAAAGGTTCTTCACCTTGCAAATGATTTATATGAAAAACTAACCTCCGCTGGCGTCCCTACTATAATTGATACAACAGCGGACAGAGCAGGGTCCAAATTCGCAAATGCAGATTTAATTGGCGCACCGATTCGCGCAATAATAAGTCCTAAAAATCTTGAAAAAAATATATTTGAAATGAAATATTCTGGACTTTCAAATGAATATAAATCCGAACTTTCAACAACAAATATTGCAGGTGAAATAAAGGAGATTATAGAAAATGAAATTACTAATAAATAATACCGAAACAAAAAAAGAAGGTGATTTTTTAATAAAGGCATTTTTTCCTACATCTTACGATTCCAAAAGACCATATTGTATAGATATTGAAAGAGAAGTTCCCTTTACTTTTAATGATAAACAGGTAACAGAAATTGCAATCCTACGATTTAAAGATAATCATAAAAAGGATAAAGCATATACCTCAGAAATAATTTTCGAACATCTTCATTTTAATAAAAGTTCTTACCTAAATGGCTATGCAACTGTTCAAAATACAAAATGGGACCCCCCTTATAAAGTAAAAAGAAATTCAACATTGAAAAGAATTTGGGAAAACCCATTAGAAAATGAAACAGTCATTAAATTTATAAATCTGTTTAATAATTTTGATTTTTTTATAAAAAAAGCATTTGTTTCCCCAGAACAATCACATTTGCAATATTTCGCACAGGAAATATATAACGCTTATAAAAAAGAACATGAAAACAAAAAAGTTTTAAGTATTCCAAACAAACCGCAAATAGTTTATAACGGACTTATTTGTGACGAAGATATATTTAATAAAGTTTTCAGCAGATAGTATAGGAGGCCCCTATGTCAGATAAAAAAATTCAAAACACTGTTTGTAATGCAAGAAAGTGTTGGCATTTTAATGAGGAAGACCAAATGCTTCTTCTTTGTGGTCTTACATGCGAAATTGGTGAACTTGCGACTGCAATTCGTGCTAAATATGTATATAATAAAGAATTACCACCAGAGGAGGATAAAAGTTCTCTTAAACACGAAATGGCAGATGTCGCTATATACCTTTACGCTTTGGCTGAAAAATGTGGCATAGATTTAAATGAAGCCATCAAAAGCAAAATAGAAATAAACAACAAAAGATTTATAAAATAAAAGACGGTAATCACCGTCCTTTTTTATTTAATTTCTGTTGGCACAGGCGTTTCAATATTTTCCGACACAGTTTTTTGATTTATAGGCATTTGCCAAACAGATAGGAATATAATCAAAACCAAAACAAGCAAAATTAATATCTGTTTTTTTGAAATGGGATTTCTTCTTCTGTTATTTCCAATAGAAATTCTTTTACTTCCACCTAACATTATGCCTCCTTATCTATAAGTTTATTAAATCCAGATTCTACTATATTATGACAATACAAAGCAAGTTCTTTTCTGTCTTTGAATTTAGAAATATCAATAGGCTTGTGAATAATAACTTCTACATCAACAGGCATAGCCCTTACCGCACCAAAAAGATGATTTGTGATAGTCTGACTGTCAAGCCACCAGGCAAACGCTTGCCTTTCACTATCAGTCATTTTTTTACCTCTTTTTGAAACATATGCCATAGAAACAGGTTGAATTACAATATTACTATCGGACTTTTTTCCTATTTGATTTTCAAACATCGCAAACATAGAACTTTTAAAAGGCAAAACCTCACACCCATTAGAACTTGTTCCTTCTGGAAAAATAATAAGAGGGAGTTTGCGTTTTTCAAATGCCCTATCAAGAACATTTATCTGATTTTTTGCATCCATTCTGTTCCTTGTAATATACACAGTATTGCCAAGGGATGCAATCCAGCCAAATAAAGGCCACTTTTTCACATCTGCCTTTGATACGAAGTTAGTTTTAAATACGGAACCCAAAGCAAAAATATCTAAATACGAAGCATGATTCGAAAGGATAAGAAGTTTTTTAGCATTGGAAAGTTTTTCACCCTTTACTTTTACTTTTATTCCTAAAATCAAACAAACTGCCTTAAAATAAAATTTTGCATACCATGGCATCAAAATCCTTGTGTAATGCATAATTATCAAAATAGGCATCTGCACAATCATCCAAAGCACAAAAAAGATTATTTTAATAATAGCAATAATATTTTTAACCATCTAATACTTTCTATTTATTTTCATTTGCAGGAAGAGGTTGCTTATTTTCTTCTTTTAATCCATCAAAATTGATAGGTTGAAGGACAAAAGGCATAAATCCACTATCCTTTGTTAAATCAGAAATTATACTCCTTACAAATGGGAAAAGATATGATGGCACAGATTTCAAAAGATGTGCTTTCTTAGTTTCCTCATCTTCAACATTTAAAACCACCATAGCACCATAGGAAAGGTCAATTAAGTATAAAACTTGTTCCTTTAATGTATTTTTAACTTTTATATGAAGAACTACTTCAAAAAGTTTTTCATTAACAGGAGTAGATTTTACTTCCAAATTAATTTCCATATTTGGCTTTTCTTCAATTTTTTCAAAGAAAATCTTAGGAGAGTTAGGTGCTTCCAAAGATAAATCCTTTATAAATTGATTAAGTATTTCAAATTCAGGTTTTTTTTGAGTATTGTTTTGTAAATTTTCATTCATTTTATTTTTTCCTCTTTAAATTTGTTGATATTTATACTATATTATATTATATAAATTAAACAAGAAAATTTTTAAAGGGTAATAATGTTAAATTTATTTGATTTTTTAATTATTGGACTTTTTATCGTAATAGTTATTTCACTTTACGGAATACTTAAACCTGAAAATGCAAAAAATAATAAAAATTCAGATATTGCAGCAAATCAACAATTTAAAAAGAATTTTGTAAAAAGTATATTGGAATTAAAGGATAAACGTATAGTGAACGAAGTTATGCAACAACTTCTTAAAGAACATATAAACGAAAGAACGGCGGAACTTTCTAAATTAGATAAGGATTTTAATCCAGAAACTTTTCTTGATAATTCAAAAAAAACTTTTGAAAAAATTACAAAATATATGGAATTAAAGGACAGAAAAAATTTAAAACCTCTTGTCACAGAAAATATTTATAACCTTTTTGATGAGCAAATAAAGGAAATTGAAAAGAAGGAACAAACTTTAATTACAGAAATTGTTCGTTTTAAAAAAATAATTATGACAGATATAATTATTGAACATAAATTAGCAAAAATTGTTATAGAATATACAACCGAACAATGTGCTTTTATAAAGGATAAGGCTGGCAAAGTTATAAAGGGCGACGATAATCAACTTGAAACAATGAAGGATATTTTAGTTTTTTCAAGGGATTATGCAAAAAAGAATTCCAACTGGTTATTATCTGAAACAATAGAAGCATAAATTCCTACTGTTCGCTCCATTCTTTCACTCTTGCAAGATGAGTATATTCAGAATATTCTTCTATCGCACTTCCAACTTTTGAAGGGTTAGGGCGCGATATATAAGGCGTATTTTCATCTTCAAACTTCGTAATAATGTTAAATAAAGTTTGATGTGTTTTTAAAAGTAATTTGTTAAGTTCAACACTTTCCTCTGTGAATAAGGAAAGATTTCCTTTCGCAATTTCTAAATATCTAAGTTCTGAAACCGTTGACTTTCCTTTTAAAGAAGCAAACCCATTATTATTAAGGATAAGTGCTTCCAAAAGAAGTTGCGGTGCATATCCAGAACAAACCTCCCTTTTCGAAGGAGCAGTTCCTGTTTTATAATCAGAAATAATCGCTCCACCAGAATTTTTAAGAATATCTATTCTGTCCGCCTTTGCTTTAAGTGTGAAATTAGATGTAATTTTCATTTCACCACTTATTTCTGTGTAGGTATTTGTTACTAAATTTTTAATACTTGCCTCATAATCAATAAACCACTTTGCAATATCTTCAAACTTCTTATACCAAAAATCAATTATATCAATTTCCTTGTATGGCAAAGCACTGCGCATAATAATCGCCATTAAATCAGTATAGGTAGAAAGATTTTTGCTTTTAAACTCCTCTAACGAATTATGAATAATATTTCCAAAATCCGCTGGCATAGTATCCATATCAATATCATCAAGTTTTTTAAGTTTTAAAATTTTATTTGCAAAAATTATATACGGGTCACGATAAAGTTTTTCAATACTTGTAGCCCAAAGTTCGCGCGGTCTTGCATAAACAGGTGGCTTTGGTGCAGGTCTTTCACATTTTACTGGCTTCGATTCGCTTTTATCAATATTAAGCGTCCAATAAGAAACAGTTTTTGAAAACTCATCATCAATATGTAAGTTTTTAATTTGCACTATCGCATCAAGTTTTTGAAGCCATCGCGATTCGATAGTATTAGTTCCATCAACCTTTACCGCCCTTGTCATAATAATATTAGGCTTACAGAAAAATTCAGTAAAATCATGTGAAGATAATCCAATTTTTCGCTCTGGAAGTGGAAGCCCAAATTTACCCTTCATAGGTCTGCTCATCCATGGATCATCTGCTGTGGTAGATGGAAAAGTTTGCTCGTTAAGTCCCGCCATAATAAACACATCAGCGTCAAGAAGTCTTGCCTCAATCGAATTCATAATCGCAATCAATGGATGCGAATTGACAGTAGGTCGCAACTTTAAATTAAAAAGATAATTTGAAATAAAATCGCGATAGGATTTTAAATCCATTCTATCAATACCCAAATCGTCATTTTTAAGTTTCAAAAGTGTTGCCAAAAGTTCCCGCAAAGCATTTGAAAGTTGCGATTCCAAATCGCCATTATATAAAATTTTATCCACAAAAGCCGGTTCTTTTTCATCATTTTGCACAAATTCTTCAACAATATTTATATGATTACTTAATATATCATATAGCGAGGCTTTTTTATCCTCCGTATCAAAAATTTTATCAAAAACACTGGCTTTTTCATTCAATTTCGAAAGAAGTTGTAAAATAGGAGTTATAACAATTTCTTCTTTTACAAGTTTTGCTTCCTCTGCCTTTGATATAATTTTATCCAAAGTTTCCAACCCAAAATTGCCACGCAAAACTTCTCTTTCAAGATTATTTACAATGCCCTCTAAAACATCCTTTGAATAACCAAAAGATGTAAATTTATGTTTCAAAATGGAAAGCATTTCAAACGGAGGATACTTATCAATTATCGCATTTAAAAGAAGTATCATATAATTTCCAATATCAATTTCACTTGCACTGATACCTGCCGAATCATCAACAATTATATTCCATCGTTTAAGTTCAGAGGCAACCGACTTCGCAATCTTTCTATCAGGAGTAATAAGCAAAGTTTTTTTACCTTCCTCCACCATCTTTTTCAAACAAAGTGATATTGCCAAAGTTTCATCAGAATCAGTTTTAAGAACTATCTTCGAAACCCCATCTAATACATTTGAGGATACAGCAGGCATATTCTGCCATGTATCATTTAATGATGAATTAAGCATAATATAACTTGCCAAAACTTCCCTGTCTTTTAATGCAACAGTTTTAGTAGAGAAGGGTTCTAAATCTATAACATCGCTACGCTTAACTTTCATTTTCAAAAGAAGGTTTTTGATACCATACTGAGGATGATTTTGCCCCACATTAAAAAAATCATTATCACTTAAAACCCTATCAAGATGAGGAAGTATCACATACCCATTTTCCATTTCTGATATAGCATTTATCATATAGGATATAGGCACAAGCGAACCAGTAGACCCCGCAACAAAAATCCTTCCCCCAGTCGGATTTTTCTTCCATATTTCCACTTGCTTATATATAAGTTTTATCTTTCTATCAATGGGATTAAGATAACCTCTCTCCTTTAAAATTTGCGGATACCACTCAGTAATAATTTGCAAAAATTTCAATGTATCCTGCCAATAAATAGATAGGTTTTCCGGCACTATTTCAGACAAGCCAGAAAAATCCAACATCTCCATTTCAACTGTATCTATAAGATGTGCCAAATCCACCGCAAGCGCAAACGCCTGCTCATCATTAAGAGTTGGATTCTTTTTCTTTATAAGCGTAGAAAGAATTAAATTCCTTTCCACATCAGGAATTGCAGGAAGCAGTTCCTCTGCAATTATATTATCATTTTCATAATCAAGAAACGCGAATCCATCTTCATCCACATCACCAAGAGGAAGTATTTTAGGAAGCACACTTGCCCCATTATTAAGGCGAACAAAAACATCTTTCAATGCACGACACGCCCTTCTTGTTGGAAGAAGTATAATATCATTTGCTATATTAAGTTTTTGGGATTTTGCTGTATTTAATACATATTCACCAAGCACATCTAAAAAAGAATAAACAGGCGATATGTTAAATACATTTTTCATAAATTTTTTCCTCTAAAAGCCGGCTTTTTTATCAATTTTTAATCAAAGGTAAAAAATTCCTTCCTTTGCAAAGGCAATAATCAAAGCCATAACCGGCGCAACAAATAAAATACTGTCAAACCTGTCAAGCACACCACCATGACCTGGGATAATATTGCTCGAATCTTTTATGTTATTTAATCTTTTAAGCCACGATTCAAATAAATCTCCTATTTGAGAAATCATTGAAAGTATAATAGTGATTAAAGCAAACACATAAATACTTCCAAAATAATCACCAGAAAGCCATACAATACCAATTAAAAGAGTTGTTCCAAATGCAAAAGCACAAAGCACTCCACCAATCGCTCCACTGATAGTTTTTTTCGGACTGATTTTAGGACATAACTTTGGACCACCCACTAAACCACCTATAAAATATGCACCACTGTCTGTTGATATAGTTATTACAAATACATATATAAGAGAAAAAGCATCTAAGAAATAAAGATACAACAAAGACATAATTCCAAACCCTATATAAATAGGCTCTAAACTTTCAAGTATCCAATGCTTTCTGTCCGTTGCAATGTTAAAAAGATTTGAAATACAGAATAAGCCAACAAAAATAGCAGAAAAATAATATGCTGGAAATTTATATGTAAATTTGTTAAGACAAAACAAACAAAGCATTCCGCAAATACTTATCAAATCCCACAAAAATTTTTTTGATGATACTTTGAAAAGTTTTATATCATATTCATAAATCATAAGGGAACTTATAAACAAAGCCAAGGCAGATACAGCCACCACTCCAATTTTAAAAATTATAAAAGCACACAAAAGCATAATAATTGCCGTTGTGATACGAAGTCTTTTGTTTGTTGAAATAAAAGGTGCAAAAATTTTTTTAAACTTTTCCATAGCGTCTATCCCTTTTTGTGTATTCTTCTATTGCAAGTTTGATTTGTTCCTCATCAAAATCAGGAAAATTAGTTTTTGGAAAGTAAAGTTCACTATACGAACATTGCCATAATAAAAATCCGCTCAACCTTTGTTCCCCACTTGTGCGAATTATTAAATCAGGCGAAGGTTGTCCCGCAGTATAAATATGATTTTCAAAAACCTTTTCATCAATTGAATTTATATCAAGGTTTCCAGATTTTACTTCATCAGCAATTTCCTTTACAGCCTTTACAATTTCAGCCCTGCCACCATAATTCATCGCAACATTAAGATAAAATTCATCAAAATCCCTTGTTTCATTTTCAAGTTTTATCATAGATTCTTGAATATCCTTTGAAAATCGAGATTTATCGCCAAGCACCCTAAAACGAATTTTGTTTTCCACTAACTTTTTTGATTGATTTTTAAGATATTTTGCAAATAAATCCATCAAAAAATCAACTTCTTCCTTTGGTCTATTCCAATTTTCAGTTGAAAAAGCATAAACAGTAAGTATTTTCACACCAAATTTTTTACATGCTTCCACCACTCGTTGCATTGCTTTTGCACCATTAGTATGTCCCACAGTTCTAGGAAGCCCCTTAGATTTCGCCCATCTTCCATTACCGTCCATAATAATGGCAATATGTTGAGGAATTTTCAAATTATCCGCCATAAAAAACTCCTATGAAATACTCATAATTTCTGCTTGTTTAGTTTTAAGATGTTCATCAATTTCATTAGTAAATTTGTCAGTAATTTTTTGAATTTCATCTTCGTTTGCTTTTCTTTCATCTTCAGAAATAACTTTGTCCTTTTCAAGAGCCTTTACACCGTCCATACCATCACGCCTAATATTACGAACAGAAACTTTTGCCTGTTCACAATAGTTATTTGCCACCTTTACAAGTTCCTTTCTTCTTTCCTCTGTAAGAGTTGGAAGAGTAATTCTTATAAGTGTTCCATCAGATGCAGGATTAAGTCCCAAATCAGAATCTCTTATAGCCTTTTCCACCGCTCCTGCAACAGATTTATCCCAAACAGAAATAGAAATAGTTCTTGCATCAGGAGTAGAAAGACTTGCCACTTGATTAATAGGTGTAGGAGCACCATACGCCATCACCATAATATTATCAAGAAGGTTTATAGATGCACGACCAGTGCGAAGACCGGATAAATCCTTTTTAAAAACATCTAATGCCTTTGTCATTTTTGAATTTAAGTCAGTTTTTATTTCATTGAAATTTGTATATGCCATAATATTTCCCCATAAAGTTAAAAGTAATTAAAATTTAGCATAACAAAAAAGTAATGTAAATAAAAATATAAAAAAAAGCCCCCATAAAGGAGGCCTTAAAAACATATAATGTATAAGTTATTTTGCAATAACAGTTACATCACGACGGTTTTTAGCATATGCTTCTTCTGTGTTTCCAAGAACAGCAGGTTTATCTTTACCATAAGATACTGTTGTAATACGTTTAGCAGAAACACCTTGAGCAATTAAATAACGTTTAGCAGCATTTGCACGTTTTTCACCAAGAGCTTGGTTGTATTTTCTTGTTCCACGATCATCGCAGTTTCCTTCGATAATAATGTTAACTTCTGGGAACATTTTTAACCATGCAGCCTGTTTTTTCAAAGTTTTTGTTGCTTCTGGAGACAAAGAATATTTGTCATAACCAAAATATACTACATTACCAGCACGAGCATCTAAATCCGCTTGTGTTCCAGCAATAACACCCTTTATTTCAGAAGAAATAACAACTTCTGAGTTATCAACAGATGTTTCAGGTTCTTTATCACCACAAGCAGTTACAGCAAGAGCAATACCAGCAATAGCAAAGTAATTTACTAATTTTTTCATTTTTTATTATCCTTTCAGTTGTTTTTAATTTTCAACAAAGTCCATTATGACATATTTTGTATAATAAAGCAAGTTTTTATTTTCTTGTCTTTATTTCCGCCTTTATACCTTCAACAAAATCATTCAAAGCAATGGTTTGAGAATCTTCACTGCCAAGCCTGCGAAGTGTAACTGTGCGATTATCCTTTTCCTTATTACCTATCACCGCGATAACAGGAACCTTTGTTGTTGAATGCGCACGAACTTTATAACTTATCTTTTCATTGCTTGTATCAAGCACGGTTGTGATACCGTTATCAGTTAAAAGTTTATTAACTTCCTCCGCATAATCGACAACACCTTCGTTAACAGTTGCAATTGCAACTTGAACTGGTGATAACCAAAGTGGAAGACGACCAGCAAAATTTTCAATCAAAATTCCAGTAAATCTTTCAAGGGAGCCAAACAAAGCCCTGTGAAGCATAACAGGTCTGTGCTTTTCACCATCTTTACCAATATAGGTTAAATCAAATCTTTCAGTAAGATTCATATCTACTTGCAAAGTTCCACATTGCCAATCGCGACCTATTGCATCGCGAAGAACAAATTCCAACTTTGGACCATAGAAAGCACCTTCACCAGGGAAGATAGTGTATTCATATCCATGATGTTCAAGGGCATTTGCCAAAGATTTTTCAAGCATATCCCAAACTTCATCAGAACCGATTCGCTTTTCCGGACGGGTTGAAAGTTTTATACGAACATTGTCAAAGCCAAAATCCTTATAAATATTCATAATAAGTTTTATAACTTTTACACATTCTTCTTCCATTTGTTCTGTGGTGCAGAAAATATGCGCATCGTCCTGTGTAAATTCACGAACGCGAAGTATTCCGTGAAGGGCGCCACTTGCCTCATACCTATTTACTTTACCAAATTCCGCCATACGAATAGGAAGGTCACGATAACTTTTAATTCCCTGTTTATAAATCAAAACTCCACCAGGGCAATTCATAGGTTTTACAGCAAATTCTGTATCCTCATCTTGCACAGTAGCAGTATACATATTGTGTTTATACTTATCCCAATGTCCCGAAGTTTCCCACAAACATCTGTTCATAATAGTAGGGGTAGATACTTCAATATATCCATTTTCTGCTTGTTTATTTCTCATATAATCAATAAGAGTTTGAAACATCTTCCAACCCTTTGGATGCCAAAACACAGCACCAGGGGCATAGTCAGGTTCAAAATGGAACAAATCCATTGCCACACCAATTTTTCTGTGGTCGCGTTTTTCTGCCTCGGCAAGCATAGTGATATATGCTTCTAATTCCTCTTTATTATTCCATGCGGTTCCATAGATTCGTTGAAGCATTTTGTTTTTGCTGTCACCTCTCCAATATGCACCAGCCACAGACATAAGTTTAAAAGCATTGTGTTTAAGGTTAGATGTATATTTAATATGTGGACCACGACAAAGGTCAAAAAATTCACCTTGTCTGTAAATGCTTACAGTATCAATACCTTTGTTTTCTAAATCAGAAATAATTTCAATTTTATAAGGTTCATCCGCAAATAATTTTTTTGCATCAACTGTAGATAATTCTTCACGCACAATAGGAAGATTTCGTTTAATAATTTCCTTCATTTTTTCTTCTATTTTAGGAAAATCTTCAACGGTTAATTTTTCTTCCATATCAATATCGTAATAAAAACCATTTTCAATAGATGGTCCAATTGCAAATTTTACAGATGGATAAAGTTCCTTTATTGCCTGTGCCATAATATGACTTGCACTGTGGCGAAGAATATCTAATTCATTTTGTTGCATAATATTAATCCTTTAATTGTTTTTTTCTTTTATTATAGATATTTCAAAGTCAAATACAATAGTTTTATAAGAAATTTTTTTTACCATTAAAATATTGCAATTTTAATAAACTTAATCTATTTTAAAGGTATAAGGAATTAAGTTATGAATATAGATAAGGCTTTTATAGAAAATCTTAGAGACAGAATATCAATAGTTGATACCATTTCAAAATATATCCCACTTACCAGAAAAGGTAAGGAACATTGGGGTTGTTGCCCATTTCATCACGAAAAAACAGCATCATTTTCTGTGTCAGATGAGAAAAATTTTTACCATTGCTTTGGTTGTGGTGCACATGGTGATGTAATTACTTTCTTTATGCAACATCTCCATCTTTCATTTATAGAAGCAATTGAAAAAATTTGTCAGGACAATGGTATTGAAATGCCAAAATCCACTCCGGAACAAAGGGCGCGTGATAAACAATCCCACGATTTATACGAAGTTTTAAAACTCGCCACCGATTTTTATAAAGAATGTTTGTATAGTGACGAAGGAAAGGAAGGTTTAGCATATTTAAGAAAGCGTGGACTTTCCGATGAAATGATTGCAAATTTTCACCTTTGCTATGCTCCAAATGGAAATAAGTTGATAAGGTATCTTGAAAACAAACATATTCCATTAAAGCAAATTTTAAATTCTGGTTTGGCAAGGATAAGTGAAAAAACAGGCACTCCCTATGATTATTTCAGAAACAGAGTTTTATTCCCAATTACCGATTCAAAGGGACGAATTATCGCCTTTGGTGGTCGTGTTATGGATGACAGCCTTCCAAAATACCTTAATTCCCCAGAATCAATAATATTTTCAAAGGGAAGAAATTTATACGGTCTTGCCCAAGCAAGGGTAGAGGCAATTGAAAAAAATCAAGTTATTGCAACCGAGGGATATATGGATACAATCTCCCTTCATAAATTCGGTTTCAAAACAGCGGTTGCACCACTTGGCACAGCAATTACCGAAATGCAAATTGAACTTCTTTGGAAACTATCCTCAGAACCAATTCTTTGCTTTGATAGCGATACCGCTGGAAGAAAGGCAGGTATCCGCGCCGCCCTTCGTGTGCTTCCAATACTTCGCCCTGGAAAATCATTAAAGTTCTGTTTGATAGAGGGAGCAAAGGACCCAGACGAGTTTTTGCATTCCTTCGGTCACGATAAATTCCAAGAAATGCTTGATACAAAATGTATTTCCCTTTCCGATATTTTATGGCTTTATTTTACATCTGATAAAGTGGTCCAAACTCCGGAACAAAGGGCAGGACTTGCCGAAGAAATAAAAAAGGAACTAAGCCATATTAAAAACGAAGCAGTTCGCAAATTTTATACAGAGGATTTTAATTCCCGTATGAGACGCGAATTTTCAAGAGTCAAATCTGCTCCACCTGTGACAAAAGTAAAAGCAAATCCAGAAAACCCAAATGAAAAAATGATTCTTGCCTTTGCAATTACTTATCCATCATTGTTTTTTAAGTTTTTGGAGGAAGGCAAAAAAATCACCCTTAACAATCCTGTTTATAAAAAGATTTTTAATACGGTTATATCAGAGTTAAGCGTCAACCCACACACACGCGAAACCATTATGAAATTTTTGGAAGAAAAGGGCTTCAAACCACAAATACTTTTGAAATTTGAGATAGATTCTCTTATAAAAAAGCCGGACACTGCTGAAAATATTATTCGTGAAAAAATTCTTCAACTTCATAAACAAAACTTGCAATTGGAAAAATCCGAACTTACAAAACTTGCATTATCCGATAACGGTGATAATATAAATCAGTTACAGGAAAAAATCCAAAAAATAAATATGGAAATTGAAACTATAAATAAACAGTTGGAAGAACTTATATGAATTTAATGGATGAAATAAAAGGTTATCCCCCATTCAATAAGCAAGAAAAAAAAGATATTAAAGCAATCATAAATTTTTGTAAAAAATATGATGGTAATATATATACTTGTGATAATACAGAATGTCATTTAACCGCTTCGTGTTGGATACTTAATCCAGACAGGACAAAAGTCCTTATGACATATCATAATATATTAAAAAATTATGCTTTATTTAGCGGACATACTGATGGTAATAAAGATTTAAAACAAGTTGCGGAAAAAGAGTTAAAGAAAGAAACAGGTATTAAAAATCCAAAACTTCTTTCACATAATATTTTTTCAATTGAAATTTTGCCAATTGATGAAACTATAATAAATGCAAAAATTGTAAAACCTCATCTCCATCTTAATTTTACTTATATATTTGAAGTTGATGAATCTGAAACATTAAAAATAAAAGAAAATGAAAATATCCGCTGGATTGAAACGGATAAACTTTTTGATTATATAAAAGATAATGAAATAACAACACAAATATACACAAAATTTATGCAAAAAATTTCATATTTTAAAGATGTTAACTATTATGATTTTATAAAGGAGTTTTTATGATAACAAAGAAAGAATATGAAAAATTACTTACCATATTTAATGAAAAAATTGGGGCAAGAAAATCAGAACTTAACTACTATAATCCATACCAATTTGCAGTAGCAGTCCTTCTTTCTGCACAAACAACCGATAAACAAGTCAACATTGCAACAAAGGACTTATTTGAAATAGTAGATAACCCGAAATCTATGCTTGAACTTGGCGAAACCGAACTTAAAAAATACATAAAATCCATAGGTCTTTTTAATTCAAAGGCAAAACATATAATAGAAATGTCCGAAACTTTAGTTGAAAAATTTAATGGAGTTCTTCCAAAAACAAGGGAAGAGTTAATGGAATTATCTGGAATAGGGCGTAAATCCGCGAATGTTATCTTAAACGAACTTTACGGCACCCCAACAATCGGTGTTGATACCCATGTTATGCGTCTGACTCACCGCCTTGATTTAGTGCCAGAAGATGCTACAACACCAGAGCAAATAGAAATGGCACTTGATAAAATCACACCAGAAAAATATAAACCTCTTATTTCAAACTTCCTTGTATTATACGGAAGATATGAATGCAAGGCACAAAATCCTAAATGTGAAACCTGCTACATAAAAGAATTTTGCAAAAACAAAGAGTATAGAAAATCTAAATAAGAAACTTTTCCTTATGAATATAGACTCCTAGGTTTGTCCTTTATTTTAGGGTATAATTTATATTGCTTAAGTGCAAATATTAACAACAAAAAAGGAGTTTATTATGGAAAAAAAAGATATGCAAAAATTTTTAGATACTTATTTCAAAAAATGGAACGAAACTTATAAAACTCAATCAAAGGAAATGCAGGCATCTCTTATCTTAATGAAGATAATGACAAAGACAGGAAAACTTTCCCGCGAAGTTGCACGCGCATTCGGTCTTGTCAGCAGAAAACATCTTGAAAAGCCAAGCAAACTAGACAGCGAACTTGCAGGCGTTATAATCTATACAAAACTTCTTGCAAAAAGTTTGAATGTAGATATTGATGAGGCAATTGCATCAAAAATGAAAAGAATGGAGGAAAATATAAATAACAAAGATTACGAAGCAGAAGGTGGTATGTGCGAACAAGCCGGTTGCGGTTGCAGAGAATAGTCCTAAAACAGCCCCTTATTTTTTATAATAGGGGGCTTTTTGTCCACATAATTTCACCTTACCCCCTCTTAAAATCTATTTAAAAGCGTTTTTAACAAAATCCCAAAAAAATCCCATAAATTTTTGTAAAATCTTTCCTCGCAAACCTTTAAAAAGTTTAGGATTTTCCTTGATTATCAGAATTTTTTTTACTAAAATCTAACTATATTTTAATTATCAAAAGGAAAGGTAAAAAAATGGCAGAAGATAAAAATAAACAAGATTTGCAAAATGAAATAGTGGCTGAGGAAATAAAGGAAGAAACAATTGAACTTCACGATACTCATACACAAGATAGCGACGAAGAAATTCGCCATAATCGTGAAATAAAAGCCCACGATAAAGAAGCAATTAAAAAGGCGGAGGCAGAATATTCCGCAGACAGCATTAAATACCTAAAAGGTTTAGAAGCAGTCCGCAAACGCCCAGGTATGTATATCGGTGATACCGACGACGGCACAGGTCTTCATCATATGGTCTATGAAGTTGTCGATAACTCTATTGATGAGGCTTTGGCAGGCTGGTGCGATTGCGTTCGTATTACATTAAATGCTGATGGTTCTGTATCAGTTCTTGATAATGGTAGAGGTATTCCAGTAGGTATCAATAAGGAAACAGGTCGTTCCGCAGCCGAACTTATTATGACAGAACTTCATGCCGGTGGTAAATTCGACCAAAATTCATATAAGGTTTCCGGTGGTCTTCACGGTGTGGGTGTTTCCGTTGTGAATGCTCTTTCCAGTTGGTTGGAACTTCGCATTTGGCGTGAAGGCAAAGAACACTTTATGAAATTTGCAAACGGAGAAGTTGTTGAACCAATCCGTGTTGTAAAGGAAGTATCCGAAGATATGAAGGGAACAGAAGTTACTTTCTATCCATCAAATGAAATTTTCCCATCCATTGAATTTGACTTTGCAACTATTGAGGCTCGTCTTCGCGAACTTGCATTTTTAAACAGTGGTGTAAAAATAGTTTTAACTGATAAACGCCAAGCAGAAGAACGCACCGTAGAATTTTTCTACGAAGGAGGAATTGAGGCTTTCGTTAAATACCTTGACAGAAGTAAAAATGCTCTTATCTCTGCACCAATAAACTTAAAGGGTGAAAAAGACAATATTATGGTGGAGGCATCTATTGAATATAACGATTCCTACCACGAAAATATGCTTTGCTTTACAAACAATATTCCACAACGTGACGGTGGAACCCATTTGGCTGGTTTCCGTGCTGCACTTACCCGTTGTGTAAATAATTATGTAAATCAAAATGGACTTTTGAAAAAGAAGGATTTGGAAATTGCAAGTGAAGATATGCGTGAAGGTTTAACCTGTGTTTTATCAGTAAAAGTTCCAGATCCAAAATTTTCATCACAAACAAAGGATAAACTTGTATCAAGTGAAGTTCGTCCAGTTGTTGAAAACGTTGTAAATGACAGACTTTCCACTTGGTTTGAGGAACATCCAACAGAGGCTCGTCAAATAGTCGAAAAAATTATAGAAGCAGCCACTGCTCGTGAAGCAGCAAGAAAGGCAAGAGAATTAACCAGAAGAAAAACTGCTCTTGATATAGCATCTCTTCCTGGAAAACTTGCAGATTGTCAGGAAAGAGATCCTGCAAAATCCGAATTATTTATAGTCGAGGGAGATTCTGCGGGTGGTTCTGCAAAGCAAGGACGAAACCGCGCAAACCAAGCAATTCTTCCACTTCGTGGTAAAATTTTAAATGTTGAACGCGCAAGATTTGATCGAGTGCTTTCTTCTGAAATTATCGGAACATTGATACTTGGTCTTGGTTGCGGTATTGGAAAGGACGAATTTGATATAAACAAACTTCGTTATCACAAAATTATAATTATGACCGATGCCGATGTCGACGGCGCCCACATAAGAACTTTGCTTTTGACATTTTTCTATCGTCAAATGCCAGAAATTATCAACAAGGGATATTTGTATATCGCTCAACCACCACTTTACAAAGTTAAAAAAGGTAATTCCGAAACATATATGAAGGACGATACAGCCCTTGAAAATTACCTTATCGATTTAATTGTAAATGAAGGTGTATTGGAAAGTGCTGACGGTTCAAAAATTGCAGGCCTTGACCTTCGCGATTTAATTGAACGCGCAAGAAAGATGGCAAAACTTGTTGACCCACTTACAAAATACACACCATTAAAGATTGTTGAAAATGCTGCAATCTGTGGTATGTTCTCTGATGCCTCTGTTGCAAATAAATCTGTTATGGAACAAAACGCACAAAAAACAGTCGATAGAATGAACCGCTTTGAACGCGAAAATTTCAAAGGCTGGACTTACGAAATGGATGAACATGGCATCAAATTTAAACGCACCCTTCGTGGTGTAGAGGAAGAACATATCCTCAGAAATCACGAAATTGAAAGTGCCGAAGCCCATCGTATTGATGAAATGTTGAACGAAATGAAAGAAATTTTCAAGGACAAAGTTCAACTAATCTTAAAGGACAAATCCTACGATGTTTCACTTCCTGTTGAAATGTTGTATAAGATTTATGAGATAGGAAAAGTAGGTTTAACGATTTCTCGTTATAAAGGACTTGGTGAAATGAACGCGGAACAATTGTTCGAAACAACAATGGATCCAAATTCAAGAACTCTTCTTCAAGTAAAAGCAGACAATTCTGCGGAGGCGGACGAAGTCTTCTCCACCCTTATGGGCGATATTGTTGAACCACGTCGTGATTTCATACAGGCAAATGCATTAAATGTAGTAAATCTTGATATTTAATACAAACGTGCAAAAATTTATCCCCTCCAATCTGAGGGGATATTTTTTTAATTTATAGGTGTTAATAGATAAGTATTATTATTCCATATAACATTATATCCATTTTCAATATCAGATAAGTTATATTTTATTTTATTAAATATATGTGCTATTTTATATTCTAGATCATATAAACTTACAATAATAATATATTCTTTTACAGGTAAATTTTTAATATTATCTATGATTTCTTCATTTGTATAATATTCAAAATTTATGATATTTTTATTTTCATTAATAACATATCTAAAATAATCATTGATAAGAAAATAATGATAAGAATTAAAAACAATGATATCTCTATCTTTAAGTTCTTTTATATATGTTTGTCTTTTTGTTTTTTCAAATTTATAATGCAATTTATAAAAATCAAAGCAAAAATTTGCATTGGCAATTATGTGTAATATCATTGTTACAGTAATAAAATATTTTATATATTTAGAACATATAGAAAGATAATAAATTAAAAATATACCTAAAAGAATATAAGATATATAATAATAATGTGTAACTTTTAAGTTCAAAATAAAATACATTCCAATGACAAATCCATCACTAGCTAATAAAAAACTATCATAAAAAGAAAGCTTTCTTGTTTTTAAAAAATTGTATCCTCTTATAATAGAAAGAAATATAAGGAAAAGAAAAAAATAAACAGGTTTATCTAAATATGTTGGAGATGATCCGTATTGTAAAAAATATGGCACAGATGATGAATTTTTATAAACTATTATATAATATAAAGCAAGATAAACTATTCCATTTAAAACAAGTAATACCCCCCCCCGTTTGTCTAATTTTAATTTTTGTGTCAATAAATAATAATTGAGATAAACCTATAACAAAAAAAGGTATAAACATAGTTTCTTTTGTGTATGTTGCGTAGATAACTGAAAGCAAAGCCAAGATATAATATCTTAATTTACCAGTAAAATATGCTCTCTGATAAAACATTGTAAAAAGTAAAATAAACATTCCCTGAAAAATTTCTGAATATTCTATATATAAAATTACTCGTATATTTCCATAGTAAATAATTAAAAATAAAAGTAATGTCAGTTTTATAAACAGGTTAATTTTTACTTTATTAAATTTTTCAAAATCCTTAATTATATATACAAATAATAGAATAGATATCCAAAATTTTACGACCGTATAATAAGGAATAAAGTCCGCTCTTATATTGCTGTTAAATAATTTAAAAATATTATAATCAAAAAATTGAAGGGGCAAAAATCGTCTTCCTCCACCATCTATTCTATCACTAAAATTTATAGAGTTATAATACATATGATTAAGTATCAAAGGAATATCAATATTTAACATAATACATACATTATCAATTATCCAATATGATATAGCAGATAATATAGTCAATATTAATAATATTCCGAAAATTTTACCAATATTATTAATTGATATTTTATTCATAGTTTTCATTTTTTCCCTTTAAGATAAAATTTTACATACCTTCCTTTATCAAATCAATAACAGTTTGCTGGTCAGTGTATGGAATATTTTTATCACCAACAGTGATATAATCCTCATGCCCCTTTCCCGCAATCAAAATCACATCACCAAAGGATGCAAGTTCCATCGCTTTTTTAATTGCATCACGACGCCCAGTTTTAATTTCAATCGCCTTAGGACAATAGGCAATAATTTCATCACGAATTTTTTGCGCATCTTCAAACCTTGGCGAATCATCAGTTAAAATTGCAATATCGGAAAGCGATTGTGCTGCCTCACCCAACTCTTGCCTACGCCTTGTTTCATACACATCACCACAAGTAGAAAATACACAAATAATTTTCTTATCAGTCATAGAGCGAAGAGTTTTAAGTGTATTTACAAGAGCATCACCTTTATACGCAAAATCAATATAAACAGAGGCACCATTTTTACTGTCCCCCATATATTGAAATCGCCCAATTACATTTC
>JBJEXC010000001.1:0-79037 GCA_051885355.1 Alphaproteobacteria bacterium | reverse complement strand
TTCCCTTTTTTTGTTTATAAAAAAATCCCACGTATCAAAGATAGTGGCCGGGCAGTTGAACAGATTGATAAAGTAATCCCTTATACTTTTAGAACATAATCAAGATTATATTCCTCTTGTATGGTATAAGCTCCCCAACCATACAAAGGCTGGGGCTTTTTGATATAAAAAAAAGATACTACAAGAGTATCCAATATTTTTTATATCTCCTTTATCTGAGAGCTGTTCAGGGCTCCGTATCGCTATACACTGATACTAAATACAGTTATTTACTGTATCTGAAATTTACTATATCATAAAAATATAAAAAGTAAAATGATTTTTGATTAAGTTACGAATGTTTTGTTTGCAACCACTTTGGAATTGGTGGTGCAGATGGTATTTTTGATTTTGCAAGAAGTTTGTCATCCTTGTAATATCTTGGACTAGTTGCCCTTATAGGATAACGAGGGAAACCTTGCATAATGACAAGTTGAACCTCTGGTGGTAAAGACATAATTTTTGATGGAGAATATAAAGATTTTTCACCTATTTTCCAATCTTCATCTCTTTTAAAGGCATTTAATCCGGTATCACCCTTATAGGAAACCTTTGCAAAATTTTCTTTACCCATAATTTCAGAAAATCTTTTCGCAGTGTTTTCATTGTTTTGGGTAAGAAGAATTTTTGCTGCGGTTGTTGACATTAAGGTTTCAACATGCTCACGACCATAGCCGGCCTCTATTTGTCCCAAATCTTGTGCAATAAGAAGATATGAAACCTTTTGACCACGACCAACCGCAGGACCATCAATGACGGCATTAAGTTTTGGCATTTGAGGGAACTCATCAAGCACAAATAAAATTGGATAAGGACCAACCTTTTCACCAGTTTTTGTATTTATAACTTTATTTGGAGGATTTGAAATGAAGTAATTTGACATAAGTTCAACAAACACACCTGTAATAACATTTAAGGCACGAGCATCAGTTTGGTTAACGGAAAGATAGACTGTAACAGGTTTAATTTTGCCATCATTTGGATCAACCATTCCACGCAAATCCTTGAAAGAAAAATCACTGTGTGAAGTTCTTTGTCGGACGGCTTGGTTTTTGAAAATTGAAATACCACTTAGCGCAGTGGAAAGAATGGAACCTCTTTCCTTATCCGGTGTATTTGCAAGTTGAGTAAGTTCAAGAGATGCGCGGTGAGCATATCCATAACGACGTGCCTCTGTTACTGCATTTTCAAGCATTTCTTTCATAGGGTCAGCAAGTGATGCCATTTGATCCCCCTCTTCCTTTCTTTTTCTTATAGCCTCAGCAATTTCAACTTGTGATTCATTTAGCCAATCAAGAAGCATTGGAATACTTGCTTCACGACCAACCCAATTTTTTGGAATTTCACTCCATGTGCCAACGGGAACATAATTATCCTTTGTAAGTTTTCCTTCACGAAGAAGAGTTAAGGCACCCATTGCATAATTATCATTCATATCCATATAATAACCCTCTAACATATAAGCATCATTTGCGTTAAAGGTATTATTTGAAAGTTTGGAATAAAAGTAATCACTTGCGGTTGCGCGTTCACATTTTGAAACTATGTATTGAATAAGTCCTGTTAAAGCATTTCGACCAGTTTTTGACCAGTGTGGGTCAGCAGAAGAACCGGCAGGGTCCTGCACAAAAACATTTACCATACTGTCGACATACATATCCCTATCTGGTCCCTGTGGTGGGATAATTCCTGGGGACAAAGGATTCCAACTTGGGTAGTAGATGCCGTTTTCTGGATCATCTTCCCTTCCCCAATTCATAATAAATACTGGACCAATTTTTGCACGGTAACCACTTGTGATATAGCAAAGTTCAGGTTTTGGATCGTTGACAATCATACTTACTGTATCACATTCAAAAATTGTTGGAATAACTATACCTACTGTTTTACCAGTTCCAGGTGGAGCACATACAAGCACAGATAATGTTTCACCCAGTTTTAAAAATCTTTTTTTAAATTTACCGAGGACTACAATAAAACCATCCCATACCTTCATTTTCTTTAATATTTCTTCGTTTGCATGCTTTGAATAAGCATCAGGAGTTGATGTAACTTCATGTGGATTTTTATTTTCCAATACAACAAGCAATACAGGAATTGCCATAAGTGGGATTGCTGGGATAACGGTAGATGTTCGTCTTGCCACAAAATCCAATACCCAATGGTAATAAGCAAATATTACATAAAATCCCTTTGTATTTACAATTTGTGTAAAATAGTTTTTTACTTCTGGAGATTGAAATACAGCATTATCAAATCCACTGTTTATCCAATAAGTGATAGGGAAAATCATTATTAAAATTGCCCACATAATAAGGGTAAAAATAATATAGGCTATCATAAGCCAGCGGGCTGCCTTATGATGTTCTCCTTGATATCTATCTTCAAAAACATTTTTTAAAAATGTCATTTTTACTTCCTTTTAATATTAAAAGTATAGCATATTTTTTTGACTTAGAAAAGAGTTTATTTTAGTTTGCTGTTTTCTATATGTAAGAAGAGGGATGTTTTATTTTCAAAATATTTAAAATCGTCCTTTATTATACCTGTGAACCAGATTTGTGTTGGGATATTTTCAAGTTCCTCAAACAACCTTTGTAATTTTAAATCATCAAGGTGGGCGGGAGCCTCATCTATTAAAATAATTGGATATTTATCAAAATAAAGGTAAAGTAAATTTGCATAGGCAAGGATTATTGAAATGACTGTGCATTTTTGTTCACCAGTTGAAGTTTGGTCGGCGGATATAAATTTATCAAGGTTGTATGCGGTAAAATCGGAACGGTGGATACCTTCTACTGGTGGGGAAAAGTTATATTTAAAGAGTTCACGATTTGCGATTAAGGTTTGTTTGAAAAAGTCCTCTACCTCTACAGCTTTATGTGTGCGAAGTTTATCTTCTATCAAGCCGGTAATTGTAATTTGTATGTGGGGGAAGTTGGTCTTTCTCTCACTTAGGATTTTATTTAATTTTTCTTCGAATTCTAATCGTAAATCAGCAATGCTGACACCGAGAGAGACTATTTCCTCCTCTATACTTGAAAGCCAATTTAGGTCGCTGTTTTTTCCCTTTAAAATTTTGGAGCGTTGTTTTAAAAGGTTATTATATTGGTTAAGAGAAGTTCCATAAAATGGATAAAAGTTTGATATAAGGTTATCCAGAAATTTTCTGCGTTCGCCAGTTGCCTCTGAAAAAAGTCTATCCATAAATGGAGTTATCCAAATAATTTTTACAAAGTTTTGTAAATCTTGGGCTTGGATATTATTTTCATTTGCAACAATCATTCTTTTTTCTATTGTTTCTTCAAAATCATCTTGGGTAAATTCATCTTTATTTTTGTAATTATAGGAAATGCCAAGAGTGTGCGAATCGTTTCCTGTTAAAAGTTGAGATGAAATTGTAAATACTTTGTTATCGCTATTAATTTTACCAAGTTGGGAAAGTTTTGCCTTTCTGAATGGTCCGGAAATAGAAAGCATTGATATAGCCTCTAAAATATTAGTTTTACCAGCGCCGTTTTCTCCGGTAATTATAATATTTTTGATACCTTCGCAATCTATTTTTAATTTATCATAAGAGCGAAAGTTTGTTAAAACCAATCTTTTTATTTCATACGAATTTTTCATTATAGTTTATGTGTTTGAGGAAGTATTCCACCAACTCTTAAAGGTTCAATATTTTTTGCAAGTCCAGTTTTATCATCTGTTTCAATTATTACACCGCAAAGGGTTGCTTCACCTTCGGCTGGGCAAAGGTGGGTATGTTCCCCCTCACCTAAAAATCTTGAAATTGAAACATCTGTTTTCATACCAATTGATGAGTTAAAGTCGCCACACATACCTGCATCAGATTGGAAAGCAGTTCCGTTTGGAAGTATATGATTATCAGATGTTGGTATATGTGTATGGGTGCCAATTACTGCTGTTACACGACCGTCAAGAAAATGGGCAAGCGACATTTTTTCGGATGTTGCTTCTGCATGGAAATCAACAAAAATTGCATCGACATTTTGACCTAACTTATAATCATTTAATAAGTTATTCATTGTTAAGAATGGGTTTTCAATATCCTCTCTCATCATAAAAAGAGTTCCGAGAAGATTTACCACTAAAATTTTTTTACCATTTTTTGATGTATAAATTTTATATCCATTGCCATCATTATATTTTTTGTAATTAAGTGGGCGAATTATTCTTGCTTCCTCCTGTAAATAAGGTTTGATTGTCATTTGGTCCCAAATATGGTCGCCAGTTGTTAACACATCAATATTATACATAAAAAATTTCTGGGCTATATCTGGATTGATACCAAAACCGTGTGCAGAATTTTCTGCATTTACTATTGTAAAATCTATTTTCAACTTAGATACAATTGTATCAATAAGAGAAAAAAGTTTTTTTCTTCCACTTTTGCCAACAACATCACCTAGAAATAAAATTTTCATAATGACTTCCTTTTATTATTATTTTTTGTTTAAGTATAATAATTATAGTTTGAAATGACAATATAAAAAATAATTCTTTTATACTAGTAATATTTGTAAAAATCATTTATAATTAATTTTATAAACAGGAGAAATATATGAAAAACGAAGAACTACTTAAAGTTGAAAAATACTTAAAAAACAAATTTTCAAATGAAAAAATTAAACTTGTGCCTTCTAAATCTGATGAAGATATGGCTGAGGTTTATATTGATTCAGAATTTATTGGAACTTTGTATCGTGATGTTGATGATGATGAGGTTTCATTTGATTTTAATATGTCTATTATTGATATAGATTTGAAATAAAAAATGAGGTTTTGACAACCCGATGTTAGATTTAGGGGCTGCTTTCTTCCGAACCTGACCCAGTATAAAAATAATACCGTCCGTCAAACCTCGATATTTATCATATATAAATTTTACTTAAAAATCAAGATATTTAGATTTTCTTTGTATTTTTTGTTATTATAGTATATAATTTTTTTAAATTATGAGGTAATTATGGTATATGAAAATTTGAATTTTGAATATATAAAGGGTAAAAAAAATTCCCATATAAAATTTGTGCTTTTGCATGGATGGGGGCATAATCTTATTAACTTTAAGCCTATTGCTAAAATGTTAAATAATTATGATTGCTATTTGATTGACCTTCCTGGGTTTGGGAAAAGTCCTGTGCCTGAAATGGTTATGAGCATTTCTGAATATTCCTCTATTATAGCGGATTTTATAAAGGGGATAAAAAATAGGGATGACAAGGTTATTATTGTGGGGCATTCCTTTGGTGGTCGTATTGCAATTGATTTGGGTGCAAACTATTCAACACTTATTGACAGGATTGTGATAATTGCAGGGGCTGGACTTAAAAAGAAAGTGCATATTTATAAGAAAATTCCTGTATGGAGTTTGCAAAAAATACATTCTATTATTTCAAAGATTTTCTCATCGTTTGGTGGAAATCTTGAAAATACTTATATCTATAAAAAAATATTTAACAAAATCGCAAGTGATGATTATAAGAATACTAAGGCTGTGATGAGGGAGATAATGAAAGAAACTATAAAAACTCCGTCACTTACGCTTGCAAAAAAAATAACTATTCCGACTGTGTTAATTTATGGGGAGAGGGATAAAATTACACCACCTGAGTTTGGAAAAAATTTTCACAGTGTTATTAATAGTTCGAAACTTTTTATACTTCCAACCTTTAATCACAATTCTATTTTAACTGATGGAAAGTTTCAGGTATCATCTATTATTTTGAAAAATATAGGAGAGTAAAATGTTTATTGTCGCTACTATTGCATTTATATTTTTTGCATACAAAAGAAGTTTGTTATCGCTTCATTTTTTTCAACAAGAAGGATATGAAAACAAAAACTTTTTTAAATTTATTTTTCACAAATTGCAATTGATTGATAAATATTTAACTGTTGTTATTTTTTTATACACAGTATTTTCTATTGCATATAAAAATTACACTATTGATATGTTGGCATTATTTGTAATATTCACATTATTTGCATTTATTCAATTTAATCCAATGTCGGCAAACTCAAAAAAGAAATTGGTATTAACACTAAGAGCAAAGCGAATACTTTATTTATCAGTTTTGATAGATTCAGTTTTTGCAGGAATGATATTTTATAACTTACATAATTTAAAAAATTATTGTTTATGTGAAGAGGTTGGATATTTACTTCTTTTGATACAAGCAATTCCATTTATGCTTATTGTTTCAAACATACTTTTAAAACCATTTGAAATTTTTATAAGACATAAATATGTAAAGGAGGCGGAGAAGAAATTAGATGAGGTAAAACCTGTTGTAATCGGAATTACTGGTTCGTTTGGAAAAACATCCACAAAAAATATACTTCATCATATTGTATCTTCGGTTGCTCCAACACTCACTACCGCAAGAAGTATTAATACATTAATGGGAATTACGCAGGTAATAAGGTCTGATTTGAAAAAAAATCATAAATATTTTATTGTGGAAGTGGGGACTTCGGCAAAGGGTAAAATTAAGAAAATTTGTTCTCTTATAAAACCAAAATTTGGGATACTCACTGCTGTGGGATTTGCACATTTTGCAAACTTTAAAAATCAGGAAAGTTTAGCAAAAGAAAAAATGGATTTGATAAAGTCTGTAAATTCTAACAATGGTGTATCTGTGATAAATACTTTACAAGTGGATAAAAAATTTATCCCAGCGGATATAAAAAATATTATATTTTTATCTGATAGTGTGGAAAACAAAAATACCTATAAAATTTCTGATATAGTGCAAAATATTAATGGGATTAGTTTTGTATTATCCTTTGATAGAAAGAATTATAAAATAGAGGCTCCTATATTTGGACTTCATCAAGCAAATAATATTTCTATGGCATTTATTATGGCGGTAAAACTTGGTATTCCTGTTGATACTATTATCGCAAGTCTTAAAACTTTAAAGCAAGTGGAACACAGGTTGGAAGTGAAAAAGCAGGCTGATGGAACTGTTATCATTGATGATGGATTTAATTCAAATGTTGATGGATTTATATCGGCACTTGGCACACTTAAAACTTTGGCGACAAATGGGCGGGCAATACTTATTACTCCGGGGATGGTGGAACTTGGCAAAAAGCATAAGGAACAACATATAAGGGTTGCGAAAGAGGCTCTTTTAAAATGCGATATTGTAATTGCTGTTGTGCCGGAAAGGATAAAGGATTTTGTGGATACATTTAAAAACTCTATGAATAAAAATCAGCAAATTATTTTGGTTGACAGTTTCAAAGAGGCTTTGATTTGGACGGCAAAAAATGTGCATAAGGGTGATGTGATACTTTATGAAAATGATTTACCTGATTTATTTGAAGCAAAAATAAAGATTTAAAAAAATCCCTCTGAATTGAGGGATTTTCACAGGAAAAAGATTTTTGATAGTTAGTTATTTTCTTCAACAACCTCTGTAAATTTATCAATTTTTTCTTGTTGTTGTGGAGCATTATATACTGAACCTTTTGTATATTGTGCGCTTTCACGACCTTTTTCTTTATCTGCTATATCAATAGATGCGATACTTCCATCAGAATAGTAATTTACTATTGTGTAAGTTTTATCGTCTTTGCTTCTGTTATGATATGTGCGGACTTTTTTATTTGGATAAACTGCAACACCGTCTACCTCTGCACCATTTTCATAATATACATAACTTCCATTTTCGAATTTAACGATACCTGTGATTTCTTCACCTCTTAAATCACAATATGTGAAATCACCTTTTACAGATGGGTCACATTGAACTGCTGTGATTTTTTCTTCGTAAATCTTCATAGGTCTTCTTACAGATTTTGTAGTTGTTTTTGTGCTACCATCTATTGATCTTGTTCTTGTGGTAGTAGTAGTTGTTGTAGTTGTATTATTATTACTGCAAGCAGAAGTTGCCAATAATACTAATGCTAGTGTTTTTAGACTTGTTTTCATTTATTACCTCCTTTGTTGTTAACACATATATTTTGCTATAATATGAGGTAAAAAGCAATATGAAGAAAATCCCCTTTCATACAAAAGGGGACTTTTTCCTTGGATTGCGTCCAAAATTTAGGCAGTTTTTCTTTCTTTTGTTTTAATATCCAGTTCTTTTTCAAGTAAAATCATTTGTTCACGAGTATCTTCAAATATATAAAGTTTGATTTTATCTGCAATTTCTTTATCGGTCATATTTTTTGTATTTTCAGCAAAGGATTGTCTTTTGATTTGGAAAGATGTGTATGCCCCGATTAAATCACTTCTATCAAGAGATTCAATATTTCCAAGATTTCCTTCGTGGATATTTTTTGCTAAAGCATCCTTTAATGAAATAGTTTCACCGTTTTTATTTACCCATACAACCTCTTCTAAAATAGTATCAATGACCGTCATTAAAACTGTTTTATTTTTACTTTCCATATTTGCTCTCCTTTTTGCTTTTTATTTTTACGCCATAACTTATTTATGAATCATTCCGATTCTATTGTCAAGTAAAAAAATATTTTTATTTAAAAAAAATGATTTTTTATTTAATTTTTTCATATTTAGGCAGTTTTTACCACTTAAAAATATATTTTTGTCATTGACAACCATAAAAAACCATACTATGCTGGACTCAAATTAAGGTGAAAATATGGCATTATTTTTAGGAACAATTGAAAACAAAGTTGATAGTAAGGGACGAGTAAGTGTGCCTGCAGATTTTCGTAATGTTCTTAAGGGTGATGATTTTCAAGGGGTTATTCTTTTTCATTCCTTTACTGATAAATGTATTGAAGGTTTTACTATGTCCCGTATGGAACAGATGGCTGATGCTACTGATAACCTTGATTTATTTGGTGAGGAAAACCAAAATCTTAATTCGCTTATTTTTTCTGATGCAAGGCAGTTGTTGTTTGATATAACTGGAAGAATTGTTATCCCTTCTGATTTATTGGAATTTGCAGGAATAAAGGATAAGGCTTTGTTTGTTGGAAGGGGAAAAACTTTTCAAATATGGAATGAGGATGATTTTTATAAATCACAAGAAGATGTCCGAACCAAGGCACAAAAAATTCGCCCTTCTCTTTCATTTAAAAGGGATTAAAAATGTCGATTGATAATCCACATATTCCGGTTCTGCTTAACGAAGTGATTGAAAATATATCTCCTTTTGATGGTGGGGTTTATATTGATGGAACATTTGGAAATGGTGGATATACTTCGGCACTTCTTGATAAATGTAATTGTAAAGTGATTGCGTTTGATAGGGATGAAAATGTTTTTCCTAGGGTAAAAGAGGTAAAGGAAAAATACGGCGACAGGTTTATATTTTTTCAAGATACTTTTTCAAATATTTTAAAAACTATGCGTGAAAATAATATAGCACCAGTTGATGGAGTTATGCTTGATATTGGAATATCGTCTATGCAAATTGATAATGCGGACAGAGGGTTTTCTTTTCGTATGGATGCTCCACTTTCTATGGCTATGGGAAAAAATGAATTTGATGCGGAGGAAGTGTTAAATAATTTTTCAGAAGAAGCACTTTCTGATATATTTTACAAGTATGGTGAGGAGCCTAGGTCGCGTGCTATTGCAAAACGAATTGTATTAAAGCGAGGTGAGAAACCGTTTAGAACTTCTTTTGATTTAACTGATTTAATAAAGGCTATGTTTGGAGAATGGCAAGCAAATAAAATTATACCTAGAATATTTCAAGCCCTTCGTATTTTTGTAAATGATGAGTTAGGGGAACTTTCAAAAGTATTGGATGACAGTTATGAAATACTTGCAAGTGGTGGAAGATTTGTTGTTGTGGATTTTCATTCTCTTGAAGACAGGATTGTTAAAAATTTTATAAAGGAAAATACTTTGCACCTTAATGCAACTTCTAGATATTTGCCTGATACAACGCAAAATTTAGATAATGATAAAATACGCTTTAAGAATCTGTTAAAAAATGTTATAATACCAAATGTAAAGGAAATTGAAAATAATCCGAGGGCGAGATCAGCAAAACTTCGGGCGTTTCAAAAAATTTAGTTTATATTTTGGGGGAAAAGTGAACAAAGTTATTATAATTTTTACAGGTATTGTCATTTTATCCTTAGGGATATATTCTTCTAGGTTACAATATCGTATAAACGATTTTCAAAATGAAATTAATGTTTTAGAAACACAAATCAAAGATAGTGATGTTGAAATAAAGGTTTTGGAAACAGAAATTTCTCATCTAACTTCTATATCAAAAGTAAAAACTTTATCAAATAAATTTCTTAAAAATTATCATAATATAAATACAAATGATTTTATAAAAATTGTTGATATACCTATTAACCCTTTGTTTGAGTAGAAAGTTATGAAAAAATTATTAAAAAAACATCTTGATAATATTGGTATATCAAAAAACAATTTCAATTTTGGGATGGATATTCCTCTTTCATGGGTAAAAATAAAGCGGAAAAAAAATATTATTATAAACAGACTTAATTTTATTTTATTTTTTATTTATTTAATATTTACTGTTATTATACTTAGAACATTATCTTTAAGTATAAATCTTTCTTTCTTTGAAGAAAAAAATTATAATACAAATTCTCAATTAAGGAGATTTTCTCGACCTGATATAACGGATAGAAATGGAGAATTGTTGGCGGTAAATCTTCCAACTTTGGATTTATATGTGGAACCACATAAAATTATTTATCCAGAAAGAACAGCAAGTGAGTTGGTAAAAATTTTAACTGATTTAAAATATGATGATGTTTTGAAAAAAATCAAATCTGATAAAAAATTTGTTTATCTTGATAGGAAAATTTCACCATCGGAACGCGAAAAACTTCTTATGATAGGAGAGCCTGCTTTGGGTGCCTATGAAACAGATTACAGATTTTATCCACAAAGCAATTTGTTCCCTCATATAATTGGGAATATAGATATTGATAACAGGGGAACAAGTGGTATTGAAAAATATATTGATGACAATGATTTAACAAGTTCTAAAAATCCTATCGTTCTTTCAGTGGATATCTATATTCAAGATGCGATAAGGCAAAATTTAACAAATGCAATGAAAAATTTTAAAGCAAAAAGTGCGGCCGGAATTGTTATGGATGTGAAAACTGGGGAAATTTTGGGTATGGTATCTCTTCCTGATTTCCATAATAATGATGCAAAAAAAATTATTTCAAGTTCGCTTTATAATAATCATATTACGCTTGATGTGTATGAAATTGGTTCTGTGATGAAAATTTTCAATACGGCTTTGGCGCTTGAAAATAATTATCCAAAGGACAGACTTTTTGATGTTTCAAAACCTTTTATGATTGGTAATTTCAGAGTAAAAGATTCTCATCCTAAGAAATGGAAAATTAATATGGAGGAGGCTTTTATTTATTCTTCTAATATTGCATCGGCAATGATTGCGATGGAGTTAGGTGAAAAAAAGCAAACTAATTTTTTCAAAAAACTTGGGTTCTTTTCAAAAATGAATTTTGAACTTCCAGAAAGAGGCTTTCCTATTTTCCCAAAAAAATGGAATGATAATGTAAATGCAACTTCGGCGTATGGATATGGTATTTCAATAAGTTTACTTCATACAATAAGTGCTGTGAATGCGATTATAAATGACGGAATGTATGTAAATCCTACTTTAATAAAAAGGGATAAAAATAAAATTTTGAAATCATATCAAGTTGTAAATAGCAAAACTTCATATGAAATAAAAAAATTGATGAGGCTTGTGATTACAGATGGAACTGGAGTTAAGGCGAATCTTAAAAGTATAAAGGCTGGTGGAAAAACTGGAACTGCTTTAAAACTTGTTGATGGAAAGTATAATGATAAAATTCTTAGAACATTTTTTGTTTCAATTTTTCCGATAGAAGATCCTAAATACACTATGCTTATAATGCTTGATGAGGCAAATAATAATGGCTGTGTAACTTCTGCTTGTACTACGGTGCCAGTATCTGCAAAGATTATTGAAGAAATTATACCGAAACTTAACTTAAATTAAAAATAATAAATAAAATCATAATGTTAAATTAGTTTTAAAAAACTTTTGAAAAATACTATATTATGTGGTATAATAAATTAGTTTAAAAAAATTAAAAGGAATCAAAAATGTTTTATAGTTTAGTAAGTCAATGGGATGGTATTTTTAACATATTTAGATATATAACTTTCAGAACTGGTGCTGCTCTTTTAACATCACTTTTTATATATTTAATGTTTGGAACAAGGTTTATAAATTTTATTAAAAATAAATTTGCTCAACCTATAAGGAAAGAGGGGCCTCAATCGCATTTGAAAAAACAAGGGACACCTACTATGGGTGGTGTGTTGATGATTTTTTCAATCCTTGTATCTTCTCTTTTATGGTGTAATTTAAAAAATGGTTATGTATGGATTGTGCTTTTTACAATGATTGCATTTGGACTTATCGGTTTTATTGATGATTATTTCAAAGTGGTGCATGGAAATGCTTATCGTGGATTATCTGCAAAACTTAGACTTGTTTTACAATTTATATTAAGTGGTATTGCATGTTATGGAATTTATTCTTTGATGCCATACGAATTTAAAACTGCAATAACTGTTCCATTTTTCAAAAACATTCTTTGGGATATTGGAATTTTGTATTTTATTTTTGTTGCGTTTGTTATTGTTGGAACATCAAACGCGGTGAATTTAACTGATGGAATTGATGGACTTGCAAGTATGATTATGCTTAGTTCTCTTGTTGTATTTTTAATTGTATCTTATTTAATTGGAAGGGCTGACTTTTCACTTTACCTATTTCTTCCTTATGTGCCGGGGGCTGGTGAAATTACAGTCTTTATCGGAAGTTTGATTGGTGCTGTGTTAGGATTTTTATGGTTCAATGCGTATCCAGCAAAAATATTTATGGGAGATGTAGGTTCTCTTGCAATAGGTTCTGCTTTGGGAGTAATAAGTGTTATTACAAAGAGTGAATTTTTACTTCTTATTTGTGGTGCAATTTTTGTTGTGGAAGCAATTTCTGTGATGTTGCAACTTGCATCATTTAGATTAAGAGGTAAAGGAATTTTCAAAATGGCACCTATACATCATCACTTTGAACTTAAAGGTTGGAGTGAGCAAACTGTCGTGTTAAGATTTTGGATTATATCTATAATACTTGCTCTTATTGCTTTATCATCACTTAAAATTAGATAGAGGCGTAACAAAAATGATAAATAATTTGCTTAATAAAACAGTCGCTGTATTTGGACTTGGGAAAAGTGGTATGGCTGTTGTTAGGGAATTAAAGCAACGCGGGATTCATGTCATAGCGTGGGATAATAAAGAGGAATTAAGGAAAGAGGCATCAAACTTTGGGGCAACTATTCAGGACCTTATGAGTGTTGATTTTGGTTCTGTGGAATTTTTGGTGATAAGCCCTGGGATACCTCATACATACCCTGCTCCTCATCCTATTGCACAAAGGGCAAAAGATGCTGGGGTTAAAATTCTTGATGATATAGAGTTGTTTGTTTCGACTTATAAAGATGCACATTACATAGGAATTACAGGAACAAATGGAAAGTCGACAACTACGGCTTTGGTGCATCATATATTAAAGGAAAATGAGATTCCTACTGCTATTGGTGGAAATTTTGGGATACCGGTTTTTGATTTGCCAAATCTTGGAAGTGATGGTTGGTATGTGTTTGAAATGTCAAGTTATCAGATTGAACTTTCTCCATCTATTGATTTTGATATATCTGCACTTTTAAATATTACTCCTGATCATTTATCAAGACATAATGGAATGGATGGATATGTCAATGTTAAAAAGCGAATATTTAACAGAGTATCAAAGAAAAATTTCTCAAATGTCATTGCTGTTGATGATGAATATACGAAGAAAATTTTTAATGAACTTCAAAAGGAATCTTCTTCTTTGGTGCATAATATTCCTGTTTCATTTAACAGAAAAGTTGATGGGTATTATGTAAATTCTTTTGGAATTTTAATTGATAATACAAAGGGGGAAAAGAAGGAATTATTTGACCTTAAAACACTTTCAAATTTAAAAGGAAAGCATAATTGGCAAAATATTGTTGTAAGTTTTGCGGTTGCAAAGAGAGTTGGAATTGCAACATCAAAAATACTTAATGCAATAAAAACTTTTACACCTTTGGAACACAGAGTTGAAAAGGTTGCTGATTTTGCCTCTGTTGAATTTATAAATGATTCAAAGGCTACTAATGCGGAGGCTACACAATACGCAATTTCGTCCCTTGATGATGTTTATTGGATTATTGGAGGAAGAAAGAAAGAGGGAGGAATTAATATTTTGATACCTCAACTTTCAAATGGAAATATAAAACGAATCTTTACCATTGGGGAATGTGAAAATGAGTTTTATAATCAAACAAAGAAAATTGTTCCTACATATAAATGTCATAAGTTGGATAAGGCTGTAATTAAGGCCTTTAAACTTGCTATTCATGATTTAAAAAAGAAAAAGGTTACTAATCCTGTTGTGATTTTGTCCCCTGCGTGTGCTTCGTTTGATCAATATAAATCTTTTGAAGCAAGAGGTGAACATTTTAAAACAATAGTAAAAAATATTATTGCAAAATATAAAAATAAACTGGGATAAATATGTTTATTCAAAGGACTGATAAAAGTAGGCTTGCAAAATGGTGGTTTAGTTTAGATAAAGCCATCTTTGTAGAAACTTTGTTTTTAATAGGTATTGGGGTTTTTATGATTTTTGCAGCAAGTCCATATTCTGCGATAAGAGGAAGACTTAATAGTCATTATTATATAGATAAATATTTAGGATATGTTGGAATTGGGTTTGCGGTTCTTTTGATTTCATCATTTCTTTCAATGAAAAATATTAAGCGCTTATCGTGTATTGGATTTATTGCTTTGTTTTTCTGTCTTCTTGCAACATTCTTTTTTGAACCGATAAAGGGGGCAAGGCGTTGGATAAGGATTGGAATTTCTATACAACCATCAGAAATTTTAAAACCTGTTTTTGCAATAGTAATTGCTCTTATACTTGTAAGGATTAAAGAATTTCAAACTTTGGATGATAAAAAAAGAATGAAGAACAATATATTTCTTTTGATTGGAGTAATGGTTGCGGTTGGTGGAGTTTTATTTTTTCAACCTGACATTGGTATGCTTACTACTTTTTGTATGATATTTTTTGCAGAGGTATTTGTTGCGGGTCTTGCATGGAAATGGATTTTTGGATTGGTAGGGCTTGGTATTTCTGTGCTATGTATGGCATATTTTACTTTGCCACACTTTTACAATCGTATAAATCAATTTTTAGATAAAAGTGGTGACAAGGATCATTATCAAATTGAAAAGGCTTTGCAAACTATAAAAGAGGCGGGTCTTTTTGGAAGTCATACAAATAATTTAAAAAAGATGATACCTGATGTGCATACTGATTTTATTTTTTCTGCGATGGTGGAGGAAATGGGTTCTCTTCTTTCAATAATACTTCTTATCATATTTTTTATGATGCTTATTAGGATTTTTAATATTTTAAAAGAAAAGAAAAATCCGTTTGTGATTTTTGCGGGGACTGGAATTGCAACATATTTTACATTTCAATTATGTGTAAATATTTGTTCTAATTTAGCACTTATACCAACAAAGGGAATGACTTTGCCATTTATTTCTTATGGTGGTTCATCGTTTATTTCTTCTTGTCTTGGGATAGGGCTTTTACTTGCATTACTACAAGAATATAATGGTAGAGGTAATAAATATGAAAAATAATAAAAAAATCAGAGTTGTTATAGGCGCAGGTGGAACTGGGGGTCATTTGTTTCCTGCATCTGAAATAAAAAAAGAATTGGAAGCAAGAGGATATGATGTATATCTTATCACTGACAAAAGGGGGAAGAGGTTTGCTTCTCAATTTAGTAAAATCCACACTATTATAGGTGGCGGTCTAAGTGGTGAAAATTTATGGTATAGGATAAGAAGTCTTTCAAAACTTGCCATTGGATTTGTGCAAACTTTTTTCCATATGTTATTGATAAGACCTTCCGTTGTAATTGGAATGGGTGGATATATTTCTGTGCCTGTGGTTTTATGGGGCAAAATTTTGGGTAAAAAAACTTTGATACACAATGCTGATTCAATTTTGGGAAATGCGAATATATTCCTTTCAAAATTTGCTGATGTTGTTGCGGTATCATTTAAAAATACGAAAAAGATACCGGATGGAGCAAAGGTGAAATTTGTTGGGCTTCCTCTTCGTGATGAGGTTAAAAAGATTGTGGATACTCCCTATCCTACTATCAATGACAAAGTGCCTTTTGTAATTGCTGTGATGGGTGGTTCACAGGGTGCGGAAATTTTTTCGAATATTGTATCGCGTGCTATTGCTATGCTTGATGAAAAAGTAAGGAAAAGGTTATTTATTTATCAGCAAGTTGTGCAATATGATATTGATGAAGTTAAATCTTTTTATAAATCATTTAATATAAAATGTGAAATAAGAAGTTTTTTTGATAATCCTGCTGAAATTCTTAAAAAATGTCATTTATTTATTGGACGGGCTGGTGCTTCCACTGTTTTGGAAGTTGGAAGTGTGGGACGCCCTGCTATCTTTATTCCTATAAAGCATAAAGACAGGCAACAAGTTATAAATGCTGAACAAATTACTTCTGTGGGAGGTGGGGAAATCATTTTGCAAGATGATTTTACAGCAGAAAGCCTTTATAATGTATTGAAGAAATTTGTAATAAATGAAAATTTACTTGAAAATATGGCAAAAAAGGCTAAAATTTTTAAATTAAAAAATAATGCAAGTCAAAATGTCGTTGATACGATTGATGAATTATTGCTTATTAAATAAAAAAAGTTGAAGGAATTAAAATTGCCAAAAGTAGATTTAAAAAATGTGCCATTATCATCTGTTTTTCATTTTATTGGTGCAGATGGTATAGGAATGAGTTCTATTGCTGAAGTTTTGCTTAAAATGGGATATAAGGTTCAAGGGTCGAATGAGGCTGATGGTGAAAATCTTGAACATCTTTCAAGCCTTGGGGCAAAAATTTTTATCGGACACAAAAGCGAAAATGTAAATGGTGCGGATTTTATTGTATTTTCCTCTGCTGTGCCAGATGATAATGTTGAAATAGTTGAAGCAAGAAGACTTGGTCTTCCTATTATTGAAAGAGCAGAAATGCTTCAAGCAATTATGGGGCTTAAAAAATCTATTGGTATAAGTGGAACGCATGGAAAGACTACTACAACATCATTTGTTGGAACTTTGCTTGATATGGCAGGATTAAAACCTACTGTCGTTGATGGTGGAATTATTACTCATTATGCTTCAAGTAATATTGTTGGAAATGGAGATTGGGTTGTTGCTGAAACTTGTGAAGCGTTTGGAAATCTTAAACATTTTTCTGTGGATATTGCGGTTATTACAAACATTGATGCAGAGCATATGGAATTTTACAAAACTTTTGATAACCTTAAAAACTATTTTCGTGAATATATAAACAGGGTTCCTTCTTCTGGGTTGGTTGTTATGTGTGCCGATCACCCTGTGGTTATGGAATTGAAAGCTGAATTTGAAGGAAAGAAAAATATAATCACTTATGGTTTTTCAGATGATGCTGATGTAAGGGCTGAAAATATTCATTTTGATATTGATGGTGGATATTTTGATGCGATTTACAAAGATGGAAGTAAAATTGAAAATCTTCATATACCAATGTTTGGAAGACATAATATTTTGAATTCTTTGGTTGCGCTTTCTGTTGCAAAATTTTTAGAAATTAGTGAGGAAAAAATTCGTCTAGCCTTTTCAAATTTTAATGGTGTAAAGCACAGATTTTCAAAGGTTGATAATGTTGATGGTATAAGGATTTTTGATGATTATGCACATCATCCAAAGGAAATTGAAACAACCTTGGCTATGGCTCGTGATGTTGTTGGCAGTGGTAAGATTATGGCTATTTTTCAACCACACAGATATTCTCGATTAACTGATTTATTTAATGATTTTTTGAAATGTTTTGGCAATGCAGATTTTGTTATTTGTATGCCTGTGTTTGGTGCAGGAGAATCATCCGATGGAATGAAGAATCACATTGATTTTTACAATGCACTTAAAGAAACTGGCAAAAAAAATGTTTTCCAACTATCTGATTTTTCTGAAATTGTTGATATAATATTGTCAAATTTAAGAAGAGGTGATATAATTGTATCATTTGGTGCAGGAGATATAAAGCATATGATTTATGAACTGCCTAAATTGATTGAAAGCAAAAAATAAAATGGAAAGTTCTGTTATGAAAGATTTACCAAGAGTAAAAGGTGAATTGTTAGAAAATTACAATCTTGCTAACTTTACCAGATTTAAAACTGGTGGCATGGCGGAAGTGTTTTTTAGTCCAAAGGATAAAAAGGATTTAATCGATTTTTTAAAGCATGCACCTAAGGATATGCCTATACATATACTTGGTTTTGGTTCTAATGTCCTTATTCGTGATGGAATTTTAAATGGTATTACTATAAGGCTTCAATCCGAAGCGTTTAATAATATTGAAATTGCAAAAGATGATAATTGCAAAGTTGTTTGTGGTGCCTTTGCTTCAAATATTGCACTTTCAAAATTCGCAATGGAAAATAAGATAAAGGGATTTGAGTTTTTGTTTGGTATCCCTGGTTCTATTGGTGGTGCAATACTTACAAATGCTGGTTGTTTCAAGGCGGAAGTAAAGGATATTTTGCTTGAAATAGAGATTGTAAATAAACTTAATGGTGAAGTAAAAACTATTCCTGCCTCAGAATGTGGTTTGGTGTATAGGGATTCATCTATCAGTCCTGATTATATTATTACCTCTGTTGTATTGAAAGGGGTTGTGGGAGATTCAAAAAAAATCCAAGAAAAAATGGATAAAATTTTAAAGGAAAAGGATGCTGCGCAACCTACATATACGAAAACTGCAGGTTCTACATTTAAAAATCCAGAGGGACATTCCGCATGGAAACTTATCAAAGATGCTGGATGTCAGGGATTAAAGTTGGGGGGAGCAATCATTTCTCCTTTGCATGCTAACTTTATAATAAATGAGAATGAAGCAACTTCTGCTGATATTGAAGAATTGGCAGAAAAGGTAAGATATGCTGTTTATGAAAAGTTTGGCATAATGCTTGAATATGAAATAAAAATCATTGGTTCAAGAAAGGTTGAGAATCCTTAGTTTTTCTTATTTTGCTTTTCATTATATGATTTAATTAAATCCTTTGCCGATGTGGTCCAAGTTGAATTTGGATAATTATGTTCTAACAAACGGAGCATATTGTTTGCATCATCTGGTTCCATTAAAATAAGATATATTTCGACAGTCCTATACAAAGCCTCCTCTATAAACAAAGTTGTATCGTATTTTGCAATAATTGTTTGAAGGCGGTTAAGGGCTGCTATCATATTTTTCTTTTTCATAAGGTTTTTTGCAATATACATTTCCTTTGCCGCTAAATTGTTTCTTGCAATAATAATTTTTGGAAGGACATCTTTTGTGTATTCAGAATCTGGGAATGTTTTTTTCAATCTTTCCATATTAATAAGTGCTAGTTCGGTCATTTTTTGATCCCTTGATATTGGGGAAATTTGGTCATAGTAGCAAATTGCAATCATATACATTGCATAAGGGACATCCCTATGATTTGGTTGATATTTGATAAGTTTTTCAAATGTTTCTATCGCTTCTGGATATTTTTTTTCTTTATAATATGTATAACCTGTTAAAATCCAAGAATTTGGAACAAGGGAAGAATATGGATGGTTATATTCAATTTGGCTTAGTTCGCTTATTGCGGAGATATGATTTTCTTTATTTATATTCTTGATAGCGGAATCATAAATATCTTTATCGGATAACTTGGAATAATCAGTTTTTGTATTTACTGCACAAGATGATATTATAAAAATAAAAACTATGTATAAAAATTTTTTCATTTTTCCTCTTTTGTATTGCCTATAAATCTGTTATGTTTTATGATATAGTATAATTTTTAGCAAATAAAGGATTTTTTATCAAATGTTAAATAAAAAGTTTTTAAAAAATACTGTGGCTGTTGGTGGACTTACTTTTTTAAGTAGGATAAGTGGGCTTGTTCGTGATTTATTTGTCGCAAAATATTTGGGGGCTGGAAAATTTTCTGATTGTTTTTTGGTGGCATTTAGAATTCCAAATTTATTTAGGAGTATTTTTGCAGAGGGGGCTTTTAATTCTGCTTTTATTCCTATATTTTCTGGAATTTTATACACAGATGGAAAAGAAAGGGCGAAAAATTTTTGCCGATCTATATTTGCATTGCTGTTTTACATACTTTTGATTTTTACTTTGATTTGTGAAATATTTATGCCACAGGTGGTTCAGATATTTGCACCTGGGTTTTCACAAAATTTGAATAAATTTGAGTTAGCAGTTACACTTTCACGAATAACTTTTCCATTTTTGTTTTTTATTGCTTTGACTTCATTTTTTGGAAGTATTTTGAATACACTTGGGAATTTTAAGCCTTATGCAAGCACTCCTATTGTCTTAAATTTATGTATAGTATTTTCACTTCTTTTATTTGCAAAATTTTTTCCGAATCCTGCGTATGCGGTTTCGTGGGGTGTGTTTGCATCTGGAATAATACAACTTTGGTGGCTTTTTTGGATTGCAAAAAATTATGGCTTCGGAATTATTTCATTTAGGGCGGAAATGACTTCTTCGGTTGTACAATTTTTTAAAAAGATTATGCCTGGGATTATGGGTGCAGGAATTTATCATCTTAATATTATGATAGGAAGTATTTTTGCGACACCAACTAATGGGGCTGTATCGTGGATTTATTATGCTGACAGACTTAATCAACTTCCACTTGGAGTGATTGGGATTGCGATTGCGACAGTGTTGCTTCCAAGTCTTTCAAAGGAAATTAAAAATAATCGTTTGAATAAAACGCAACTTCTTTTTAATAACTCTATGAAAATGGCAAGCATTCTTGTTATTCCTTGTGCTATTGGAATGATGGCTGTCAGTTATCCTATTATTCAGATATTTTTTGAACGCGGACTTTTTAAGGCATCTGATACTTATGCTACGGCACAAATTTTACAAATACTTTGTTTAAGTTTGCCTGCGCTTGTTTATATAAAACTTTATTCAAATGTTTTTTATGCAAGAAAGGATACTAAGACTCCTATGATAATTGCAGGTGTCAGTCTTTTATTCAATTTATTTTTGACAGTGGTTTTGACAAGGAGTTTCAGTTATATGGGTGTTGTGCTTGCAATTACTGTTGCAAATTGGATTAACTTTTTAATGCTTTATTATATAAGTTATGTGAAAAATTTTATGCATATGTATAAAAGTATTTTAAAGGACATTGTGAAAACTCTTATTCTTTCAATTGTGATGGGAGTTATTGTTTATTTTGGAAGTATTGGGATTATGGCGGATATTGAAGTTTACGGTTTGATTTTACGAATACTAATGTTGATATTGCTTATAATATTTGGAATGGGATTTTATTTCATATCACTTTTTGTATTTAAAGTGATAGATTTTCAAATGATAAAAAGGTATATAAAGAAAAGTTAAATATCCACTTCAAACAAGGTTTTAAAATTATTGCTGGTTATGTTGCCTATTTCTTCGGCTGATATATTTTTAAGTTCGGCAAGTTTCTTTGCAACCTCTATAACAAAGGCTGGTTCATTTCTTGACCCTCTATGTGGAACGGGTGCAAGATATGGGCTGTCCGTTTCGATTAAAAGTTTTTCAAGTGGGACTATGTTTTTAAAAACCTCCTGTAAATCAGTTGCATTTTTAAATGTTGTTATGCCAGAGGCAGAAATAAAGAAATCCAAATCCAACATTTTTTTTGCCATAGTTTCGTCGGCTGTAAAGCAATGAATTATACATTTGAATGGGGATTTTTTCATACCTTCTGTTAAAATATTTATCATATCTTCGTTTGAATCTCTGTTATGAATGATTAGGGGAAGAGATGTTTTTTGTGCCACAGATATGTGGTTATAAAGGTTTTCCATTTGAATATCTTTGTTGATATTTTCACGAGAATAATCCAATCCGGTTTCACCAATTGCGATAATTTTTTTTGATTTATTTATGGTGATAAGTAGTTCGTCCTCTGCCATTGGGTGACCCATATCTTCTGCCTCGTGTGGGTGTATGCCAATTGCACCAAAGACATTTTTATTTTCATTTGCAATTTCAATAATTCTTTTAAAACTTGATTGAGATGCACAAGCGTTTAGCATATATTTGACATCAGATTTTGTTGCGTGTTCCAATATTTCTGGAAGTTCTTCTTTTTCATAAAAATCAAGATGACAATGACTATCAATAAACATTTTTTATCCTTTCAAATGTTGAAATTATAAGTGCTGTTATATCAAGATTTAAAAGTGGATATAGGCGGAAATTGTTTAACAAACTTTCGCGAATCGCAAACAGAGATTTTATATTTTGATAATGTATAGTAATTGTTTCAAGTGCGATTTTTTCAACATTATCAATATTTTCAAGTTCAATCTTTGATTTATATTTTATTGCATTTGAAAGAAAGTTTAAAATTATATTTTGAAAGATTTTGAAAATCTCCTCATTTGAAACTTGGTTTGCAATTTCCAAAATGCCATTATTTTTTTTATTAAAAATTTCTGGGATAAGGTTGAAAATTTTGTTTTGTAAGTCAAGCCCTTTGTTATTATAAATATTTATTGCTGTGCCGATACTTCCGTCACTTATATTTATAAGTTTTGTGATTTCTTCATCTGTAATATTTGGTAATTTAAATTGTAATAAAAGTTTCATATTTTCATTATCAATAGGTGATAATTTTAAAATACGACAACGAGATTTTATTGTTGGCAAAATACCATTTATATTATGGCAAATAAGAAGTAATAAAGATTTTGCTGGTGCTTCTTCTAATATTTTAAGAAGGGCATTTTTGCTGTTGGCGTTCATTTCATCGACGGAGTCGATAATTGCAATTTTGTATCCGCCCTCTGATGAAGTTTTGGAAAAAAATTCCTTTAAATTTCGTATTTGCTCTACTGAAATTTCTGTTTTTAATTTATTTGTGGTTTCACTGTATTCCCTTTCGACAATAATTAAATCGGTAAGTCCGCCAGCGGTCAATCTTTCAAATATTGGATGTGAGGGAGAAAGTTTTAATGGTGATGTATCAAATTTTTCAAGTGAAACTTTGCTTATATTTGGCTGAGATTGGGAAACGGCAACAGAATCATTTTCAAAAAAGCCCATTGTTTCAGTATCATCACCCTCCTCTTCCTCTTCATAAGAAAAATTGTTGTCAAGTATGGGTGAAGTGGTATCTATCTTTATATTAAGATTTTTTAAATGGTCTGGATTTGATAATGAGAAAATGTATCTTGCGATACGATAAGCAAGTGTTGCTTTACCAATACCCTTTGGTCCGGTGATAAGCCATGAATGATGAAGATGGGATGATTTAAAGGCATTAAAAAATTCCGTTTCTTCCTTTAAATGGGAAAGAAGAAATGGCGTAGTTTTTGGGTTATCATCTTTTGCTTGTTCTATTTTTTCATCATTTAATGGCATAAATTAAAGTCCTAATTTCTCATTTAATATTTTTAAAATTCGCTCTGATACTTCCTCTATACTTCCTTCTGATGGCATAAGGACGCAACGGTCGGGATTTAGTTTTGCAACTTCGCGAAAACCATTTAGGGAGGCAGTCAGCCAATCATTTCCCATTTTTTCGAATCGGTTTATTTCTGTAAGATTACCATGTGATTTTGATGGATCTATATCAAAAATGATAGTCAAGTTTGGTTTGAAATCGCCTATTGCAAGGTTATATAAATTTTCCATTTTTTCAATACCGAGTTTGTGTGCGAATCCCTGATATGCGTTTGTTGTGTCCATATATCTGTCGCAAAGCACAATGTTGCCAGCATCGACATTTGGTTTTATTACGCGTTCAAAATGGTCACGGCGAACGGAGGTAAAAAGCAAAGCCTCTGTTGTTGGGGACATTTTATCAATATCACCCTTTAAAAGGATTTCACGAATCTTTTCCCCAAGTGGAGTTCCCCCAGGTTCGCGGGTTGTAATTACGGTATATCCTTTTTGCCTTAATTTTTCAGCAATTATTTTTGTTTGGGTGGTTTTTCCTACACCTTCACCACCTTCGAATGTGATAAACAAACCTGTCATATTAACCTACTACTTTCAAAACTATTTGTTTTAAATTTTTAAAAATTCGCATAAAGAAGTTGCATTTTTTTACATCTTCAAGTGTGAATAAATCGTAATCATTAAACTTTACCCCATCTACATAAAGGGTCAAAGTTCCAACCTTCGTATCCTTTATAACTGGTGCAGGAATTGGGGTTTCATAAGTTGCACGAAATTCTATATCAGGAGTTTTTCCATTTTGTGCAGTTATTAAGATTTTTTCTTGAACACCAACCGGAGTTGTGGTTTTTGTGCCAAACCATACTGGAACATCCAAGACTTTGTCACCTTTGTTGTAATATACATAATTTGAAAATTCTTTGAATCCCCATTCAAGAAGAGCTTTCGAATCGGTAAATCTTGTATAACTTGGATTTGCACCCTTTATACCATTTACTATAGCGATAAGTCTTCTTTCACCCTTTTTTGCAGAGGAGGAAAGACCGTATCCGCCCTTTGTTGTATGTCCGGTTTTAAGTCCGTCGGCAGATGGCATAATCCAAAGAAGTTTGTTGCGGTTATCTTTGTTGCCTGTTAAATCCTTTTTATATAAAAATTCCTTTTCACCAAAGTAATGATAAAATTCTGGAAAATCCTTTATAATACGGCGGGAAAGTATTGCCAAATCGCGAGTGGACATAAGGTGTCTTTTATCATACCAGCCAGAGGCATTTTCAAGATGTGTGTTTTGAAGTCCCAATTCTTTGCTTAAATCATTTAATTCTTCTACAAATTTGGCTTCGCTACCACTGATATTTTCAGCAATAACTATGGTTGCATCGTTTCCACTGTTGACAATTATACCACGGATTAAATCCTCTATCCTTACTTTTTCACCATATTCAAGAAACATTGTTGAGCCAGAGTTGGCATTCATTGCCTTTGCCTTTTTCCATGCTTCGTCACCAACGGTAAATTCTGTATCAAGTGTGTATTTGCCGTCTTTTATAAGAGAGAAAATTTTATATACGGTTAAAAGTTTGCTCATAGAAGAAGGAGGCACGACTGTATCTGCACTTTTTTCATATAGAACAAGTCCGCTGTCGTAATCCATAAGTATTGCATAAGGGGCACGCAAATCTGGTGTTGATGAATTTACATTTTCATTAAATGTAAATGATAATAGCAAAAATGGTAGTATAATTTTCTTCAATTTTATCTCCTTTTATTTTATTATATATATTATTACAAAAGTTCGGAAATAATAGCAATCATAAATTTAAAAATTTAATCTTGCTATTCGTTTAAAATTTGTTAAAATGGGGAAATAAAGATTAAGGATAATATAATTTTATGGCAAACGAAGAAGTAAAATATAAGGTATTGGCTAGGAAATATAGGTCTAGCACTTTTGATGAACTTATAGGACAAGAAGTTTTAGTAAAAACTCTTACTAATGCAATAAATACTAACAGACTTGCTCATGCTTATATATTTACTGGAATTCGTGGGGTTGGAAAGACTTCTACTGCCCGAATCTTTGCAAAATCATTAAATTGTCTTGGTGCTGACGGAAAGGCAACTGGTCCACAAGTGAAACCTTGCGGTGTATGTGAAAATTGTCGTGCAATTGCAGAAGACAGGCACATTGATGTTATTGAAATGGACGCGGCTTCAAATACTGGTGTTGATGATATAAGGGAAATTATTGACGGAGTTCAATATAAGCCATCATCTGCAAGATATAAAGTTTATATAATTGACGAAGTTCATATGCTTTCAAAGAATGCTTTCAATGCACTTCTTAAAACTTTAGAAGAGCCTCCTCCTTATGTAATATTTATTTTTGCGACTACGGAAATAAGGAAGGTGCCACCTACTGTTTTATCTCGTTGTCAAAGATTTGATTTAAGGCGTGTTGATTTGGAAACTTTGTCAAAACATTTCAAACACATTTGCGAGTTGGAAAATGTGAAAATTGATGATGATTCAATAAATATTATTGCGAAGACTGCGGACGGGTCTGTGCGTGATGGAATGAGTTTCCTTGATCAAGTAATTTCAAATTGTGATGGTGATATTACTGTTGATAAAGTTTCAAAGATTTTGGGACTTGCATCAAAGGGGATTGTCTTTGATTTATATGATGCGATTATTAAGGCTGATATTCAAAAGGCAGTTGAAATTATTGATAATCAATATGATTTGGGTGTGGACCCAGTGTTAATTTTGACTGATTTATTGGAAATTACCCATTATATTACAAGGGTAAAGATAACACCAAGTTCTTTGGCTTCTGTTCCTGTGCCACCGGCGGAACAAGAAAAAATTTCCAATATGGCTCATAATTTAAGTATTGCAACTCTTTCCCGTATTTGGCAGATGTTATTGAAGGGCTTTGACGAATTAAGCCGTGTTCCAAATGTTCTTTCTGCGGTGGAAATGATTATTATAAGACTTTCTTATGTGGGTATGATGCCAAGTCCAGCGGAAATACTTCACAAGATTGAAAATCAGACTTCAACCGAAGTTCAAAAAAAAAATATCTAGCATAGCAAATTCTTCATCTTTGTTTGAGGAAGAAGAAAGTAGCAATACTGATGTATCAATTCTTTCCATTGAAAGTATTGTTGATATTTTAAAGGAAAAGAAAAACTACCTTCTTTCCCAAGATGTAGAAAGATATGTTCGCTTTGTATCCTTTGATAAAGGGGTATTATTTATAAATTTTGATACTGGGTATCCGAGGGAACTTCTTAAAAACCTTAATACTTTTTTTGCAAATGCGAAGTATAATATAAAGGTGGAACATTCGAATGAAGTTGGCGAGGATACTATTTACAAGAAAAAACGCGATATATTTGAAGCACAACTTAAAGAAATTTCTAATAATCCTATACTTAAAGAACTTTTGCATAGTTTTACAAATTCTTATGTTGCAAAGATTGAAGAAATATAGTATTATTTATACATTATTAACATAAAAAAAGGAGATATGATATGGTTAATTTAAATGATTTAGTTGCACAAGCACAAGCAATGCAAAACAAGGTTAAAATTGCACAGGCTGAACTTGCAAAACAAGAAGTTGTTGGCAATGCTGGTGGTGGGCTTGTAAAAATAACAATGACTTGCACAAAAGATGTTAAAAAATGTGAAATTGATTCATCTTTGTTAAAGGAAAGTGAAAAAGAAACATTGGAAGATTTGGTTGTTGCTGCAATGAATAATGCAAAGGAACAAGCAGATGAGATTTCTACTGCTACTATGGAAGAGGCAACAAGCGGGCTTCAACTTCCAGAGGGTGTTGATTTACCTATGTAACTTTTTATATAAAAAAATTATCCCCCAGTTTTAAGGCTGGGGGAATTTTTTATTTTATTTTAAATATCTTTGCACAGTTCCTACACAATTGATTATTAAATTTATTTGTATTAGAAGTATGTGATGTTTTACCATCTTCTCCATTTCTTATATAATTACTGAAAGTATCTTCAGAGGCAATGAATAAATTTGCTAAATATCTAGCAACAATATCATCATCGTCGTCATACTCTCTATACTCATTAAATGAACAAACTTCTGTTCCAAAATATGATGTATTACAATATTTATAATAACAATTATTATCACTATCGCAATCATACTCTTCGGTACGTTCTACAGGTAGATTTTTGTTATAGGAAGCATAGTTGGAACATGTTGGATATTTAAAACTAATTTTTGACATAGTTGATGAACAATTACTATCTCTTGATGTTACTCCACCAAGACCTCCATAAGGATTTCCACTTGCAACTTCAATTTCTGCTGTATGACAAGATGCTGTTCTATCAACATTACCACCTCGACCTCCTTGTGGACCGGAACCTACTCCACCTGCTCTATCACCTCTACCACCAGCACCACCAGAGTAATGTCCACTTGCTCCACCTGCAGCACCGACTAAACCTTTATAATGGTCACCACCGCCACCGCCGGCACCGATACCACCACCAGCACCACCTTCCGGACTCCTATACCTAGAATAGTTATGTATATTAACACCACCTCCACCGCCACCAGCGACATAATAGGTATTACCAAGTTTTAACCAGGAACCACCGCCACCACCACATGCAGAGCCATCACTTTTTCCATCTTCACCAGATGCAAGAATATATGGGGTATTTGTATCAACTTTTATAACATATTGCATTTGTGCCCCTAAACCTGCTTTGGAATAAGGAACAGTATATTTATTTTTTGGAAATATATTAGTATATGAATAATAATCATCATCGCTTGCATCTTCTTCACAACTTAATTTCATAAATTTATCATTAAATATATTAAAATTGCTGTTAATATTCCAGGAAAGTAATCCACTATTGTTCTCTATATACTTGTTGTCTCGACTTCCTCCACCATTACCACCACCAAGGATTACTACATAATATCCTGGGGTTAAAGTTCCTTCTGTTTGTTGTCCTCCCTTTGTTAAACTTGCAACCGTGCTTTCTATCTGATATTTTAAATCTGTGCAAGATGAAGAACCTGCATTTGAATATTGGTATTGCCCGCATGGGACACATTGACTTCCGTTTGAATAAGTATTTGCTGGGCATGTTTTACACATATATATTTGTGAATATACTGGAATTGACATTCCCCCCAATATACTTGAAGCAATTAATATTTTTGTTTTATTTTTCATTTTCCACTCCTTATTTATATTTATTGTGCAATTAAAAATTTTACTGACCCAGCCGAACATGATGGTATTATGGCTGGATAACTTCCTGCTGGACATTTTATTTTGCAATGTCTTTTTGAAGCATCATATTCTAGGTAAGTATTGTTCGCGCAATCACATCTATCATTTGCAATATTATATCTTGCCCTAAAACTACTGGAGCAATAAGTTGCATCTTTTGGAATGCAGTATTTTTGTAGGGCTGTATCCAATGATGATGGGAATGCATCATATTCAAATAAAACCAGAAATATTGGTATTGTTGATATTAAAAAAAATCTTTTCATATTGTTTCTCCTTTCATAATACTTTTTTTTAATCGGGAGGGAGGAAGCGAAGACCATGAACAAAAAAACTTCCTCCCATTCACAATTAAAATATATTTGCAGGAATACTTTTGCTCTTTTATGAGCACAAAAATATTGTCTGCAATTTCGTATCTTTGAAATGGCGGGGAGTTCGAAAATCATAAACACGAGATGACTTCTTTGGCCTTTAAGAGATGAGAACACCTCTCTGGACATACGCCAAAGACTCCCCAACTCCTTGGGGAAGCACTTTTCACTACACAAAGAGAATATGTAGCGCGTGTTCATTGGACTTTCGACAGTCCCGCATCCATCTCTGGACACTAAATTTGCATTAGTGAAATGCAAATCTATTTTTTATGATAATATGATTTTTCTCTTTTATCAAGAAAAATTATTTCCTTGTCTTTGTAACTTTTATTTTGTAAAATTTTTTTATTAATTATAAGAGGAAAAAAATGTATAAAGTAAAATCAGATTTTTTAAATATTATTATTGAACGCGGACTTTTTAATCAAGCAAGTGATTTGGAAGGATTGGATAAAAAACTTTGTGAAAAAAATCCTGTTGTTGGATATTTGGGTTGTGATCCTACTGCTGACAGTCTTCATATTGGAAACTTGGTTTCACTTACTTTACTTAGACTGTTTCAAAAAACAGGGAATAAGCCTATTGCCCTTGTTGGTGGGGCGACTGGAAGAATTGGTGATCCTTCGGGAAGATCAAGTGAACGCCCTATAATGACGGAGGAGGTTTTTCAAAAAAATATCCAAGGTATTAAGAAATCTATGGAAAAATTTTTTAATTTTGGAGATGGAAAAACCGATGCGATTATGGTTAATAATTACGATTGGTTTAAGGATATATCTTATATAGATTTCTTAACACGATATGGTCGTTATTTTTCTGTTAATGAAATGCTTAAACGCGAAAGTGTGAAACTTCGTTTGGATAGAGAGCAACCTTTATCATTTTTGGAATTTAATTATTCGCTTTTTCAGGCGTATGATTTTGTGGAAATTAACAAACGCTATGGTGCAATTTTACAATTTGGTGGTGCGGACCAATGGGGAAATATTGTTTCGGGTGTTGATTTAGGACGAAGACTTGGAGTGGAACTTTTCGCATTGACTGCACCTCTTTTGACTGATGCAAATGGGGTAAAGTTTGGAAAATCTATGGGAAATGCAGTATGGCTTAACGAGGATAAACTTGGCTCGTATGAGTATTATCAATTCTGGCGCAATGTTGATGACAGAGATGTGCCTAAACTTCTTCGCATATTTACAGAACTTCCAATTAGTGAGATAGAGAAGTTGGAGCATCTTCAAGGGGCAGAAATAAATGAGGCAAAAAAGATTCTTGCATTTGAGGCGACAAAAATCTGTCGTGGTGAAGAGGAAGCATTAAATGCAGAAAAAACTGCAAAAGAAACATTTGAAAATGGCGGTATGGGTGCGGGACTTCCTACCTTTGACTTTGCCGGTGATGTAAATATTTTAGATGGGCTTGTATCTGTATCACTTTGTAAATCAAAAAGTGATGCAAGGCGTATGATTGTTTCTGGTGCTGTATCTGTGAATGATGAAAAAATTTCTGATGATAAATTTGTAATTACAAAAGATATGGCAAAAGATGGCAAAATTTTGCTTTCTGTTGGAAAGAAAAATAAGGCTATACTTAGGGTTTAAGGAGAAAAATATGACAAATGAAGTTTTAAATGAGGATGAAATTAATAAAATTTGTAGAAATATTTACAAGGAGGAAAGTTATTTTAAATTTAAAAATAATTGCCCATACAAAAATAATGAATGTGGTTCAAGAAATCCTCCTTCATATTGTAAAAAATGTTTTGCGGAAGGAAGATACAATATAAAAAATGGAAGAAGTAGTAAAGAATTTTCCTATAACTCACCTATGGAAATGGAAAATAGTTCATATTATAACATTCGTGAAAATCACAATAGAGATTTAGCAGATGAATGTAGATTTAGAACAGAATCTGCAACTTGTAAATACAAAGATTACTGGGAAAAATGTGCATATTGCTCAAAGGAATTTTCAAGATAACTGTTGATAACAAACTGAAAGGAAGCAAAAATGATAAGACTTGAAAATATGAAAAAATTTATAGATTTTAGATTGGAATGTCCACATTTATACAAAGACTGTGGCAGTATTGTTCCAAAATCAAATTGTATGAAATGTTTTGAAGCAAAAAAATATGATACAAAGAATGGTCATAGTTACGAAGAAATGATGGAAAAAGAAACTGCTACTTTTAATAAAATAGCAGAAATGTCAAATACTTTATCAAGATAAAATTTTAAATAAAACTTTTTCGTTATCGAATTTTACCTCTATATCAATAGGGGTAAAATTTTTTTTATCATTATTTGGAATCTTTACATAATCTTTCATTGTTGTAAGTATTGGTAATTTTTTTACCTTTGATAATTGCTTTAACATTTCAATATCTTTATCACTATAGGCATAATGATCTGGGAAATCTATTTTATCAACAATTTTTATTTTATTATCAGTTAAGGTTTTATAAAATTTTTGAGGTTTGCCAATACCGGCAAAGGCAATAACTTCACGCCCAATATAGTCGCAAATTGTATTTGTTGGAACGGTTTTCCCATTTATAACTGGAATTTTAAATGTTTTGATTTTATTTTCAAGTGGGGAATTTTTTGCCCGCATAATTATTGCAAGATTTACACCTTTTAATCCTGATTTCAAAGATTGTCTTAACGGACCAGCGGGAAAGATATATCCATTACCAATTGCATCAATTCCATCAAAGACAGCAATCTTTATATCCTTTTTTAATTTATAATTTTGGAATCCGTCGTCCATAATTATTACATCAACTTTGTCCTCTAAAAACTTTGCAGAAGTTGCTCTATTTTTACAAACGCAAACTGGAACATTTTTAAATTTTGATGCGATAAGGTATGGTTCGTCCCCAATCTCGGAACCTGTATATTTTTTTGTATCAACAATTACAGGTGTATTTGAGGAAATTGTGCCACCATATCCGCGGGATATAACCCCTACCCTTATATTTTGTTTTAAAAGATGATTTATTATTTCAATGACTATTGGTGTTTTGCCGACACCTCCTAAAACAATGTTTCCAACACAAATTACTTTTGCCCTTGATTTATATGGAATTGTGAAAATTTGATTTAGTTTATCCCCAAATTTATATAGCAAAGAAAGAGGGAACAAAATTGTAGATATTCCCCATTTTTTGTAAAAATATTTTGGTTCACTCAGTTTCATTTTTTCCCTTGTTTTCAATTTTCTATATTATATAATAATTTTAAAATAAAGGCAAACAAAATGACAGTTGAAGATTTGATTTCTAATTTTAATATGATGGAAGAGTGGGAGGATAAATACTCCTATCTTATTGAATTGGGGCGTGAACTTGCTCCATTTGAAGCAAAGCATAAAACTGATGAATGCAGGATTTATGGTTGTTCTTCCTCAGTATGGTGGAATTACAAGGTTGATGACAATGGTAAATACAGGTTTGCTTTTGATAGTGATGCCTTGATTGTAAAGGGACTTCTTTACATATTAACTGTTATATTTAATGAAAAAACTATCTCAGAAATAAAAGCTATAAATGCTATGGAAATTTTTGATAAAATGGGACTTTCCAGCCATTTATCCGCACAAAGGCAAGTGGGAATTACCTCTGTTATTTCAAAAATACAATCTATTTAGGAATAAAAATATTTATATTTGCTTTTTATTTTGACTTATGATAAAATATTAGTATGACTAAGTTTAAGAATGCACATAAGAATATAAAAAAATACATAAAAAAGCCTCATTTTCAGGTTTTTTTGGTAAGTTTTTCTTTGTGTATTTTATTTTTCTTTATTATATCAAAACAATCAGGAAGTAATATTGCTCCGGTAAAGGAGGTTGATTTCCCTTTGATGCCTATGGAAAGTGAAATTATTGGTAATTCTTCACATACTATTCCAAAACGTTTAAACAACTTTTTTGATGATATGTTTAGTGGGTTAAAGGAATACACACTTGAGGTGAAAAGTGGTGATTCTATTACTTCGCTTCTTTCACCTATTGGTGTTCCTTACAGTGATATTTTAGAGATAAGTAAGTCTATTGACCCAATTTGTAAAACTTCGGAACTTAAACCAAACAATGATAAGTTAGTTGTAAAGGTAAAGCCTATTAATACTGCTGATGGAAAGCAAAAGGCGGAACTTTACTCCCTTGAAATTATAAAAAGTCCTATATACAAGGTTCGTGCGCAAAAGGTTAATGATGGTTACAGAACTATGGAAGAAAAATCTGATATAACATCCGAACTTATAAGAAAAGAGGGTGAAATTGCAAAGGGAACTGGGCTTATTGAATCTGCTCTTGCACAGGGAATTCCATACAATATTATTGATAAATTTTACGAAGTATTTTCTTTTGATGTTGACTTTGAACGCGATATTTACCCTGGAGATAAATTCCAAATTATGTATGAAAATCTTTATTCTGACAGAGGGGATTATATTGGTAATGGAGAAGTGATTTTTGCCTCACTTTACCTTAATTCAAGGCATAAAGAGTTCAAACTTTACAGATATGAAAATGGAGATGGGCGAGTTGCATACTATGATGAAACTGGAAAAAGTGCATCAAAAACACTTAAAAAATCACCTATAAATGGAGCAAGAATTTCATCAAAATATGGAAAAAGAAAGCACCCTGTTCTTGGATATTCTCGTGCACATCAAGGTATTGATTTTGCTGCACCTACTGGAACTCCTATTCCTGCTGCGGGAAGCGGTAAAGTTGTTTTCCGTGGTTGGAAAAATGGTTACGGAAATTATGTGAAAATCAAACACAATGGAACTTATTCAACAGCATACGGACATATGAGCGCTTTCAGATCTGGTGTTAATGTTGGAACGCAAGTAAATCAAGGACAAATAATTGGTTATGTGGGTTCTACTGGACTTTCAACTGGACCTCATTTACATTATGAAATTATAAAGGATAATGTGCATGTTAATCCTTTGACTGTAAATCTTCCATCTATTAAAAATATTTCGGAAAAGGAACTTTCAAAATTTAATAGCAACAAAGACAAAATAAATATTCAGTTTGCTGTTCTTGATAAAAACTTCTCTCAATTTGCAAATTTGATTGATATTCAAAAAATTGACGTTCCTGCATCAGAATAAATTCCTTGTGTGAGTAGTGATTTTATGTTATAATCTCCTTATAATAATAAAGGAGGACATTATGAACTTATTTAATACCGATTGGAAAAATTATGTCAGCAAAGGGGAAAAGGTTTCCTTGATGAAGGAAATTCCAAGTAAAATTTCTTTGATATTTGCTGTGCTATATTCATTTGGATTGTCTATTTGGGTTATCTTAGGATATTTATATATTATTAGAAAACATTTTAATACTTCAATTATAATAACTGGGGTACTAATAACTATTATTATCTTTACAATTTGTTTTATATATCAATACCTTAAATTTAAAAGTATGAAATATGTGATTACGAACAAAGGAATCCTTGAAATCAGGGGAGTATTTATAAAATCATACAAGTTTGTGCCATTTGTAAAAATCACAGATACAAGACTTCACAGAAATATTTTGGATTTAATATTTGGAACGGGAAGCATTGATGTTTCTACGGCAGGTGGAACAAGAATAACTAATGGAAACAGCCAACCATATGAAGTAAGATTTTTGCATGTTTACGATTTTATGAAAGTGAATGAGCAAGTTAAAAAATCAATAAAATAAAAAAAAGCCCCGTAATTGGGGTCTTATTTTTAATATCCGAGGAGTTGTTTTTCCTTTGATATTCTTTTTCTTTCACGACGAACTGCTTCGTTCTTCTTACGCTTTTTCATAGCAGTACCAGTTTCATAGTACTTTCTTTCCTTTATTTCACGAAGAAGTCCTTCCTTTTGTCCTTTCTTTTTAAGAACACGGAGTGCTTGTTCAACATTGTTATCACGAACTAGAACTTTTACCATTATTTCACCCCCTTTTGATGAATTTGTTTTTATAGAAGTTTGGTAAGTTCTAAAAAACTTGGGGTTTAGTATAACATAACCTCTTAAAAATGCAAGGGAAAAATATTATTGCATATAATCCTAAAATATGGTATTTTAAAAGAAGTTTAACAACAAAATGAAAGGAAACAATATGTTAGACATAAATAGACAAATGGGGGGGGGGTAAATAAGTCAGTTATTTCTTCTTTCCATAACAAAACTTCTATCTTAAAATCTTTTAAATTTGTAATTTCAACAGTTTTAATGTTAAGTCTTTATGTTGGCAGTAACCCTGTCTTAGCAGAAGAAAATACTACAACTGCTACTTTTTCTTTAAAAGATATAGAAGGAACTTGTAAAAAAAATGTGCTTTTCACAGGGGCAGAAACTATAGTTCTTGTATCGGACGTTGTAAGAATAGCTTAAACAGTAAAAAACGTTAAATTTCTACAAATAACTAAAAAAAAACCTCCGATTGGAGGGGATTTTTTATCTTTGTTTAACAATAAAATTATCAATTTTATAAATACTTGATTTATCCAACTTAGTTTTTTTACTGTTATCTGCAAATTGGATTTGAGAATCTTCTTTCATATTTATAATATATATAGTATTTTCTCTATTGTTTCTTACTTTGATTAATTTTTCAATAGTATCCTTGTTACCATCAGTATCTATTGAAAATATGGTGGTTTTATTTATTACTGATTTTTCCACTACTGTTCCGGTAGTTAAAGGAAGTTCAGTGTATTTTTTATCTTCAATATAATCTACTATTGGCACACTTAATAACAGCCCACAAAGAAAAAAAGCTCCAAGTGTTGTCAAAATTTTAGGTCCATAATAATTTTGAGATTCATTGTAATTTGAATACATTTTAATTACCTTTCATTTTATTAATTGCTTTTGTTAAATAGTATAAACAAAAAAAATAGACTGTCAATAAAAATTGCTAATAAAATAAAAACCCTCCGATTGGAGGGTTTCGTTTAAGTATTTCAAACAAATTAGATTGTTTTTGAAATTGCAACTGCTGTATCAAGCATACGGTTGGAGAAACCCCATTCGTTATCATACCATGAAACGATACGAACGAAATTTCCTTCCATAACTTTTGTTTCTTTTAAATCAAAAGTTGATGATGCAGGGTTGTGAATGAAATCAGATGAAACCAAAGCGTCATCATTTGTGCAAAGGATACCTTTGTATCTTTCTGACTTTGATGCTTCGATAATTGCATTATTGATTTCTTCAGCAGTAACATCTTTTTTAACAACAAATTTAAAGTCAACAAGTGAAACATCAGGTGTTGGAACACGAGTAGAAGCACCGTCAAGTTTTCCTGCTAATTCTGGGATAACAAGACCTATAGCCTTTGCAGCACCAGTTGTTGTTGGAATAATGTTTTGTGCAGCAGCACGAGAGCGGTAAAGATTGCCCTTTAAATCTCTATCAAGTGTTACTTGGTCGCCAGTATATGAGTGAATTGTTGTCATATAACCGTGTGAAATGCCAAAGTTTCTGTGTAATACTTCTACAACAGGAGCCAAGCAGTTTGTTGTGCAAGATGCGTTTGAGAAAACTCTCATCTCATTTGTGATTTTGTCTTGGTTAACACCATAAACAACAGTTAAATCAGCACCCTTTGCAGGAGCAGAAACGAGAACTCTTTTTGCACCAGCGTCCAAATGAACTTGTGCTTTTTCGCGTTCTGTGAAAATACCTGTGCATTCGAAAACTATATCAATATCCAAATCCTTCCATGGATATTCCTTTGGATCACGGATAGCAAACATTTTTGCCTTTTGATTTCCAGCGATAAGCACACCGTTTTCAAGTTTTGCTTCTACTGGAAGTCTTCCATGAACAGTATCATATTTCAAAAGATGTAGTGAAGATTCAGGGCTTGCCAAATCATTGATAGCCACAACTTCAACATCATTTCTTCCACTTTCAATTAATGCACGGAAAGTCATTCTTCCGATACGACCAAAACCATTTATTGCTACTTTTACAGCCATTTTATAATCCTTTCGTTTAGTTTGTTTATATCAAAGTAGTTTAATGATAAATATTATACAATTTTCCCCCAAAAGTGCAAGAGGAATTTTTATTTCAATACTTTCTCACATCTTTCAGCTCTATCCACATTGTCTTGCAGTTTCTTAAGTGTCACCGCTCCTAACACTATCCCTCCTGCACTAGTCCCTGTCGTTACTCCTGCCATTATGTTTGAGGCTAGATTCAATCCCTTCTCCTTCTTTACCCCTTCCTCACTGTCATCTTTACGAACTTTTTCCGTGTTTGCAAGGGCTGAAGTTATAGTGCCTGCAACACTTGTCGCTGTTCCTATACCACCTACAATAGTTGAGGCTGTCATTACTCCCTTTATGTCTTTTATATTATTACTGTCTAAGTCATTACAAGAATTCGCTATGTTCTTATAAAGGGTAAGGTCTGTATCAGCCCCCTCCGCCATAGCATTATTTAGGTTAGTTTTAAGGGAGTTGATAGAGGCATTACAGGATTTTATTTTATCTATGAGGTCGTCGAGTTTTTTGATATTGATACCGGAGGTGATAGTAGAGGTAGCCGAGGTGGCTATACTTCCCGCCATAAGACCTGTTCTGACATTGCCTAGGGTTTTAGAGGTATTGTTAAGTTTTTCGTTATCACGATGAAGTTTTCCAATTTCTCTTGTAAGCCTGTCTTTATCCTCTTGGGTGGTATAAATTTCTGCATTATCATAATTGTAAAGTAAATCTTGTTTATTATTTTCTATCTGTGTTTTTTCTAAATGCAAACTTTGAAGTTTTTTAAGTTCTCCTATTGGTGCTACTTCTGTTGTTGCTTGCTCTATCATATATTCTTTATCATTATCGTCATATTGGGTTGTTTTATATCTATTTATATAAGAATCTACATCAGTAAAAGTTTCTTCTGGATATGCAATTGAATTAAGCTCCTCTTCTGTAAGAATTTTATCTGTATCATTAGCTTCAACTCCTACAAGAGCAGGAAGATTTAGTTGTTTTTGAGTTTTCATATAATACTGTAATGTCCCTACATATAGAACAGAAGATAAGTTATTTGTGACATCGGATCTACCATCCATTGAAACACCTTGTGCAAATGTATTATTAGAATGTCTTAAAAAATTTCTTCCTCCAAATGATTGAATAATACCATTTCCTGCACCAATATATATTTTATCTAAGTTATACATTTTATTGCTTATTTCATCTGCTTTATCTTTAAGAGTTTCACAGGTCATATTCTTATTAAATATTTCTTTTTCAAATACAGATTTTTTGGACTGTATATCTTGCCATTCTTTTTTTTCTTCTTTACTTAATTCTTCTATATAAATTTGGGTTTCCTTTATATAAGGATCTTCATTATCTAAATGTTTTTCTTTATATCTTTGATATGCTATTTCTTGAAGTTGTTCTTTTCTATTAAAAAGTTTTTTATATTCTTCATTATTGTTATTATCTTCTAATTGTTTATTAATATCTTCTTTACAAGATTTATATTCTTTTAATGTATCATTATATTTCCTATACAATAAAGGAACTTCTTTCATAACTTCTTGCCTTTTTAGAGCAAATTCTTCTATATCTTTTTTTCTTCTATTTTTTGATGTTTCAAAAAGTGCATCTATCTCATTAAGTCTATTTTCTCCGTTAATTACCTTGATTTGTAACTGTTTCTTTTGTATCTCCTTTTTATTCTCCTCTATCTTCTTATCCTTTCCCGATTTCACTATACCGCTTACCAATGCTCCGCCAGAGGTAAGGGTTCCCAACCCGCTCGCTCCTGTGGATACTCCTGCTAATACTTGGATGGTCTTTAAATCCTTTTCTATACCGAGGCAGGAGTCCTTTACTTTCATCATATTGTCATTAAGGATTTGCAAAAGTTCTTTTTTATTTTCTTCTTCTTTTTTCTCCTCCGCCTCCTTTATTTTTAGTAAGAGGTCGTTTCCTGTTTCTGTAAGGGGGAGTGTATCTTGTGTTTTAGTAGGAATATCGGTTTGGGGGATTGTTTTTAGTGAATTTATTTGTTGGCGTTTTAAATTTTGCTTTCTTGCAGGTTTGACCTTTTTGGCTGTGGCGATATTAGGCACAGAGAATATGATATAGGCAAGTAGTATAAATAGATTACACTTTATCCCTTTTAAATGATAAAATGGTTGTGAGTGTTTATGTTTTTCTATGTCATTCCTTGTTCTCATATTAGTTAATTATAGCATATTTCGATGTATGGGGCAAGGGGAAAATTTCTATTCTTTTAGGGGGAGGTTTGTAAAGTAGGTGACAATTGGGACTGTGGCTATATTGTTTGCAAAAAATATGGCTTGCATTAGGAAGAGCATATCTTGCATGGAGTTAGTTTGGAATTTGATGTTGTTTGCAAGTAGGAAATTTCTGTTTATGAAATATCTGAAAATATAGTCGTATTTGTTAATTTTTGTTGTGGTGACTTTTTCTTTGATGCTGTGTGCTATTTGATTTTTGGTATAGCAAAGTTTGGTGCGGGTGGTTTTAAAGCCACTTATGGCTAGGTCACTTTTGTTTTCTTTTGCTAGGGTGAGCATTTTTTCGTAATAAGATGGGGAGATATAGTCGCAGGAGGCTATGAAGTGTATGAAATCGCCTGTTGCGTGGGAAAGGGCTAGGTTGTTTATATTTTGTGATTTTGTTGTTATAATTTTTATTCGTTTATCGGTTGAGGCGAATTTTTTGTAGATTTCTTTTAAGGATTTTTCTTTTACATTATCTATGATTATAATTTCAAGATTTTTGTATGTTTGGTTTGTGATACTTTTCAAGCATTTTGATAAGCAAGTTTTAACATTTGTTATTGGAACAATTACTGATATTAAAGATTTTTTCATAAGAACTCCCTCCTTTTAATATGAAAAAAGATGAGAATAAGGGAATTAGTTTATTATAATAGTTTAAGAAAATATTTCTATAAGAAGAAATACCCCTTTTTTGTAATAAGGGGTATTTTTGGAACAAAGAGAGATTATATTATCGGATTAGGGAAAAATTATTCTGCTGGCTCTGATGCTGGAGTATCATCATCAACAGTTGCATTTGCAGAAGTTTCAAGCATTTTTTCATTTATAATGCCAGATTTTTCCATAATTTTTTTGATTAACTCCTGTGCAACTTTTGGATTATCCTTTAACCATTGGCGAGCATTTTCCTTTCCTTGACCAATGCGTTCAGAGTTGTAGGAGAACCATGCACCAGATTTTTCAATAACGCCAGCCTTTACACCTAGTTCAATAATTTCGCCTTCGCGGGAAATTCCTTGATTATACATTATATCGAAATCAACTGTTTTGAAAGGAGGAGCAACCTTGTTTTTAACGATTTTCACTCTTGTTTCGTTTCCAATTACATTTTCCTTATCCTTTATAGAACCGACACGACGAATATCCATACGAACAGAAGAGTAGAATTTTAAAGCATTTCCGCCGGTTGTTGTTTCAGGATTTCCAAACATAACACCTATTTTCATACGAATTTGGTTAATGAAAACAACAAGAGCATTTGATTTTGAAACAGATGCGGTAAGTTTTCTTAATGCTTGGGACATAAGACGGGCTTGCAAACCCATATGGCTATCACCCATTTCGCCCTCTAATTCAGCCTTTGGCACAAGGGCAGCAACGGAGTCAACTATCAATACATCAATTGCACCAGAACGGACAAGAGTGTCGGCGATTTCCAATGCTTGTTCACCAGAGTCTGGTTGTGAAATAATAAGGTTATCTATATCAACACCAATTTTTTTTGCATAAGCAGGATCAAGTGCGTGTTCAGCATCAACGAATGCGCAAGTGCCACCAGCCTTTTGAGCCTCCGCCACAATATGTAAAGTTAATGTTGTTTTACCAGAACTTTCTGGCCCATAGATTTCAACAATTCTTCCACGTGGAAGTCCACCAATACCAAGGGCTATATCAAGTCCAAGTGAACCAGTAGAGATAGATGGAATTTCAAGTCCCTCCTGTTCACCAAGTTTCATAATACTTCCCTTACCAAAAGATTTTTCAATTTGCGATAGTGCCGCTTTTAATGCTTCTTGTTTGTTTTCAGACATTTTTGTTTCCTTTTTGTTGTTCTATTTATGTTCTAACACAGATTCGTTTATTTTGCAAGGAATTTTTTCCTTTTTTAATAATGTCTTATCAACATTGCTAATTTTCCCTGTATTTTTACCCTATCTGGAGAGAAAATTCGTGTTTGATAATTTGGATTTGCAGGTTTTAGTGCAATAGAGCCGTCTTTTTTATAAAGATATTTAAGAGTGACTTCTTCGTTATCAATTAATGCAACAACTATTGTTCCATTTTCTGCGTTTGGAGTTTCTTGAATAATAACCCTATCGCCACTGTGGATACCAGCCTCTATCATAGAATCACCTTCTACCTTTAGGGCATAAAATTTACCAATACCAAGCATATCTGATGGAATATCCATTGTTTCAGTTGTATCAGCAATTGCTGTGATAGGAGTTCCCGCAGCAATTTTTCCATAAAGTGGAATAGTTGTCATCTTTATATTATCATTTACAGGTTGATGTGTTGCGAAATTTTCAGGATATTTCAAAATTTCCAATGCCCTAGCCTTATTAGGAATTTGTTTTATAAAACCTCTTTCTTCCAAACTTTTTATAAGTCTGTGAATTCCGGATTTAGATTTCAAGCCGATTATATTTTTCATTTCTTCAAAAGATGGGCAAATACCATCCTTTTTCAAACTTTCATCAATAATCATAAAAAGTCTTAATTGCTGTTTTGTAAGCATATTTATCTCCTTAATCTTATTTAATTTTATATGTATATTCTACATTTGTTCTGATTCTTTGTCAACTATTAAAATCCACAATTGTATTTTATGTAAAAAATGTCCATTATTTGTTCTTTAAACACTTTTTAACATTAGGAGTAATTTTTTTATCAAACATATTCAATAAACGTTCTTTATTCTTATCCGATAAACTTTGAAGCATTTTAAAAAATTCAATATAACTATCTAGGAGTTGGATATCCTCTTTTAAAATTTCATCATCTACACCAGTTAATAAATAAACTTTATTTATATCCAATGTATATGCCATTTGGGCAAGAAAATCCACTGTAAATTTTTGACTTCCATTTTCAATATTTTTGATATCCTTTACAGAAATAGAAAGTTTTTTTGCAAGTTCTTCCTCTGTCATACCTAATTCAATGCGTTTTGATTTTATTCTATTACCTATTAAATTATATAATTTTGATTTATGTTCGGTTGAAATTTTTATTTCTTTAATATTTTTATTTGTATTTTTCATTTTTTTCTCCTACAATATATATTAATTGAATAAATATCATATTTCCAGTTATATATGATATATTAGTATTATATACATATATTTTTATGTTTGTAAAGAACAAAATACATAAATTTATATGTTTTATATTCAAAAAGTAGGATAAAAATGGAAGAAAAGTTAAAACAAATACGAATTTCACTTGGCAAAACCCAAAAAGAAATGTCTGCTTATTTAGGTTTGGGTGAAGTTACATGGCAAAATTACGAAAGGGGAATTTCTAAACCAAAACTTAAAACTTTGCAAAAATTGGCAGATATGGGTTTTAACATAAATTGGATTACTTCTAATGATGATAATATGTTAAAAGAAAATGAATTTAATATTAAAACTAATGTAGAAGAAAATCAATTTATTGCCTCTACTTCTTCCCTATCTATAAATAAATCAAAAATTTTTAATATGATTCTTAATGAAATGAGATTGTTATATGAAAATGTTGATTTATCAAATAAAGAACAAAATTATCTTGAAAACAGAGCGTTTGATATGACTATAAACATTCTTTCTATGGCACGAAATGATAATGATGCTGTAAGAATGATAAAACTTCTTTTAAATCAAGAAAAAGAAAATATTCACAGATAAAATTACAGATTTATCTACCTATTGACTTTTATATAAAAAGATAATAATTTCTATAAAAAAAAGGAGATTATTATGGTATATATTTTATTTATTTTAGGTTTAATTTTACTTGGTTTTGGTGGAGATATTATGGTATCTGGTGCTGTGGAAGTGGCGAAAAAGTTGAAAGTTTCAACTCTTCTTATTGGTATTGTGTTAATTGGATTTGGAACATCAACACCTGAACTTGTTGCAAGTTTTATTGCAATTCATCAGGAAATTCCATCAACAGGAATTGCAGTTGGAAATATTGTTGGAAGTAATATTGCAAATATTTTATTAATACTTGGAGTTTCATCAATCATTTATCCTATAAATATAGAGAAAAAATCTTTTTTAAAAAGAGATGTTTGGTTTTTGATTGCTTCAACTTTTGTGATATTTGTCACTTCATATACAGGAGAAATAGGAAGAATCGCTGGAATTGTAATGGTTGCTTCCCTAATTTTTTATGTATTTTACAGTTATAAAACAGAAAAAGATTTTAAAAGTGAAGACAAAGAAATAGAGGAAGAAATTTCCGCCATAAAGATAAAGCCTCTTTATCTTTCTTTAATTATTGCAATAATTGGTATTGCTATGACACTTGGTGGGGCAAAATTGCTTGTTGATAGTGCGATTACTATTGCAAGAAATTTTGGAATTGCGGAAAGTATCATAGGGCTTACTATTGTAGCAGTTGGGACTTCACTTCCTGAACTTGCATCTTCGGTTACTGCATCAATTAAAAAACATAATGACATTGCATTTGGAAACATTGTTGGAAGTAACATATATAATACTTTATTTATACTTGGTATGGTAGCATTATTTACACCTATATTATTTCCAAGTGATTTGAAATCTGATGTGTATATTTTGATTGCGACAACTTTGCTTTTAATAATAACTGGTGTGATTGGAAAAATCAGCAGATTATCTGGTATTATATTTTTAGTTTGTTATGCTTTGTATATTACACATCTTGTAGGATAATAAATGATAGATAGTATTAAAGGGTTTATTAAAAAGTTATACAGGTATATTCTTAAAACTTTTAAGGATAAGAAGAATAAATCGCCTGTGTATATTGCAAGAACTTTTTGTGTTGGGTTTGTTGCAGGAATAAATCCATTTTGGGGGCAATCGCTTATTTGTCTTATTATATGGACAATTGTTGATAGACTGCTACATTTCAGATTTAATCTTATCATTGCGTGTCTTTTAACATTTATAAGTAATCCGCTTACGACACCTATTATGTTTTATATATTTTATTTAACTGGGCAACTTATACTTGGTGAAGCATCAATTCCATTTGCTGTGTTTGTAGGGGAAATAAAAACTTTACTTTTGGAAGATTTTACATTTTCGCATATTTGGGAGACTTTAACCCTTCTTGTAAAAGGTATTGGAAAACCTATTATACTTGGTAATATTCCTTGGTCTGTTATAGTTGGAATTGTTGGATATTATATAGGATACAGATTATCTATAAAACTTCGAAAACAAAGGAATAAGAAAAAGAAACACAGAATCAGAAGAATGATTCAATTCTTTAAAAAACAGGACAAAAAAGATTCTATTTAAAATAATACTTATATAATAACTCATTGATTTTACTATATTTTCAAGAAAAAAAAAATCAACTTTGTGTTGACAAAAGGTCCTTTATGTTATATAATATCTTTATATTAACAAACGAAGGGATATAAAATGAAAGAAACTTTAATTGGAATTATTAATTCTGAAAAGAACAAAGGTTATTCATCAAGTGCGACTTCTTTGGTAAATGCTTCAACGCATACAGAAAATATTATTTTTGATTTATCAAAGGATAGTATGAAAGATGTAAAAGCAAAGGTAAAAGATGCTTTGGCACATCAAAGCAATCTTAAAATTATAAGTGCAGGCGATATGGGTATTGATATTTTTAATGATTTACTTAGAGACAGTGATATTAAAAATAAAGAAAATAAAATTCAATTTATACTTAATTCTGATAAGTATTATGCAAATGATTTGGATATGAAAAAAATTACTCTTATTATGCCAAATGTTGCGATAAATGAGTTCAAAGAAAACAATCCAGATTTGAAAATTACTTCTTATCCAGCGGATTTTGTTGCTACTCCTTCAATGGAAGAACTTCAAAACAGAGCACAGACATTTAGAAAGGATAATAGAGCAGTTTCAGAAATGATTAGAAAGATAAATCGTAATGCAAAATTATCTATGTTTGTTGGTGGTCGTGTTTCCGACGGTCTTGGTGGTTGGAAAGAAAACACACCAGAAATATTTGAACGCGCTGCAAAGGATTATATGGATGCAATAAACGGAGATAATGGTGTTGTAGTATTTCATGGACTTCGTTCATTCACAAATGCAAAGGGTGAAAATGATTTTGAACCAGTTGAAAAATTTTATGAAACTGTAAAATCTTTATTAAAAGAAAATCAAGCTGTTGTTTTTTTAACAAAGTCTGATGACGGCAAGGGTGATGACGGTAAATATAAACGCTCTCCTTTGTTTAAAGTTATTGCAAAAGAAAAAAGTGGCGAAATATTTGAAGAAGATACAAAAATGGTTGTAAATTCCCCTGCTGGTGAATATTACTTTGTATTAAATGAAGCAATTGAAGAAAGAAAATTTATGCTTGCAACTGGGGAACAAATGAATTTTTCACCAGAGGCAACTGAAATGGGTGCTCCTCTTTCTGATATATTCTTTTATAATTGGGAATTGACTGTGCCATCAAATATTGCGACACAAAATGATATTTTAAAATATTATAGAGAAACAGGCAAGTTACCAATGAATGCGACAAAGGCATTTGAAAAATTGTTAAGTGATGAAGAGAGACTAAAGTTGGCTACTCTTTCACAAGCAAGAAATAGATAATTTAATTTATATTGTCCGCAAGTTGCAACCATTCGTTTTCGGTGGTTGCAATTTTTGTTTCAAGGGTATTCAATTGCTTTGAAAGGGTGGCTATTGTAACTCCGTCTTGTGGTTGTGATAATTCCTTAATCAAATCATCCTTTTGATTATTTAATTCCTTTAATTTGCTTTCAAGTTTTAAAAGGTTTGCTTTTAATTGTCTTGTTTCTTTTGGATTTACAGAAGGGGTTGGCTTTTTAACCTCCACCTTTTCCTTTTTCGGTTTTGAAAGTAGGAAATTTTTATAATCATCTAAGGTCCCATCAAACAAAGTGCAAGTATGATTATCAACAAGGTATAAGTCATCGACTACCATATTTAAGAAATTGAAATCGTGTGTGATTAGTATGACTGCACCATTGTAATTATTAAGGGCTGTAATAAGTGCTTCACGCGCCTGTATATCCAAATGGTTTGTTGGCTCATCCAATATTATAAGTGATGGATTGTTAAGTGATAATTTTGCAAGGACCACCCTGCTCTTTTCACCACCAGATAATTCCTTTATCTTTGTTAGGGCTATATCTCCTACTATACCGAAATTTCCAAGAATGGTGCGGACTTGTGTTTCTGTTTTATCAGGAAGAAGTGAAGACATATATTCAAGTGGGGTGTTAGTTAATGGTAATTCCTCCGCTTGATGTTGGGTAAAGTATGCAATGTTTAATTTTGTATTTTTAAACATTGTTCCCTTTAATAACTTTAATTCTCCGTGTATAAGTTTTGCAAGGGTGGATTTACCGTTTCCATTTTTTCCCAAAATACCTATGCGGTCATTTGCCCCTATGGTAAGATTTAATTTATTTAAAACCATTGTTTCATTATATCCTGTTGCACCGTTTTCAATTTTTACAATAGGGCTTGGTAATTCGGGCGCATCCTTAAACTCAAAATGTGATGATTTATCAAGTTCGGTTACGACTATATCCTCTATTTTTTCAAGCATTTTAAGACGACTTTGGGCTTGCTTTGCCTTGGTTGCTTTATACCTAAACCTGTCAACAAAGGATTGAAGATGAGCCTTTGTTTCTGCCTGTTTCTTTGCAAGTTTTTCTTCGTTTTCGTGTTTAAGAATATAGTTTTTATAGAATGTATTGTAGTTGCCGGAATAAAACACCAACTTTTTATTTTCAAAATGTATTATGTTTTCACAAATATCATTAAGGATATTTTTATCGTGACTTATTATTATCAAAGTTCCCTTATACTTTTTAAGGTATGACATAAGCCAGATTGAAGCTTCCAAATCCAAGTGATTGGTTGGCTCATCAAGAAGTAAGATATCGGAGTATTTAAACAAGGCTCCGGCAAGTGCAAGGCGCATTCTCCATCCGCCGGAAAAATCAGACACAGGACGGGTCAGGTCATCATTATCAAAGCCGAGTCCTGCAAGGATATTTGCAATTTGTGCCTCTCGGCTGTCAGAATCAAGTATGCGAAGTTCTTCATATACTTCCGGTAACTCCTCTGGCTTTGTGGTTTGCAACTTTGCCCTTGTTTGCATCAACCTTTTATCCTTGCTTAACACAAAATCCATAACGGACAGATTGGTATCGTAAAATTCCTGCTCTACATAAGAAATTATTTGATTATTGGAGATTGTAATTTTGCCGTCGGTTGCCTCCAACTCACCCTTTATAATTTTAAAAAGGGTTGATTTACCGCAACCATTAAGTCCTACAATTCCAACCTTTTGGTTATCAGAAATTTGGACTGAGGCATTTTCAAGCAATGTCCTTGATTGCATATAAACTGTGATATTTTCTACATTTATCATAATGGGTAATGTTAGCAAATGCTATTTTTATTGCAAGGAAAATAAAAATTTATGAATAATTATTCTTCGCTCTTATTTTTAAATTGCATATTGTAAAGTTTTGCATACTCACCATTTTTTTGCAAAAGTTCATTGTGATTTCCAGATTCTACTATTTCACCCTTTTCAATAACATAAATCATATCGGCATTTTTAATAGTTGAAAGTCTGTGGGCAATAACAATAGTAGTTCTGTTTTTCATAAGGTTATCAAGTGCAGTTTGCACCTCGAATTCTGATTCTGTATCAAGTGCAGATGTTGCCTCATCCAACAAAAGAATTGGAGCATTTTTTATAATTGCACGAGCAATAGAAATTCTTTGCTTTTGACCACCAGAAAGACGCACACCCCTTTCCCCAATCCTTGTTTCATAACCTTCGTTCATAGCCATAATAAAATCATAAGCATTCGCATTTTTAGATGCAGAAATGATTTCCTCATCAGCCACTTTATCATATTCTTTTTCACCTTTACCATAGGCAATATTATTCCTTATAGTATCGTCAAAAAGTATCACTTCCTGACTTACAAGAGAGGTATTTTCACGCAAAGATTTTTGGGTATATTTTTTAACATTTATACCATCAATTAAAATTTCACCACTGGTTATATCAAAAAATCTTGGTATCAAATTAACAATAGTTGTTTTTCCACCACCACTTGCCCCAACAAGAGCGACTGTTTTTCCATGTGGAATTTTCATATTCAAATTTTTTATAATAGGTTTGCCACTTTCATATTCAAATGACACATTTTTAAATTCAATATCACCCTTTACATTTTCAAGATTAATGGCACCATCAATATCTTTGATTGCTGGTTTTGTATCAATAATTTCATAAACTCTTTCTGCACTTACAAGCGCAGTTTGAAGTTGCACACGGAAATTAAGTAATGATTTTAATGGCTTATACACAGAAACCCAAGCACCCAAGAATGTCACAAATCCACCAGTTGTAAGATACCCATGTGATATTTGCCAACCACCAAAAATTATAATTCCAGCCATAACAAAACCAGATAAAATTTCAATAACAGGTGTAGACATACTTGTAATTTTTACAGTTTTCATCTGAAATTGAAACATAATATTTAAGATATTTTTAATTCTGTTTGATTCAAATTTTTCCATACAATAAGATTTTATAATTTTTACATTTTGAAGCGATTCTGAAAGCAAACTTATAAAATCAGCACTTTTTTGTGTGCTTTTTGTTGCAATATCCTTTGTTTTCCTAACTATGATAGAAATTGCAATTGCGCCTATTGGGAAAAATACAAAAACAACCAAACACATTTTCCATGAATAATAAATCATCAATGCGAACATAGCCACACATGTAATCAAATCCTTAAATATATTAGTGATAAAATTAATTGCAATATTTGTGATGGAATTACAATCATTTATAATACGAGATAGCATTTGCCCACTTGCGTGTTTATTAAAATAAGCCATATCAAGTGTCATTAAATGAGAAAAAACGCGTTGTTGTATTGATTGCACAGTTTTTGTGCTTATATGAGAAAGTATTAAAGTTTGTGAAAAATAAAGCCATCCCTTTATAAAATAAAGTCCAATTATTTGTAAACATAGCATAACAAGTATTTGACTGTTTTGATCAATAAATCCCTTATCAAATATAGGTTTTAGAAGGGAGACAGAAAAAGCCTCCGTTCCCGCAGTTAGTGCAGTTAAAATCATTGCGCCAACCAAAGCCCATATATACTTTTTTGTATGTTCACGCCAAATACGGCTAAGGATTTTTAAATTTAATTTTGCTTTATCTTTGTTTTTACTTTTTAAACTCATTATTTTTTCTTTTCTTCTTGTTTAATCTTTTTTTTCGTTGTCAAAGGAAGGGTTGATATTCTTTCTATCCTATTTTTAGCAATATCTATCTTCTTAGTCAATTTTATTTTTTTACCCTTTACTATGGCACGAACTTCGTCCCCAGTCAAGGTTTCATATTCAAGCAAAGCCTGCGCCAATTTTTCCAAAGTTGCCTTATGCTTGGAAATAGTTGATTTTGCAAGTTTATATCCCTCATCAATCATACGCTTTACTTCTAAATCAATTTCACGAGAAGTTTCTTCGGAAATAGGATATTTTTCTCGTTCTCCATAATAAACTGTGCCAACTTTAGGTGATAATCCCCAAAATACAACAGAATTTCTTGCATATTTTGTTGCTGCCTGTATATCAGAGGATGCTCCAGTTGTAATTTTATCCTTTCCAAAGAAAGTTTCCTCACTGATTCGTCCAGCAAGAGCAACCGCAATGTTTGAGCGAATTTCTGTAATATTTACACTTACTTTGTCCCTTTCTGGAAGTTGTTGCACAAGTCCTAATGCTTGTCCACGAGGCACTATTGTAGCCTTATGTATAGGGTCCACTTCTGGAAGAAGGACAGAACAAAGTGCATGGCCTGCCTCATGATATGCAGTATTTTTAATTTCATCAGGCGACATACTTCTTGATTTATGCTCTAATCCCATAAGTATTTTATCCCTTGCATATTCAAAATCATCTTGTGATATTTTCTTTTTATTTTTTCTTGCGGCAATAATTGCGGCCTCATTTACAAGGTTTGCAAGTTCCGCGCCACTAAACCCTGGGGTTCCCCTTGCAACAGAGGCGACATCTACATCAGATAGGATATCAACCTCACTTATGTATTTTTTAAGGATTGCTTCACGACCCTTTAAATCAGGCAAATCGATATAAACTTGTCTGTCAAATCTTCCTGGACGAAGAAGAGCATCATCCAAAACATCGACGCGGTTTGTTGCTGCAATTATAATAATTCCAGCATTTGTTTCGAAACCGTCCATTTCGACAAGCAATTGATTAAGGGTTTGTTCCCTTTCATCATTTCCACCACCATATCCAGAACCACGATGACGACCTACTGCATCAATTTCATCGATGAAAACAAGACAAGGTGCGGATTTTTTTGCTTGTTCAAAAAGTGCCCTTACTCTGCTGGCACCAACACCAACAAACATTTCAACAAATTCTGAACCGCTTGTGGAAAAAAATGGAACACCTGCTTCACCAGCGATTGCTTTTGCAAGTAAAGTTTTTCCAGTTCCAGGAGCACCAACTAATAAAACTCCCTTTGGTATTTTTGCACCAAGTCGAGAATATTTTGTTGGATCAGAAAGAAAATCAACAATTTCAGCGACTTCTTGCTTTGCTTCATCAGCCCCAAGCACATCAGAGAATCTGATCTTTTGCATATCAGATGTGAACATTTTTATATTTGATTTTCCAATACTGAATTTATCACTTTTCAAACTTTTGAAAATGAAAATAATCATAACTATCCATAACAAAGATACGAGTATATCAATGATTTTTGTAAATGTTATTCTGGAACCTTCTGAAATTTTAATTTCTGTTGGGATTTCCTTTTCTTCTAAAATTTCAAGAAGTCTAGGGTAAAAAATTACTTTTGATGTAAATTTTTCTGGCTCTACTTTTTCACCATTTTCATCTAAGTTTTTTGTTGGGGATTTTAAGGTTCCTTCAACAATATCGCCCTTTATGACAATAGATTCTAATTCGCCCTTTTTTGCTTTATTAACAAAATCAGAAAACTTTATTTCATTTTGATTTTTTTCAACCTTTTCATTTGGAGATTCTAGTATAAGATTGAAAAATAAAAAAATAAAAAACAAAACATATATATATTTCCAATATTTACTCATTTTTATTTCCTTAATTTAGTGTGTTTCAAAGTAAGATAAGTCTATATTATAAATTTATTTTTTACCAGCAGTTTTTTTACCTTTTGATTTTTCTTTTTCAATAAAAATTACACCATCTTTTTTTGTTGAGATTTTTAAATTTGAAAGTGTCACACCCCCGCCCAAATTATGATTTACAATTTTATTATAAAGATTTTTCAAATTTTCAAATCTGGCAGGATAGTTTTTTTGTGATAATTCCTGAAGAATTTTTGAAATAGCCCTTATCACAACTTCCTCCGGATAAATTGCAAATAAATTAGGCGAAAGTGTAATAGATCCGCTTCCCTTTTCAATAGTAGATTTAAAGATAAAATCATTCACAAAAAAATCAATTGCCTCTCTAGCGCGTCTCATATTATCAAGAGTATTTGCAATACGCTCATTTGAAAGTTCCAATGTATCAATAAGTTTTTTTAACTTTCTGATTCTGACACGCTTATATTTATTATCTTTATTTGAAGGATCCTCCACCCATTTTTGGCGATTAGATTTAAGATAATCCTTAATTTCTTCCTTTGAATAGTAAAGCATAGGACGAACAATATTTATGTTGTTCCACATTTGAGTTTTAGGCATTCCACAAAGTCCATAAACCCCACTTCCACGGGAAAGGTTAAGGAAGAAAGTTTCCGTTTGTTCATCAGCATTATGTGCAACAAGTAAATACTTAATATCATTTTTATAGCAATAATCAAAAAGCATTTTGTAACGATAATTTCTTGCCACAGCCTCTATATTAGAAGTAGGAATTTCACCAGTATAAGTTAAAATAGTATGGTGAATTTTGTATTTTTCCAACCATTTATGAACCTTTAAAGCCTCACGCGAGGAATTTTTTCTTAGATTATGATCAACAGTTATTGCAACCATTTCAACATTGTTAATTTTTGCCCAATTATGACTTAACAAGGTCAAAGCAAGACTATCAGAGCCACCAGATACGGCCACCGCAATTTTTTTAGGGTGAATTTTTAAAATACCATCTAAATTTTTATTAAATAATTCTTGTATTATCATATTATTATAAAGTTATTTAGAAGGGGAAACAAACATAACCATCTGTCTTCCTTCCATCAAAGGTTCTTTATCAACCTTTATAATATCGCCAAGTTCTTCCTTTACACGATTAAGAAGAGAAAGTCCAGATTCTTGATTTGTAATTTCACGACCTTTGAATCTTACAGAAAATTTAACTTTATCCCCATCTTCAATAAAGCGTTTAGCAGATTTCATCTTAACCTGAAAATCATGCACATCAATATTTGGACGGATTTTAAGTTCCTTTGTTTCAACAACCTTTTGATTAGATTTTGCTTCTTTTAATTTTTTCTGTTCTTCGTATTTCCATTTACCATAATCCATAATTTTACATACAGGAGGATTTGATTGAGGGGCAATTTCTAAAAGATCAAGACCGGCATCACGAGCCATATTTAAAGCATCACTAATTGAAACAATACCAACATTTTCGCCATCTGCACCAATAAGTCTTACTTCTTTTGCGCGAATTTTTTCGTTAACATTTAACGAAATTGAATTATCTTTATTTGCCAAACATATACTCCTTTTATAATTATTATTATGGAGGTCGGTACCGGAATCGAACCAGTGTACAAGGATTTGCAGTCCTCTGCATAGCCTCTCTGCCAACCGACCATAAAGGGCATTATAAACAAATAAATTTTAAAATGCAATATATTTATCAGTTGAAAGGAATCCATTTTTAATATATTATTTTATATATAAAATTTAAAAGAAGGAGAAAAAATAAAAAATGATATTAAAAAATAAAAAAATTTCAGTAAGTGTTTTTTGTGGTGCACAAAATGGAAAAACAAAAGATTATTACGAATTAGCACATAAAACAGGTGAACTTCTTGCAAAAAACAAAATGCGTTTAGTTTATGGGGCCGGTGGAACAGGCTTAATGGGTGCTGTTGCATACGGTGTTCTTGATAATGGTGGTGCTATTTATGGTATTACAACAAAAGTAATTGCAGCATTTGAAGAACCAATAAAAGGAACAAAAACAAAAATTGTATGTGATATTCAAAAAAGGAAAAGAACTTTTATTGATAATTCTGACGCTTTTATTGTTCTTCCTGGAGGCTTTGGCACCTTTGATGAATTATTTGATTTATTGGTAGGAAAAGAAATTATTAATAAGCATAGAGAAGTTGTTCCAAACAGCACACTTTCAGAAACAAGACCTATCATACTTATCAATCATAATAATTTTTTCAAACCATTTGAGGCTTTAGTAGATTCTCTTATTAAAACAGGTTTTATATCTAAAGGGCATAAAAATATGTATAAAATAGTTTCCACACCAGAAGAGGCGATTAAACTTATAAAAAAATCTGTAAAAAAATAATATAAGAAACTATTGATTTTTAAGAATAAAGATTATATTATTTAAACAGTCTGTATAAAAAACAGTTCTTTAACTATAATATATAGGGGTTATAAATGAAAATAAAAAACATACTTACATTACTATCTATAGTAATCTTGGGTGCATGTTCTTCTACTTCTGATACACTTTTTGGTGATAATAAGAAGCCTGAAACAAAACAAGCAAAACAAACATCTGCTTTTGATGGCACATTTATGAAAAATAAAATTGCTAATTTCAAAGCAGAACAAGAACAACTTAAAACAGTAGTTGATTCAAGAAAAAATACTCTTCAACAAATGAGGAATGAAACAAATACTGCTGTATCTGATTACAGAAGTGCAATTTCACAAATCAATTCAAAATTGCAACTTGGCACAACACCTGGAAATCCTGAACTTATGGATGAATGGAAAGATGCTCGTGCAAAACTTGAAAAAATCAACAACATTGCTTTTGATATAAAAAGACTTGTTGCAGATGTAGAATCCGATCAATCAATGGTTGATTATATGGTTGGTTCTATCCAAGCATCATACAAAATCCGTGGTGCAACAGAAGATGACCATAAACAATTAAAGGCTCTTGAAGAAGAAGCAAAACAAATTGGTTCAAACATTTCAATTTTTGCTCGTCAATTAAATCAAGAAGCAGACAGACAACAAGCCTATGTTGATAATGAAAAGTTCAGCCTAAATGATGTTGCACTTAACATTAAAAATGGAAAACTTTATGGTTCATCATCATCAACTGACTTCTTCGCAAATGGTGGCTCAATGTTTTCAAGTGACGAATCTTATGAAGCATTCATAAATGAAACTGCACAAGATTATGGTATGCAATCAAGATCTGCTCAACCACATCGTCCAGCACCTCGTGCCCCTATGATGGTTGAAAACAGAGATGCAGTTGCTCTTCGCCCTGCTCGTGCAAGTTCTACACCTGTTGATATAACACCAGTTGCAAAATCGACAAGACCTATTATCACAGTAAAATTTGATAAATCATCTGTTGATTTCGCAGAACCTTTATATCAATCTTTAAGCCGTGTATTGGAAAGAAACCCATCTGCTACATTTGAAGTATCTGGCGTTGCTCCACAAGGAAAATCAAACGGCACAATTAAAAAGAATGTAAAGGATGTTATGACAACATTAACAGAAATGGGACTTCCTGCATCAAGAGTTGCTTTGACAATGAGAACTGATGATGTAATGTTTGATGAAGTTCGCATTTACGAAAAATAACATTATATTTCTTATTTAAAAACTCCCTTTCGGGGGCTTTTTTTTATAACTTAATTTTTCTTAATTCAAATAGCGGAAAGGGAGAGAATTAGATACCGAACGAAGTTGTTCTTAATGACAAGTAGGGTTAGCAAGGAGCCTAGTTTGAGTTATGAGGTTGCAAGAATGGCAAACGGTATAAATAATAATGTTCCAAAATTGTTCTTGACTTTTTTGCTAAATTATGCTATAGTAAAATTCACTAATGGATTAAGTCTATCCATTATTTACGAACCAAACAACATTAATAAAACTACAATTATTCCAAACAAATAGAAATCACAGAAAGCAAATACATTTATTGATGTTTTCTTCGCATTTTTGAATACAAACAATTGTGTAATTATAAAAAGGAAAAATGAGAAAATAAAAAGTCCCAACTGAAACTCACTAAGGTATGGACTATCGTAATATCTGACAATGTCCCACACAAATGTATCATATTCTACATTAGGACCGAAACCAAATAAACCTATAATAACAAATATGGAATACATTAAATTTATTCCAACAAAAAAACATCAACGGAAAAAATTTTATGATAATAAAATCTATTATATCAAATATATCAAATTATTTTTTACCATAAAACACCTCATTTATTAATGATGTAATTTATTATAGGAAGGACATAAAACATAATAAATGCAAAGGTTCTACCCCACTTATCCTTTACATTTTTAAATACAAAATTATTCGAAAGGATTAACAATGCAAAAACAACAATAAAAGAAAGTATTGAAAAAGAATAAAGTTCTATATCACTGGGTTTGGGACATTGATAAACATCATAATATTCCTCAGGGCACTCTCTTTCAAATGGATACATAAATATAGATAACATTCCCCAAAATAAGGCAATAAAGAAATTACAACTAAGCATTATTATATAGTAGAAAAATTTCATTATAAAATTTTTATGCAATTTATTTATCATTCTTATTTCCTCCATTTGATAAAAGAGCAAATATAAAAAACAACAATAAAGAAATTATTAAAATCATTTCTCTATAAGGTTGTGGAAAAAACAATAAATTAACAAGCAAATACATAAGCAATATTAAATGGACAAGGAATTTTTTTGATGCCTGTACCATTAAAAAATACATAAAAGAAAAATAAAATGCAAGAGCCAAAATATAAATATAAACAAACCAAAGATTATTTTGAAAATTAGATTGTAATCTTATTGAATTAAATAATATTATAAAAAATGGTAGACTAAAATACAAAATTATGATTATTTTTAATGTTGTTAAAATTTTCTTTAATGTTTTATCAGTAAATAATGATTTAACAATATCAATTATATTTTTTTTTGTTTTTTGCATTTTGCACCTCTTTGCTATTTAATAATTCTATTATAACGAGAATTATTTCATAAATCAACTATAAAATGGAACAAAATAAAAACTTTTAATATAAAAGGAGAATTTTTTATGAAAAAACAAGAAGTTAATAAAATAAAAAAATTACAGGGTTTTCATAATATTGATAAAAATAAACCTGTTTACAATCAAATTATCGATTCTATCTACAAAGAAATGATTGCAAAAATAAATGATCCGAATTTTGATGCAATAAAATATCCTTGGCAACTTTATTACCTCGCAAATTCTGACATTTTTGATTTCAAACCTACACTTAAAAAAATTACAAACAAATATAAAAATGAAAAGGGACATACTGTATTTGGTTCATCTATACCAAATGATTATAAATTTATTTATGATCATGATATTTGGAGCAATATTCATTGGGGCTATACATTACAAAAAAATAAAGTGCTTGGAAGACAATTGGGCGGACAAATAGATGATTTATTAAAGGGGCATCCTTTTTCTTATGTTTTCTCCTCACAAAATACGGATAATAATGCTGTAAAGTTCGGTATGGAATTATATGATAAGTACGGTCCAAACCTTACAAAAGAACAATTTGAGAGTGAAATATTTAAAAATAAAGAAAAATTAAATAGATGGAGCAAAGAAAAACTTACTTTACTAAAATCCAAAGAACCCGAAGCCCACGATTATTTTAATTTACCACAGGAAGACAGAATAGATTTAATTCCGGATATTCCATTTAAAAAAGATGAAGACAATATAATTATCAACCCTCAATCCTACTTTTATTACGAAGTAAAACCAGATGACAGTTTGGAAAAAATTGCAGATGATAATAATATGTCGACAGAGGAACTTATGGAACTTAATCCCGAACTTGAATACACGCGAAAAGTTATACCGTTTCAAATTTTAATAGTAGGGGACAAAGATGCTAGAAATCTGTCTGTTGATGCTTTTCAAATTGACAGTATTAAGAATGCAAAACTTGTGATGAGACATATTGGATATAGTAATTCTGACAATCCCAATTCAAACAAAGTCAATGATGACATCTCTCAATTCTTTCATTTTGCATATAGTGATGAAAACAAAGAATGTAATATTACAGATACTTCCGACACAACAACGAAAACCAAAGAAAAAGAAACTAAACTTATGCAAGATGCAATGCTGTTTCGAAAACTTCATAAAAAAGTGGAGGAACAAAAACCAAATTCTGATATAAAGCAAGAAGTAAAAATCTTCAATGAATACAAAATTCCAGAAATAAAACACGAAGAAATTGCAAATGATATATTTACTTATGCTGTGATTACGGAAAATCCAGATATGGTTGCAAAAACCACCCAAACTATCACTAATCAATTTTTAAACTCTGATGATGAATTATTAATTGATGGTATCATAGGTGAAAAAACTATTTCTGCAATTAACAGCCTTGATGAACCAGAAGCAGAAATTGTCGATGAAAAATTAAATGATATTTTTGAACAGGAAATAAAGGAAAATCATTCTATAAAAAATAAAAACTCTTTATATAATTTTGATGGTGATGACAATTTATTATATTGCCCTGTTCCAGATGGATTTTATGATTAAAAAAGGGGAGTATAAACTCCCTTTATTTTACTAACATTTCATATAAATCAAAGGAAGGATAGCCATCTTGAACTATATGATTTCCAGATTTATATTCTGTAATTGGTGTTTTGTTTGGAGAAACTTTAGAATCTCCATTTAATAACATCTTTTGATATTTCTTAATTGCCTGCATAGTCTTTTTACCATAAAGTCCCGATACTGTCGTATCATAAATACCAAGTTTTTTTAATGCCTCTTGAATTTCCTTTATCTGGACTGTTGTCATAGGCTGTATTGAATTCCAATTTGCAGGTCTGTCAAACAAAGGTGTAGAGTTAGACACTATTGCATCAGAAAGAAGCCCAACTGACAAAGCATAATTTGTAGAGGCATTCCAACGCATAATATATTTGAAATTATCATACACAAGGAACACAGGTCCATTAACACCATTTGGTGCAATCAAACTTGCATTTATATCAGAATCAGGAAGTGGTGAGCCATTATATTGTTTCACCCCTAAATTTTTAAAGAAATTTACAGTTTTCCATTCGTTTGAATTTACATATTCCCATAAATCCTTATCCTTTTTATCAATAAGGACTGGACGCCCCCATTTCTGTTTTCCATTCCAACCCATTTTTGATAAATAATTTGCAGCAGAATAAACTGCATCATCAATATTATTTATCACATCAATTTTACCATCACCATTACCATCTTTCGCATACGCAATAAAGGACGAAGGCATAAATTGAAAATTACCAAACGCACCAGCCCACGAACCAACCATATCAGGAACTTTCATATGTCCCTTGTCTATAATCTGTAAAGCCTTGACAAGTTCATTTGTAAAAAATTCAGAACGCCTTGGGTCAAATGCCAAAGTAGTAAGAACCTGTATTATATTATACTTTCCTATATAGGTTCCATAATTTGTTTCCATTCCCCAAAATGCGATCAAAATTTGTGGTTGAACATTGTATTCCTTTGCAACTTTATTAAATAATTTATAATGTTTTTTTAATTTGATTTTTCCCTCTGCAATACGCTCCGGCTTTAATGCAGAATCATAATAACTCCAAAAAGTTTTCATAAATTCAGGTTGCTTTCTATCTGAAGCAATCGCCTTTGGTTCATACTTTATATTTTTAAATGCTTCATCAACAGTAGATTTAGAAATTTTATGTTTTTTTACAGCAGTTTTTTTAAAATCATCCACCCATTCTTTGAACTCTGTATCGTCAAAAACTTCTACTTCCTCAGTTGCATTTTCTAATGCCTTTATCGCAGGAGCATTTTGTGCAAATGATACATTTGATAGAATAATAAATAAAATAAAACTTAAAATTTTCATAACTACCCCTCTTATATTTTTGCAATATCATCAATTATAAATTGTATATAATTTTTACCGTTCCAACTGTTGGACCTTATCTTTCCAGCCAACTTGAAACGCTCCCCTATTTCAGATAATAGCACTTCACCGACAGGAGTATCCACAGATTTATAGCAAATTGCAGAAATGCTTTTTCCATTATCAGATGAAAAATAACACCTGATATTTCCGCCACCTATCGCATCACTTCCTGTAAGTTTAGCATTAAGTATTGCAAACCTAGGTTCTTCATTTGCTGTTCCAAAAGGTTCCAAAATCTGAAGTCTCTTTACCAAATCAGCATTTATTCCAGTAATGTCAATCACAGAATCTATTTTTAATACAGGAATAATTTTTTGTGATTTTGTTGATGATTCAATATAATCATGAAGGAATTTTTTAAATTCATCTATTTTTTCAACACGAAGAGTAAAGCCCGCTGCCATAGAATGCCCGCCACCTTCTGTTAAAATACCAAGTTCTTTTGCCTTTATTATAGCAGTTCCCAAATCAATTTCGGGAATACTTCTTCCACTTCCATTTGCAACACCATTATCATCAATTGTTGCAACACAAGTAGGAAGATTATATCGCTCCTTTAACCTTCCAGCAATAATTCCTATAACACCGGTATGCCAATTTTTACCACTTATAAATATAAAATTATCATCAGGTTTTATCTCACTTGCAACCTTTGTAAATGCCTGTTCTAAAACAGATGCCTCAATATCCTTTCGTTCCAAATTAAAATTATTTAATTTTTGGGCAAGGCTGTCCGCTGTTAATGGATTACGAGTTGTTAAAAGTTGCGCAGCAATACTGGAATTTCCAACTCGCCCACCTGCATTTATTCTTGGTCCTAAAACATATCCTAAATGATACACAGAAGGAGAAGTGCTTACCCCAGACACATCGCAAAGTGATTTAAGTCCTATATTCTGCCTACGCGCCATAACCTTTACACCCACAGAAACAAATGCACGATTAACCCCGACAAGAGGCACAACATCGCACACAGTTCCAAGTGCGACCAAATCCAGATAAGAAAATAAATCCGGCTCCTCTATACCTTTATTTTTATAAAAACCTCTTTCACGCAAAGTTTTATTAATGGCTACTGTTAACAAAAATACTACGCCACATGCTGCCAGATAAGTAAGTCCAGAATCATCATCAACACGTTTTGGATCGACAACTGCAACTGCATTTGGTATTCCAACCTCTGCCTCATGATGGTCGGCAATTACAATATCCAAATCCATTTGATTTGCCATATCTACTGCATCAAATCCAGTAATACCACAATCAACCGCAACAACCAAAGAACAACCGGCATTCATTAATTTTTTTAATCCCTCGGAATTTAATCCATAACCATCATTCTGTCTGTCAGGAATAAAAATTTGAATATTCTTAACGCCTACATCATATAAAAATTTATATAGTATTGCAGATGAGGTAGCACCATCAACATCATAATCACCAAAAATACCTATTGCTTCGCCACTTTCTATTGCACGAACAATTCTTTCAACTGCCTTATCCATATCCTTTAAAATAAATGGAGATGGAAGCAAATTTTTTATTTGCGGAGAGATATAAGTTTCCGTTTCCTCAAAAGTAATTTTTCGTGAATTTATAATTCTTGCAATAATATCTGGAAGATTATATTTCTGACATACCGTTTGAACGAATCGTTCATCGGCATCAAACAATCTCCACCTAAAACCATTAAGTGAAGAATTTTCATCAGTCATAAATTCTTTTTCCCCGCTCTCAGGAATCATATTACAAATCCTTCATAATCTAAAAAAAGGCAGGATTGAAAAACTGCCTTTTAATATAACACTAATAATTTATATAAATTTCAGTTCTTCTGTTTATTGCTTCGTTAATTGGCATATTTTCTTCAACAACTTTTTCAGTATCAGCCACACCATCAATAAATATTTTATCCGCAGAAATACCATTTTTAATTAAAGCATCACGAACTTTTTCTGCACGAAGAATCGATAAATCAAAGTTTGTTAATTTGTTTTCTATTTCCTTCATATTTTTTGAACGACTTGAAGAATTTCCAATAATACGAACAGTTGCATTATTCTTATTTACAAAATTTGCAACAGATTTAATTGCTTTCATATCCGCAGAAGAGATATCAGCCTTTCCATTTGAATGATAAATAATTGCACTTAAAAAAGTGATATTTTTAAGGGGTTCAACTTCTTTTATATCAAACTTTCTTACAGTCTCCTTTTTAGGAGTATTTACATTATTAATATTTGAAAAGCGTCTTTGTTGTGATGGACGAACTGCCATAGGCTTTGGTTCAGGTTTGATACCGCGTTTTTCCTCCGCTTCTCTTACAGCCTTATCAAAATCAGATTCGAATCTTGTAACTGGTTCATAAAAATTTTCATCCTCATAAGAAGACTTTACAAAAGAAACTGTTTCATCTTCCTTTGCAGGAGGAGGTGTAATTACAGCAATTTCTTCCTCGTTTAAATTTTCAGTAGAAAGAATTTCATTTACTGATTCAATTTTTTCTTCTTCCTTTTCTGCAATAATTATTTTAACTGTGTTATCACCCTTGTTTTCTTTGTTATGTTCTTCAATATTTTTATCCAAAGAATGAACAGGTGCATTTTCAACTTCCACCTTTACAGTTTCACTTTTATATATAACATTTGTATCAACAAGATCATTTGAATTAACTGGAATGTTATTATTTATATCAGACGATGTGCAACCAACAACGGCAAAAAGCATAATTATTGGTAATGATAAACAGTTTTTGATTTTTAATTTCATTTTAAGCCCTCATAAAATTATATTATAATCTATAATACCTCAATTCTTACTTTATTTTCAACAGTTTTCTTCAAAATTTTAAATTTTATTTTTTGTAAATGAAAGGTATATAGGTTTTCGTCCCTCAATAAGTGCCTTTTGTTCATATTTTGTGGGAATCCAATCTGATGGAGAGTTTACAAAATCAGCCGATTTTTTTGCATCCCATGAAAATAATTTTGTTTCATTTATACAAAATAAAGTCCAAGGAATATATATAGGATGATCGCTTGCCACAAACAAATTTCCAACGGGACTTAAAAGTTTATGAAATATCTTTAAATTATCTTTATTTATCATACGGCGATTTTCCGTTCTGTTTTTCGGCCACGGGTCAGGATATAAAACAAAAATTCTTGAAAAAACACCCTCCTCTAAATATGGAAATAATAAATTAACATCATCAGGAAAAATACGAATATTTTTTATATTATTTTCAATTATCTTTTTTAAAATAGAGGCGTTTCCATTCACAAAAACTTCTGTTCCTATAAATGCTGTATCTGGATTTAAAAGTGCCATTTGAACAAGATGTTCCCCATCACCATAACCAATTTCAAAAATAAATTTTGTTGGCTCAAAATCAAAAAGAGATTTCAAATCTATTTTCCCAGTTGTAGGAAGTTTTATTTGATATTTTGGCATATGGGTTGCAATCAAATCATCCTTTGCTTTGCTCATTCCTTTACCACGACGACGACCAAAAAATGTTTTTTGCTTTATTTCTGTCATTATATATTCACCATTTCACGAACAAGTTTTACATCTTCTGTGCTTGCACCATATTTTACAAACTCCTTTAATGCCACTTCAAGATAGTTTATATTTCGTATAGAATCTTTTGTTGCATCAAAGTAAATATCATTTATCCAAAAGATAAAATCTGCAACAACATCGGCACCCGTTTTTATAAATTTTCTATCTACCAACATTTTATTTTTTATAAACTGTTTAACATCATCCGAAAGAGGTGCAATTTTAACATCAGCAAACATAGGATAACCATGAAGGACAAAATTTTGCATATTTTCAAACTTATCTGCATCACGCAAAAGTTTTGCCATAATATCAGCAACTTTTTTATCCTCTTCATTCAAATCAATATAAAAAGGTGAAGAATAATCTATCGCCATTGAATCATGTGATTTTATTGCAAAAAGAAGCATAGGATTATTAAAATTTATATTATCCTTTATAAGTTCAACTGACTTATCACCATGATGAAATATAGGATTTGGAATATGTTTTCCATTTTCATCAAATTGATAAAATCGTCCCAAATCATGAAGAATCGCGGAAAGTTCAATCAACTCCTTTATCTTATCTGTTAAAAAAGGAGCAATTGATTTTTCCCTTATCATAATATCTAAAATAACAGAGGAAACACCGAAAGTATGCTTTAATTTATGGATAAAATATTCGCTACATCCTTTTACATTTGGAAATTTTTGTATTTGTTTTGCATAAGTATCCCCTATCAACTTAGTTGCTTCATATATTGGACTTAACATTTTCCCCTCACTTTAAAATTGGTAATAATAAAATTGTTATTATTATAAGTAATGTTGTTATTTGATTTAAAAGTGGAATTATAGTATTTTTTGTAATATCACAAATTTTTAACTTTGAACAGAAAATACTATCTATAATATCAGAAACATTCGTAACAATTAATGATATAAAAGATGTAAGCACTATTAATCCAAAAACAAAGGAAGCCAAAACCTCATAATTTATATATGGGAAAAGGAAATAAAGACATACACAAAATAATGCTATATATAAAGCACTTCTTAAAAACAGATATAACCTTTTGGTTTTCATTTCTGCATATTTGGCAAGATTTACTATTTTTAAAAGATTAAAGACAACTAAAACAATACTTAAAAACAAACCTATTATAACACTGTTTGAAAAAATATTTATGCTTATTTGCTTTTTTACCACAAATTCCAATGTTTCAAAGAAAACATAAAATAACACTATGTTGTTAAGAGTTTTTGCAACATATCGGTAACTTTCCGAATTTTTATAAATTACATTTGTTGAATAACTGAAAAAATGAAAACTTATCATTGAAAGTGCTGCAACTGCTATACCATAAAAATTTCCAAATCTAAGTGAAATAAAGATTATCAAACACATAACAACGCCACTTAAAAATGTTGCACAAACAGCATTAGAAATAGGATAAAGCAATTTGAAATTATCGGATAATTTGCTTGTATTTTTCATCTTTATATTCTTTAAATAAGTTGATAGTTTTATAATTATATAACTTCCTATTATTCCAACCATAAAAATCAAAAATATATTATAACTGATTGAAAAACAAAATGTGGTCCAAAAAGCAACTACAACAAAACTAAATATTTCAAAAAACTCGTTTATATATTGGCGAACTTTTACATCCAAGTTTCTTGTGAAATATTGCAAAATCAATCCAACATTTGAAACAAGCAAATTCAATACCATTATAAAGAATGGAAAGTTTATAAGTGTTGTCCTTTTAATATCAACACCAAAAAATCTTGTTATATCAACTATTGGAATAAGAGAGGCAAGTATAGCACAAGTTTGTGTTAAAATAATGACTAAAAAAACTCCATCTATACCTTTTAACAAAGTTGTGAAGAAAAATTCTGTAAATTCCTTATTATACTTTGCAAGCATATTTATAATTTTTATAATTATATTTACTAAAATCAGAATCGCTATTATTAACAAAGATGAAAGAATCACATCTAAATTATCAAAATAATTTATATAAAGCAGATATAATACAGAAATTGATAAACCAGAAAAAAACACACTAAAAATTTCTGTGATTTCGTATTTCAAATCCTCACTAATATTTTTGAAAAGTTTCTTATTCTTAAACCTTTTGAAAAAAAGAATCGATAATAATACAATAAATTCAAATGCGAATATCACAGATGATATATTCATTATTTGTAAAACATTTGCTTGTAAAATCTCATTAAAAATCATTTTTACCTTCATTTCTTTTTTATTTTTATCTAATAATAATCATAATTAATTTATTTTGCAACTTGCCAATTATTTTTTTGACTTTACAATAACTATTTGCTAACATAACAGAATTAAAATTAAATAAAAAGTATTGGAAAGAAAAATGATTCTAAATAGCGTTTGTATTGCAGGTAAAGAAATTTTGCCATTAATAGAAGGTGGTAAGGGTGTAAATGTATCAACTGGGCTTACCTCTGGAAAATGGGCAAATTGTGGTGGTGCTGGAACTTTTTCTGGTGTAAATCCTGACTTTTATGATGAAAAGGGAAATTTTTTAAAACCTTTATTTAAGGGAAAGAATCGTCAAGAAAGACAAAGAGAACTTATTGAATATGGGATAAAAGGTTGTCTTGATCAAGCAGCCATTGCACATGAAGAATCGCGTGGAAATGGACTTGTATTTATGAATATTCTTTGGGAGCAAGGTGGTTCTCAGGAACTCCTTTCAAATGTTCTTGAAAAGGCAAAGGGCACAATAAAAGCAATTTCTTGTGGTGCTGGAATGCCATTTAAACTTGCTGACATTTGTGCGACAAATAAGGTTTTCTTTAATCCAATTATTTCTTCTGCAAGAGTTTTGCAACTTCTTTGGAAACGTTCCTATTATCGTTTCAAAGAATGGATTGGGGCTGTTATCTATGAGGATCCATGGGTTGCCGGCGGACATAATGGACTTTCAAATTCAGATAATCCTCTTGCTCCTGAAAAACCTATGGCAAGATTAATTGAAATAAGAAAGTTTATGAACGAAGTTGGGCTTAAAACTGTTCCTATAATAATTGCTGGCGGTATTTGGTGGCTTTCCGAATGGCTTGACTATATGAATAATGATGAAATTGGACCTGTGGCATTTCAATTTGGAACTCGCCCTATGGTTACAATGGAAAGTCCATTAAAGGACAGTGTAAAACGCAAACTTTTAAATATTGATAAAGGTGGTGTGAAACTTCAAACTTTCAGCCCTACTGGACTTTATTCATCTGCGGTTGAAAACGAATTCTTAAAGGATTTAGAAAATCAACTTACTCGTCAAATTTCCTATGTTGAAAATAATGAAGGAAATGCAGAGTTTAATATTCCTGTGGAATTAACTGCAAACAAAAAAACTGTTTTCATCAATGAAAATGACAAGGAAAAATTTACCCAATTTATAAATGCCGGTTATGATTACATTTTAAAAACCCCTTCAAATACATTACTTTTTGTATCAAAGGAAAAATATGAATCTATAATGGACGATATGAAAAATTGTGTGGGTTGTCTTTCAAATTGTATGTTTTCCGGCTGGACACAAAGAGAAAATGTTGTAATACAACCAGACCCAAGAAGTTTTTGTATTCAAAAATCATTACAAAATATTTCCCATACTGATGATGTAGAAGGAAATCTTTTGTTTGCGGGACAAATTGTGCATCGTTTCAAAACTGATCCATTTTACAAAAATGGAACTTTCATTCCAACAGTTAAGGAATTGGTAGAACAAATCAAAACTGGTTATTAAAAATCAAGCCCCAATATGGGGCTTTTTTATTTGCGTAAATTCCTAAAATATGATAATATAGGTTTATAATCATTAAAAACAATGAAAGGAAGAAAAAATGATTAGCCAAAATATAAAAGTTGTCACGGGGGGGGGTAATTCTATCATTATTTCTTTCCCTTAATATCGCAAATTCTAAAACTTTAAGAAGGAGAAATACTTCTTCTGTGCCTCTTAGTGTAGGAGAATCTACTGAAAAGCAAGGTATGGAAGTATCCACCATATTTGGAACTGAAAAATGTCCTATGGCAAATAAAGTTTATTCAGATGATATTTTTGTTAAATTTGTTTCTGAAAATTCAATCGGTATTTCTGCAAATGATAGTATCCCACTTAATACAATTATAGATAAAGAAAAGTTAAAATATTATAACGAAATTTTTAATAGTGATGTTTATTTTTATTTTTCTGGTGCAAATTCTATTTATGTAGGTTTTGCAAAATGTAATAGGATTAATCAAGCAAATAATGAAACCATTGCACTTAATTATAATAATATTGATGAATGGTGTATTAAATCTGTTGATGAGTATTCTCTTGTAAACCATGCATTAAATAAATTAGGAGAAATAAAAGTTATTGGAGGAAATAGTATTTATTGTGATGTAGGAGGAGATAAACCGAGAATCAGTTGGAATTTAAATGCAGTTTATGAAAAAGCAGCAAAAAATAGTAGCAACATCAACTCTCTGCAAAAAGTAAAAGAAGTATGTGGAAAAATAGATGTAAAAGAACTAGAAAAAATCTATAACTTAACTATTGCATCTACTGTAACATCAGGTATAGGAACAGCAAGTTCTATTGCTGGGACAGTAACATCTGCTATTTCTGGGATTGAACAGAAAAAAGATGATGAAGCAGACAGTAAGAAAGTCAATGGACTAAACCTTGCGACAACTATTACTTCTGCTATAGGAGGAGCGACAAGTGGAGCCGGTGCAATTACTTCTGGTATAGCATCAAGTAAATTAAAAAGTATTATAGAAGATATCAAAAAATGTAAAGAGGAAATAAATAAAATCCAATAAGCCAAGCCTCAATATGGGGCTTTTTTTCTTAGTTTTTATCTGTTGCTTCTATTTCAATTATCGTTTCATCTATCGCATTATTTATATCTTTGTTTTTTTCATCATCTGTCTTTGTTGACTGACTTCCATAAAACAAATGTTTTACCTTTGAAAAACCACATAATTTGAAAATACCCTTATCTACAACCAACCTCATAGCATCATAAAAACCCTCACGCTCATAAAGTTCTGTTGGATTTCCATTAGAATTTATGATAATTGCTTTTTTATCAGGAAGAAGCCCAACAACACTACCACCCTTATACATATATGCAAAACCATAACTAAAAACTCTGTCTATATACCCTTTGATAATAGCAGGTTGTCCCGCCCACCAAATAGGATATATAAAAATTATTACATCAGCATTGCGGATAAAATCCTGCTCCTTTTTTATATCATCAGGAATTTGTTTATTGTGGATTAATTCCAAATCCTTTGATGATAGCAAAGGGTTAAAACTTATTTCATATAAATCACGAACAAGAACATTATGTCCGTGCGCCTTCAATGTCTCAACCAATCTTTCCTTTAAATCAAAATTAAAACTCTTTGGTGTTTTTGGGTGTCCGTAGACCAGTAAGATATTCGCCATTTTTCCCTCCTATCATATAAGAAAATAATAGCATAATTTCAAGGGATTAACTAGGAGAACAAAATCTTAAAATTTAGGATAATTTTTAATTATATATGATATAGGAACAAGTTCAATTCCCTTATCCGCAAGAGAAGGTAACCATTCCTTTAACATCTTTATAGTATTTGGTCTAGGGTGCCCTATTGCAACAGCAAAGCCACGCTTTTTTGCAATATTTTCAAGTTGGGTTAAACTTTTTTTTATATCTTGAGGTCTGTTACTGTCATCAAGGAAAATATCTCGCGTTGCATAAGGAATTTTTACTTCCTTCGCAATATTATCTGCCTTTGAAAGAGAGGTAGTTTTAGAATCGATAAATGCAAGTCCACGATTTGCCAATTCTTCAATAACCGCTTTCAATTGATATTCATCAGATGTGAACCTACTTCCCATATGATTATTTATACCAATATAACCACTTACCTTATCAAGTTGAGAAGCCAAAATTTCAAGATTTTGTGTTTTCCCATTATTAGTAGAAAGATACTCCCCACCATAATCGTAATTATCATTTAATGCCTGCATAGGAATATGTAAAATTATTTCGTGCCCAGTTTTTGTAGCATAATTTATTTGGGATTGAAGGTTCGGAGCATAAGTCAAATATGAAACAGTAAATGGGTAATTAAATTTAAGGACTTTGTTACTCCTTATCATATCAACACCCATATCATCAATAATAAGAGCGATTACAGGTTTATCAGTTTTTTCACTTTGCAAAGCATACTTTTCAAACGGACTGTCTTTTTTAATTTCCATTAAACTTTCTTTATTATCCTCTTTTATATCCAAAGGAATCGGAACAATTTCAGCCTCATCAAAAATAGGTGTAGTTTTTTCAACTGTAACTTTTTCTTTTGCATCTATGTTCTGTCTTTTTACAATCAAACCTATGGTAATACCAATAAGAAGGGTAATAAGTAAAAAAATTACTATTATTTGTGGAGTAATACCTAAAACATTTAAAATAGAAGATATGTTATTTTGAGAATTAGATTTTTTCAATTTTTACCTTTAAGTTATAATATTTTAAGTGGCGGGAGTGAAGGGGCTCGAACCCTCGACCTCTTGCGTGACAGGCAAGCGCTCTAAACCAGCTGAGCTACACCCCCACTTAAAGGACTATCTTCAAAAGATAGAGTATATTAAACTATATAATAAAAGAAAATGCAAGTATTTTTTTATTTTTTAATAAATACACCTAAATCCATATTCTTTTAAAGAAGTTCCTCTTGCAACTATTTTATAATTATCGTATGAAGTTTCCTTCAATAATTCTATTGATGGGCGTTCATAAAGGATAATTGATTGTTTTGCCTTTTTACCACAAGTTCTTTTCATTACTTGCTCTGCAACTTTGTTAAGCATATCTGAAATTGAACCATCAGGATCAGAAATTATATCTTGTGATTGAACAAATTTAAGACGCATTTCTTTTAAATCACGATTATTTCTTAAAACCTCAATTCTTATATTGTTTCCACGATAATTTTCCCAATATACACTTTTTGAACCAAGTTGCCATTTATCAATGGAATTTAAAACCTCAGCATCCTTTATATCACGTTCTGCTTGTATAGTATCGTAATCAATAATATTGTAATTATCATTATTATTGCTTGTCAAAGAATTCCTCATCACAATATTATTTCCTTGCATAGGGTTTGAATAAGTCGCAACATTAGTCGTATTATCATACCTTGGTTGTTGAATAACAACATTTTTAGGTTGAGTAGTTTGTCTTAATGAAGTTTGCAAAGTTGAAGGTTGACTAGAAAAATTTCTAGTTGTGGTAGTGGTGGTAGTTTTTTTGACAGAACCAACACTCATATTTGCTTCTTCATCTTCCTCTGCCCATAAATCCCAAACACCAGCATTTACATTGCTTATTGGAAAAAGGCAGGAACATATTAATACAAAATTTATAAAATATTTTTTCATACTTCTCTCCTATTTGAAAATTATTATACATTATTTTTTGCACTTTTCCAAATAAAATTTAACATTTTACCTACTTTTTATTTTATTATTGACTTATTTTATTTTTTGTTTATAATAAAGTTAAAATCGAAACGATGGCACGGGATAAGTGTCTCTATAAAACGAGGTAATATTATGAATACTCTTATTACAAATATTGAAAACTTTGAAATAGAATCTATTAATAAAGACAGCAATGGGAAACAACAATATATAATAAATTGCATTGCCTGTGGTGATATTGAAACATTAAAATTATTAATAAAAGAAAAAGGCATTAAAAGAAAAAATGATGCAATGGATTGGACATACTTGCACTATGCGGCTTTTCATGGAAATATAGAAGCAGGAAAACTTCTTTTGAATGCGGGACTTAATATAGATGCTTTGGATAAAAATTATGAAACGCCTTTGTTTATTGCAATAAGTAATGAAAAACCTGAGATGGTGGATTTCTTGATTAAAAATAATGCTAACTTATTTATAAAAAATGTTTATGATTTTACTCCTATTAGATATGCAAAGTTAAGAGATTATTTTATACATGACGAACAAATAAAACAACATACTACTAAAATTATTAACTTATTAGAAAGTGCTATAAAACATAATGATGGCAAAAATATGTTATTAAATAATGTAAATGAAAAGACAAGATAATATTTACATAAAACAATAAAAAAGCCCCTCACACAGAGGGGTTTTTATTTGCATTTACTTTTTTAGTTAAACACTTGCTTCAGCGATACTCCAAAAATCATCTGCTTTAAGTGAAGCACCACCAACAAGGACGCCATTTACTTCCTTTGTTGAGAAAACTTCTTTTGCATTTGAAGGTTTCACACTTCCACCATAAAGAATTGTTATATCCCTTGAACCAAGTTTCTTTTCTGCAACTTCACGAATTTTTGAATGAATATCAATTATATCTTGAAGTGTTGCCACTCTTCCTGTTCCAATAGCCCAAACTGGCTCATACGCAATTATTATATTATCAGCAGTTGCATTTTCAGGAACAGATGTTAAGAATTGCTCTTCTATAACTGCACCAGCAACACCAGATTCTTTTTGCTCCAAAGATTCTCCAACACAAATAATAGGTGTTAAAGATTGCTCCAATGCAACCTGAGCCTTTGCTGCAACCATAGCACTTGTTTCACCGTAATAACTTCTTCTTTCTGAATGTCCAAGTATTACAAACTTTGCACCAATATCTTTTATCATTACAGGGGAAATTTCACCAGTATATGCACCATTTAATTTATCAGAACAATTTTGTGCACCTGTTTGAATTGGTGAACCTTCAACCATAGCGGTAATTTCTGATAAAAGTGTTGCTGGTGGGCATATAATCATTTCGAAACCCAAGTTTGCATCTGGACTTTCAAATTTATTTAATAAATCATTTGTAAGTTGCCAACCTTCCTGTTTAAGTCCGTTCATTTTCCAATTGCCAGCAATAATTTTTTTATTTGAAAAAGCCATTTTTTACTCCTTTTTGTTTATATTTAAAAATTATTTAATATTTTTCTTGTTTTAACACATTTATTTTGTTATTTCTATATAAAAGTGAAAAAAATTTTTACGAAAGGAATATAAAATGCTTAAAAAATTACAAAACGCTTCTGAAACCTGGGTAAGCAGAATTTTATTATTTATAATAGGTGCTAGTTTTATCTTTTGGGGAATAAGCGGGCAAAATATGGCTGGCTCTGATGTCGCATTAAAAATCGCAGGCAAAAATGTCTCCTCTGTAGAATTAGAAGACGAATTTAAAAGACAAATAGCCCAAATGCAATCTGCGATGGGGGGCAATATCAATTTTAATTATAAGCAAGCAGTTCAAATGGGACTTCTTGACCAAGTGATAAACAATATGATTTACAGATTTTTACTTGATGCAGAGGCAAAAAATCAAGGCATTTATGTAACAGATGAAAAAATCTATGAAATCATCCAAAATACAAAGGAATTCCAAGATGAAAAGGGCAATTTCTCACCAGAAAAATTTGCTTATATCTTAGAAGCAAATAATGTTTCCGAAAAAACTTTTGTAGATGAAATTGCAAACTCTATTGCCAGAGAAATCTTAGTAAATGCAATAGTAAGCAACATTGATCCAACAGGCATTGCTGAAATACTTTATAAGCAAAAAAATGAAGAAAGAATTATCGATGTTGTAAGTTTCAAAGTCGCAAATGAAAAAATCACCTCTACCTCAAAGGATGAGGAGTTAAAGGAACTTTATCAACTAAACATCTCTAAATTCTCACAACCTGAATACAGAAAAATTTCTTATATCATTATAAGCGCAAATGATGCTTCAAAATATAAAAATATCAAATCCGATGATACAGATAAAATATATAAAACTATGGTTGAAATTGGCGAAAATATCATAGATGAAATAAATGGTGGTGCAAACATAACAGAAACTGCAAAAACATTTAATGTAAAAAAGGTTGACTTGCCAGATCTAAATGTTGATGGATTAAAAAGAGATGGCAAACTTTTCAAAGACAGCATATTCACACAAAAATATCGCGACATTGCGTTCTTTGCACTTGATGAAAATGGCATAAGCGATGTTCTTGATAACGGCGACAATGTAATGTTAATATTTGTTGAAAAAGTATTTGAACCAAGACCAAAGGCATTTGAAACTGTAAAATCAGAACTAAGCAAAATGTGGTATGAAAATATGAAAATTTCACAGGCTTCTATAAAAGTAAATGAAATACTTGCAAACCTTAACAAAGGCGAAAAATTTTCAACCGCAGTCATAAATGTTGATAAATCAGCAAACACTTCTTTAAACACAAAGACAGGAAGGTTTAACAACTCCTTTGATGCAAACTTTTTAACAAAAGTATTCAGCGAAGATTTAAACAAACCTTTCATAACAAAATCACCAGATGTTTATTATGTTGCTGTGGTAAGAGGAGTAATACTTCCAAGTATAACAGAAAAGGATAAGGCAGAATTTGAAAAATTCAAAACCTCCGAACAAAAAAATATCTCAGAAAATATTTTTGATGATTATATGTCATACCTTTACAATAAATATGGTGTAAAAAGGAATGACAAAATTATTTCAAGATATTATCAATAAGAAAAAAAATTTCCCCTCAAGTGAGGGGATTTTTAAATTAAATAAGAAAAATTTTATCCTAATTTCTTTTTCAAGATTTCGTTCACAATTTGTGGATTGGCTTGTCCCTTCATTGCCTTTAATGTTTGACCAACAAACCAGCCGAAAAGTTGAACTTTACCACCCTTATACAATGCAACATTATCAGGTGAAGATGCTATTATATCATCGATTACCTTTTCAATTGCACCGGTATCAGATACTTGCTTTAAGCCCTTTTCTTCAACTATTTTACGAGGAGATTTTTCGTCACCTTCATACATCATTTTGAAAACATCTTTTGCGATTTTTCCACTGATGGTGCCATCTTTTATAAGGTCAATAAGTTCACCCAAAGATTGCGGAGAAATTGGACTTTCTGTTATATCTTTGCCCTCTTTGTTAAGAACTGCGAAAAGTTCTGTTTGCATCCAGTTTGCAACCATTTTTCCATCGTGTGATTGGGTGTCTTTGACTGCATCTTCAAAATACTCAGCAACTTCGCGTTCCGCAGTTAAAATATCCGCATCATAGTCAGAAAGTTTGTATTCCTCAATAAATCTTTTTCTTTTTGCATCAGGAAGTTCTGGCATAGATTCCTTTATGCGTTCTACTAAGCCCTCCTCTAAAATAAGAGGCATAATGTCAGGGTCTGGGAAATAACGGTAATCTATTGCATTTTCCTTACTTCTCATTGAACGAGTTGTGCCAGTGTTTGCATCAAATAGTCTTGTTTCTTGAACTATCTTACCACCGTCATCCAAGATTTCAAGTTGGCGATTGGATTCGTATTCAATTGCCTGTATTGCGAATCGGACAGAGTTCACATTTTTTGTTTCGGTTCTGGTGCCGAAAGTATCACTTCCCTTTTCACGGAGGGAAATGTTTATATCGCAACGCATACTTCCTTCATCCATATTACCGTCACATGTTCCAAGATAGCGGACAAGAGAGCGAATCTTTTTTATATATTCACCAGCCTCGTAAGGGCTTGCCATATCTGGCTTTGAAACTATTTCCATAAGGGCTACACCTGCACGATTGAAATCCACCATAGATTTTGTTGGGGATAAATCGTGGGTAAGTTTTCCAGCATCTTGTTCAACATGAAGTTTTTCAATGCGAATCTTTTTTGATACGCCTTCCTCGTTTATAATTTCAACCCAACCATCGCTTACTATTGGATGAAATTGTTGTGTGATTTGGTATCCGGTTGGAAGGTCGGCATAGAAATAATGCTTTCTATCAAATACGGATTTTTTATTGATAGTTGCATTTAAGCCTAAACCTGTTTTAATTGCCTGTTCTATGCAAAATTTATTTATAACTGGAAGTTGCCCTGGAAAACCAGAGTCAAGAAATGACACATGGGTATTTGGAAGAGCACCAAATTTTGTAGAACTTTTTGAAAAAAGTTTGGAATCGCTTATTACCTGGCAATGGATTTCCAAACCGATATTCATTTCATATTCTTTGTTTTTGCCTTTTAAAATATATGTCATTGTTATTCTCCCATTACCTTTGATGGTGTGTTATCGAATTTTGAAATATCTTCTATATGATGAGCAAACTTGAATACTGTTTCTTCATCAAATCTTCTTCCAATTAATTGAAGTCCAAGAGGTAATCCGTTTTTATCATAACCGACAGGAACACTTATTGCAGGAAGACCCGCCAAACTTGCACCCACAGTATAAATATCGTTTAGGTAGACATCAAGAGGTGAAAGCGAATCATTTTTTGAAAATGCGCTACCAGTTGCTGATGGGGTTAGGATTACATCAACTTTTTTGAATACTTCATCAAATTCGTTACAAATAAGGCGACGAGTTTTAAGAGCCTTTAAATAAGAGCGTTCATAGAATTCCTCGGTTAAAATTGTTGAACCTATAAGAAGTCGTTTTTTAACCTCTGCACCAAAACCTTCTGTCCTTGTTAATTCATACATTTCATCAAGGGAGTGGAAAGGTTTATCCGTTCTGTATCCATATTTTACACCATCGTATCTTGCAAGGTTTGAAGATGCCTCTGCTGGTGCGATTATGTAATAAACAGGAAGTGAAAATTTTGTAAGTGGTAGAGATACTTCAACAACCTCTGCTCCTAAACTTTCAAGATTTTTTGCCATTTCGTCCCAAAGTTTTTGAACTTCTGGATTAAGTTTATCGCTTTTGTATTCAGTTGGAATACCGATTTTTAATCCCTTTATGCTTTCACCTAAAACCTTTGTAAAATCAGGAACAGCACGAGGTGCGGTTGTTGGGTCCTTATCATCTTGACCTGAAATCACATTTAAAAGAAGTGCGTTATCTTCAACTGTTCTTGCAATTATCCCTGGGACATCAAGGGAAGAAGCAAAAGCAACTATACCATAACGGGAAGCACGGCCGTAGGTTGGTTTTATGCCTACAAGTCCACAAAATGATGATGGTTGACGGATTGAACCACCAGTATCAGAGCCAGTTGCAGCCATTGCTTGACCTGATGCAACAGCGGAAGCAGAACCACCGGATGAGCCACCTGGGACTAAATCCTCACCATTTCTTTTGTATGGATTTTTAACCTCGCCAAAGTAGGAGGTTAAGTTTGTTGAACCCATAGCAAATTCATCCAATGATGTTTTACCAAGCATTGTAATACCTGCTTTTAAAAGTTTATCAGATACAGTTGATTCATATTCTGGAACAAAATTTTCAAGCATTTTTGAAGAAGCGGTTGTCCTTACCCCTTTTGTGCAGAATAAATCCTTTATTGCCATAGGGATGCCCTCCAAAACTCTTGCTTTATCAAGTGCGATATTTTCATCTGCTACTTTTGCCTGTGAAATGGCAAGTTCTGGGGTTTGGGTGACATAAGCGTTAAGGCCTTTATACTTTTCCATATTATCAATATATGCCTGTGTAAGTTCAACGGCAGATATTTCCTTTTTTGATAATAAATTTTTTGCTTGTGCTATTGTTAAATCTGTTAATTTCATTTTTGTTTCCTTTTATTTTCAAACTCTCTTATAAATCAACTTTTTTTGTTTTGCCAGTTTTTGCCCAAAGTTCCATTATGAATTTAAGGCAAGTTATATTTGTAAATAGGGAGGCGATTATACCCATAATAAGGGTGACTGCGAATCCCTTTATTGAGCCAGTTCCAAATTGGAATAAGATTAAACCTGATGCAAGGGTTGTGATATTACTATCCATAATAGCGGAAAGAGCATTTGCGAATCCGGATTCGATTGACTTTATTGCACTCATTCCATTTCTTGCTTCTTCTCTCATTCTTTCAAATATTAAGATATTTGCATCAACTGCCATACCTATGTTAAGGGCGATACCTGCTATACCAGGGAGAGTTAGTGTTGCACCAGTTAGGGCAAGACCCGCAAATATAAGTATTATGTTGAATATTAGGACTATGTCAGAGAATATACCTAAAACTCCGTAAGTTAGGACCATAAATACAAGAACTATTACTAGACCTAAGATACTTGCGAAACTTCCTTTTGTAATAGAATCGGCACCAAGGCCTGCACCTACGGTTCTTTCTTCTACTACAGTTAATTCTGTTGGAAGAGCACCAGAACGAAGCATAGTTGATAAGTCGTTTGCTTGTTGAGTGGTGAAACTTCCTGTGATTTGGCCATAACCACCGGTAATTGCTTCTTGAATAACTGGAGCAGAAAGAACGCGACCGTCAAGGACTATTGCGAATCGTTTGCCGACATTGTCCTGTGTTAATTTTGCAAATGATTTTGCACCGACTGTGTTAAAGGTTGTTGTGACGGCTGGACGACCATTTCTGTCGTATGCAACGCGAGAATCGGTTAATGTATCACCGTTGACTGCAATTTTCTTTTTGATAACTATGCCATCAATTACTTCACTATCAAGTGAGATATGACCTGTTTGCATAGCCTCTTCATCAACTTCGTGGAAAGTCATTTTTGCGGTTTTTCCGATAAGTTCCTTTACTCTGTCTGGATTATCAACACCAGGAAGTTGGACCATAATTCTGTTTTCACCTTGTTTTTGAATAGATGGTTCTTTGTTGCCAAGGCTGTCTACACGACGACGAACTATTTCAATAGAATTTGAAAGCACATCAGTTTTTATTTTTGAAATTGCTGCTGGAGAATAATAAATTTTTAACTTATTATCAGTTGTATCAATTTCAACTTCGTTTGAGGTTGCATTTTTGATACGTTTTTTTGCTTCATTAATATCATCACTATTTTTTATAACAACACTTACAGAATTGGAAACACCTGTTAAATTGGAGTAAGGTATCATTTTTTGATTATTTGATTTATCGCCACGAAGTTCCTTTCTTAATGTATCTTTTAACATTGCGTAGCGTTCTTTTATAACTCCGTCAGTATCTGCTTCAAGTAAAATGTATGCACCACCTTTTAAATCAAGACCTAATGATATTTCAGAATCTTGCATATATTCTGGAAGATGTAATCTTTGTTCCTCTGTCAAAAAAGTTGGTATTACAAGAATTACGGCAACTATCATTATTATTGATATAGTAAAAAGTTTTATTTTAGATATTTTCATTTATAACTCCCAAGATTAAATAATAAAGAAATTTTATAGAATGTTAATGAATTTTGCAAGAAATAATATTCTTATTTTATTTTTTATTTTACTTTTTTACAAACTATGTTATATTTGTTTTCAGATACAGTAAATAACTGTATTTAGTATCAGTATATAGTGATACGGAGCTTTGAACGGCTTTATTAGACGAGGTATATTGCAAAATATAACAGATACTCTCAGAGTATCTTTTTTTGTTATTATACCTGATGCCCAACCTTTGGTTGGGTAGCTTATGATTATACAACAGGAGTATATTCTTTATGCTCTAAAGGTCATAAGAGCCATAGTCTAATTGGATGTTCAACTGCCCGGCCACTATCTTTGATATGTGGGATTTTTAAAATAAGGGGGTAAAGA